>CAZXAS010000167.1:0-6379 GCA_964638185.1 uncultured Steroidobacteraceae bacterium | reverse complement strand
CCCAATGCGCGGGTGGCGCGGCCTGCCGCGTCGTCGTTGCCACGACCCGTGAGCGCGAGGCCCAGGTCGTCGAGCTTGACGATACCGGCCACGAGGCCATAGACGACGACGGTGATCGCGAGGGCGATGACGATCAGGACACCGGCCTGGGTCCCGAGCGGTGCATCCGCGACGGTGCCGAGCGAGATCGCGATGATCTCCGCGGAGAGGATGAAGTCGGTGCGGATGGCACCCTTGATCTTGTCGCGTTCGAACGCAACCAGGTCGACCTCGGGATTCGCCAGCGCCTGCTCCAGCTCTGCCCGGTGCCGGGCGTCCTCGTGGCGCTTCGCAGGAAGATACTTGTGTGCGAGCTTCTCGGCGGCCTCGTAGCAGAGAAACAGGCCACCCAGCATCAGGAGCGGCGTGATGGCCCAGGGGGCCACGGCGCTGATCAGCAGTGCGGCCGGCACCAGGATCGCCTTGTTGACGAGGGAGCCCCTGGCAACACTCCACACGACGGGTAGCTCGCGCCGTGGATCGACCCCGGTCACCTGGTTGGCATTCACCGCCAGGTCGTCCCCGACCACCGCGGCTGTCTTCTTGGCCGCGACCTTGGACAGGACGGCCACGTCGTCCAGCACGGTCGTGATGTCATCGAGCAATGCGAGCAGACTGCTGCCGGCCATCGGCGGGCTCTCCATGTAGGGGCGCGGCCACCATACCCGATCCCGTTGTTCCCGCAATGCCCGCCGCGTGCCCGGCGCGGCGCGGTAGCCGAGATCGGCCCGCAGCCATATAGGAATGAACCGAGACTCCGGGGCCCGTGAAGCGCGCATAGCCGCGATTTACCTTCGCGGACCACTCGGGCACTCTCCCGACGGATGACCCGCCGCCGCTGCCGCGGCAATGCAGGGGGTGTGCCTACACGTGGCCAGGACATTGTTACTGTATTTCGGGCTGTACGGGCACACCCGCAGGATCTGTGAGGCCATCCAGCAGGAACTGGAGCGCCGGGGCCTGCCGGCCGACGTACTGCCGATCGTCGATGGCAACGTCGACCCGTCGGGCTATGACGCCATCGTCATCGGCGCCGCGATCCGCAACGGCAAGCACAACCCCGCGGTCCTCGACTTCATCCGCCGGCATCGCGCCCTGCTCGAGACCCGGCCGAGCGGCTTCTTCTCGGTCAACCTGGTCGCACGCAAGCCCGCCAAGAACACGCCAGCGACCAATCCCTACGTCAAGGCGTTCGTCGCCCGCTCGCCGTGGAAGCCGCGACTGCTCGGCGTGTTCGGTGGCAACCTCGACTACCAGCGCTACAGCGCCATGGACCGGAACATCATCCGCTTCATCATGTGGCTGACCGGCGGCCCGACGGATCCTCAGACGCGAATCGAGTACACCAACTGGGACGCGGTGCGCGCCTTCGCGGGCGAGGTCGCGGCGATGACGTCCGGCCAGTCCACACGGGAGACCGGTGGACAAGCTGCTCCATAGGCTCGCGGCCCGCCAGCACCTCGTGCTGGCGCTGCTGTCGGCCTGGCTCATACTGACCAGTCCCTGGGTCACGATGCTCCGCCGCGTCCGGCGCGATGCCGGCCTGCTCGACTACGCCCACATCGCCCTCGGCGTGCTCGCCCTGCTCGTATCCATCACCTACCTGTTCGACTGCCTCAGGGCCGGGCGCTGGCGGCTGTACTTTCCCTGGGCCGGTGGCCGCCTGGGGGCCGTCACGAGTGACCTGGCCGGATTGCTGCGCGGCAGGGTGCCGGCGGCGGAGGGTGGCGGCCTGTTCGGCCTGATCGAGGGCCTGGCGCTGGCGAGTCTCGTGGTCACCGGTCTGACCGGCGCTGCCTGGCTGTGGACGCAGGGCACGACGGAAGCGCTCGCCTGGCGCGCGAATCACATCCTCGCCGCACGATTCCTCGCCGGCGCCATCCTCGCCCATGTGCTGACCGTGTCGCTGCACCTGCTGGATTTCATCCGCGACTGAATCGATCACGCGGGCGCCGCCGCCGGCACGATGCATCGGCGCAGGACCGTTGGCGTCATCGCGGATTGCCGGTTAGTCTCAATCGTGTCGAGTCGGAGCAACCCATGCCCGAAGACCGTCCCGAGCCACTACGACCTGCCGACTGGTCCCGTGAGATGGGCTTCTGGGACTGGGACCCGGTTCGGGACCGCCTGGTCTGGTTGAACGACTGGTGGCGGAACCTCGACCTGTACCCTTGCGAGGGCGAGGCCCACGTGTCGCAGCTGCGCGAGGTCATCGATCCGGCGCACTGGCCGCTTGCGGAAGCTGCGTATCGGGCCCATGCCAGTGGCCACCGCGAACGGTACGAGGCCGAGTACCGCTTGCGCACGCGAAGCGGCGACTGGCGCTGGGTGGCCATGTTCGGCCACATCGTGGAACGCGCCGCGGACGGCACGCCTGCCAGGATGCTCGGTGCCGCATTCGACATCGAGGCGCGCAAGTCACTCGAAGCCGATCTCGAGCGGCAGGGCCTGCAGTTCGATGCCGTGGCGACCAGCACACCAACCTGGATCATCGCCGTCGACCTCGAGCAGCGCGTCGAGTTCTGCAACCGGTCGATACGGGGCGTGCCGCCCGAGGACTGCGTCGGGCGTCCCATCGTGGAGCTGGTGGGCGAGGAGGAGGCTGAACGTTTCGCACGCTATTGCCGCCTGGCCATCGAGCAGCGCGCACCCGTGCAGTACCGCGGCGTCATCGACGATGGACGTCGTGTGCTCGAAACCCGGCTGTCGCCGCTGGTCGCCGCGGGCAAGCCGTCGGGAACCGTGTCCGTGATCATCGACGTCACCGAGCGCCTGGCACTGGAGCGCGCGGTGCTGGAAATCGCCGACCGCGAGCGCAGGCGCTTCGGCGCCGACGTTCATGACGGCCTCGGACAGGTGCTGACCGGCGTGGCGCTGTCGATCAAGACCCTGCTCAATACAGCCGAACTCGATCACAGCCCGCTCGCCGAAGGCCTGCGCGAGGTCCTCGACCTGACCAACGAGGCGATCGTCTCCTCGCGCCAGCTCGCCCGCGGCCTCTCACCGGCGGGCCGGGAGCAGGGCGGTCTCGGGCCGGCGATCTCGAGCCTGGCACAGCAACTGGATCGTCCCGGCGGGCCGCGCATCGACTGCCGCGTCGGCGACGGCACCCGGGAAGGCCTCGACCCGATCGTTGCCGACCACCTCTATCGCATCGCCCAGGAGGCGATCAGCAACGCGCTCCGTCACGCACAGGCGACCCGGGTATCCGTCGCGCTCGATGTCGACCCAGGCACCGACCAGGTACAGCTGGAGGTCAGCGACGACGGCCGCGGCCTCGGGCCGGCGCCAGATCTCGGATCCGGCCTGGGGCTCAAGATCATGCGCTATCGCAGCGAGGTGCTCGGCGGGACGCTGATGCTGCAGGAAAGGGCGGGCGGCGGCACCACGGTGCGCGTCTCGTGCCCGAGATCGGGAAGCGAAGCCAGGCTGGCGGCTTCCTGAGGGATCGACTCTTCCCTCAGCGCTCGCGACCGCCCGGCCCGTAGCGGAACGGCACCACCGGATCACCGGTCCGGCGACCGCCAGGCCGTGGCGCGACGCCAGCCAGCAGGTCGTCGAGCAGTCGAACGCTCCTGGCCGCGAATGCCGGGATCTCTGCCGCGGCCATGGGCCGCGCCACCAGGAATCCCTGCACATGGACCGGCCCACAGCCGGACAGCCACGCGAGCTGTTCGGGCCGCTCGATCCCCTCGACGGTGACCTGCAGCCCGAGGTTGTGGCAGACGCCGATGACCGATCGCGCCAGCGACTCGGCCCGCGCGCTGGCCGGCGCATCGACGATCAGGCTGCGGTCGATCTTCACCCGCTTGAGCGGCAGGCGCGACAGGGAAGTGAGTGAGGAGTACCCGGTGCCGAAGTCGTCGAGCGCCAGGGCGACGCCCCCGTCGCGGACGCGTCGCAGCGCCTCGACGGTGGACGAGGACGTCTGGAAGGCCGTTTCCGTCAGCTCGAGCTCGATGGCATCGGCCGGAAGCCGCAGGCGGGCGAGAATCTCGGCCAGCCGCTCCACGAAGCGGTTGTCGAGCAACTGGTGCACCGACACGTTGATCGCTACCCGCGCGTCGCTGAAACCGTTCGCGCGCCAGTCGGCGACCGCGGCAGCGGCGCTCGCCAGGACCCACTCGCCGATCTCGATGATGAGACCGGACTGCTCGGCGATCTCGATGAATTCGCTGGCCGGGACCGGCGGCCCGTCCGTGCGCCGCCAGCGCAGGAGCGCCTCCACGACGTCGCTGCGGCCATCGACGAGCGAGATCTGCGGCTGATAGAGCAGCTCGAGGTCGCCGGCATCGATGGCGCGGCGCAGGGACTGCTCGACCGTGAAGCGCGCCTCGGAGCCCTCCAGCAGGGCATGCGAGAAGGTCGCGATGCGATTGCGGCCGAGCGCCTTGGCGCGAAACAACGCGGCGTCAGCGGCGCGCACCAGGCCAGGGGCGTCGTCCGCGTGTTCCGGCAGATGCGCGACACCCACACTGACGCTGACCAGGATCTCCCGCCCGCCGAGATTGAGCGGGGCGCGGAAGCCGTTGACGATGCGCTCGGCCATCGCCACGGTCGCCTGGATGCCCGGGACGTCCTCCATCGAGACGACGAACTCGTCGCCACCGAGCCTCGCGATGAAGCGCCGCTCGCCGACCAGGAGCCGCAGGCGGTCCGCGACCCCGCGCAGCAGGACGTCGCCGACGTTGTGGCCGAAGTTGTCGTTGATGACCTTGAAGTTGTCGATGTCGAGCGCGATCAACCCGATTCCGCCAGTGCGCGTCGCAGCCGTGCGTACGGCGCGGCGCAGGTGATTGAAGGCGAAGCGGCGATTCGGCAGGCCACTCAGCGGATCGTGATTGGCAAGATGGGTGAGCTTGCGCGTCCGGGCGCGGACGCGGTCCTCGAGCTCGCGCTGGTTGCGCACGACCTCCCGGTCGGCCTCCGCCAGCTGTTCCGCCATCTGGTTGAAGGCCTCGCCCAGTTCTTCGAGTTCCCGCGCGCCGCCCGGTGGGACGCGGACGTGATGACCACCACGACTCAGCGCGCGTGTGGCCCGGGTCAGCCGCCGGACGGGCCGCGTGACCCCGAGCACCGTCACCAGCGACACCAGCAGCGTGACGCCGAGCACCAGGTAGGTGAGCCGGCGGATGGCGCGGTCGGCCGACAGCGTCGCGTCGACGGCGCTGCCCGCCGACTCCGCCACCGCCCGGCTGGCCGGGGCGGCGAGGGCGGCATCGAGCCGCAAGGGCAGCTGCAGGCCGGATTCGGCGAACCGGCCACGCAGCGCATCGATCGATGCATCGTGGCGCAGCACCTCCTGCTGCAACTGCCTGACCTTGCCGAGATCCTCGTCGACCAGTTCCAGCCAGGCGCGGCCGGGCGAACGCCGCAATTCGTCGCGATGCCGATCGAGGGTTGCCCGAAGCTCGCGGATCGCCCGGTCCAGTGCCTTGTCGGCGGTGCCCGGCTCGGACACCAGGTAGCTGTTGAACGCGGCACGCAGGCGGCCGAGTTCGAGCTCGAGTTCCGCGTAGGCGCGGCGGGCGAGGGCAGGGTCCGGTACCTGCGCGTCCGACCCGAATGCGGTCGAGATGCGCTGGGTCAGCTCGTCCAGCGCGTCGCGAATGCCATTGAGGGCCGCACGCCGCCGCGAGCCGATGTCGATCAGCGACCATCCCAGACGCGTGTGCTCCTCGACTTCGCTGCGAAAGCGAGGCACTTCGTCGGAGGAATCCGGCTTGAGCGACGCGTAGGTGTCGAGGCTCGCATGCAGCGCCGCCTCCGCCTCCGACACGCTCGCGTGGTCGCCGGCGGTCGGCATGCGCACTTCGGCCAGCACCGCACGGTCGAAGGCCACCACGCTGAAGGTCAGTGCATCGGCCGCCCGCGACAGCGGCACCTGCGCAGTCTGGGTCTCGTGCAGGGTCTCGATGGCGAGCCGCATGTCCCGCTGCGCGGCCGTATGGCCGAGGAGCAGGACGACGGCAATCAGCGCAAAGCCGATGCCGAGACGGGCCGCAAGGCTGAGACGGAAAGGCTGGAACGGATTGCCGGGCGACTCGTTCATTGCCGCGCACTGTATGCCGGGACCGGAGCAATGCAACAGCCCGGATGTGACATATCGGCGACAATCGCTCCGAATGTGCGCCCGTTTTGCTCACGCAGGAGCTGTTGCCGGAGCGCGGGTCGACGACGGCCCCATGCGGCGCCCGGCGGGCAGCGATGGGTTACCCTTCGGATTCGGGCCGGGGACCGTTCCGGCTGCGAGTCGAAAGCGCCTGCAAAGGGGGGTTCCCATGACAGTGACCAACCGTCAGTCGGGCACCAATGTGCACGAGGTTGCCGACGGCATCTT
>CAZXAS010000166.1:1405-6382 GCA_964638185.1 uncultured Steroidobacteraceae bacterium | reverse complement strand
CGCAGATGATCCTGATCGAGAGCTTCCTGAGCTTCCTCGGCATCGGCATCCAGGAACCGCTCGCGAGTCTCGGCAACCTGATCGCGGATGGTGCCAGCGACATGGAGTCTGCGCCGTGGATCCTGCTGGTGCCCGCCGCCTGCCTGGTGCTCATCGTGTTCTGCTTCAATTTCCTCGGCGACGGGTTGCGCGACGCGCTCGACCCGCGGGAGCGATGATGCCCTTGTTGTCGATCCAGGGCCTGTCGGTCCGTTTCGCGACGCCGGCCGGCGAGGTGCCGGCGGTCGACGGACTCGACCTCGATGTCGAAGAGCGCGAATGCGTCGCGATCGTCGGCGAGTCGGGCTCCGGCAAGAGCCAGGCGCTGCTGGCCGCCACGGGACTCCTGGCCGCGAATGGCAGCGCGACCGGGCGGGTGCGTTTCGACGACGAGGACATACTGGGCGACGCGACGAAACTCGCCCGGTTGCGCGGTGCCGGCATCGGCTTCGTATTCCAGGACGCAGCCGGCAGCCTGACGCCGCACCTCACCATTGGGTCGCAGATGGCCGAGACCCTGCAGGCGCACCGCAATGCCGACCGCGCGAGCGCCCTCGCCGAGGCCCGGCGCATGCTCGACCTGGTCCAGGTGCCCGATGCGCCCGCCCGCCTCGCGCAGTACCCCCACGAGTTGTCGGGTGGGACCCGCCAGCGCGTCGCGATCGCCGCGGCGCTGGTGGCCCGACCGCGGCTCTTGATCGCCGACGAGCCGACGACTGCGCTCGACGTGACGGTGCAGGCCCAGGTCGTGCAGTTGTTCCGCACGCTGCAGGCGGAGCTCGGCATGGCACTGGTGCTCGTCACCCACGATCTCGGCGTCGTCGCCGGCCTGGCGGCGCGCGTAGTGGTGATGTACGCGGGGCGCAAGGTGGAGGAGGGCGACATCGCGAGCCTGTTCCGCGCACCGCGCCATCCCTACACCGGCGGCCTGCTCGCCGCGGTGCCGCGGCTCGACGATGACCCGGCCCGGCCCATGCGCACCGTGCCCGGGGTGCCGCCACGGCCCGGGCGACGACCGGCGGGCTGTGCGTTCAGCCCGCGTTGCGCGCAGGCCAGCGACCGATGCCGGCAGATGGCCCCGGGCTGGACGCCCGGCCGCCACGGCGTCGCCTGCCACCATCCGCTCGGGCCAGCTCCATGAGTCACCTGCTCGAGGTCGAGGGCCTCAACGTGCGCTTCCCGCTGTCCGGCGGTGTGCCCTGGCGACGGCGCTGGCTGACCGCCGTGGCCGACGTCGGCTTCGTGCTCGGCCGTGGCGAGACGCTCGGCGTCGTCGGCGAGTCGGGCTGCGGCAAGAGCACGCTCGGCCGCGCGGTGCTTGGACTGACCCCGATCGCCGCGGGCAGTGTGCGGCTGGCCGGGGAGCGCATCGAGTGCATCAGCGGCGAGTCGCTCAGGCGTCATCGCCGTCACGCCCAGGTCGTGTTCCAGGACCCGATCGGCTCGCTGGACCCGCGCATGACCGTGGGCCAGAGCGTGGCCGAGCCACTGGAGATCTTCGAGCCCGGCCTCGGTGGCGCCGCGAGGCGTGACAGGGTCGTCGCCACCCTGGAACTCGTCGGGCTCGCCGCGGAACACGCCGACCGCTACCCGCACGAGTTCAGCGGTGGGCAGTGCCAGCGGATCGGCATCGCGCGCGCGGTCATCCTGCGACCCGACCTGGTGGTCTGCGACGAGCCGGTGAGCGCGCTCGACGTGTCGGTGCAGGGCCAGGTCGTGAACCTGCTGGCGGACCTGCGCCAAGCGCTCGGGCTCGCCTACCTGTTCATCAGTCACAATCTCGCGGTGGTACGCCACCTGAGCACCCGCGTGCTGGTGATGTACCTTGGCCGGACCGCGGAGCTGGCGCCCAGCGACCTGCTCTACGCGCGACCGCTGCACCCGTACACGCGCGCGCTGCTCGACGCCGTGCCGGTGGCGGACCCGGCGCTTGCACGCCGTGTCGTGCCGCTTGCGGCCGGCGACCTGCCGTCGCCGCTCGCACCACCCGCCGGCTGCGCCTTCCACACGCGCTGCCCGTTCGCCATCGACCGCTGCCGCCGGGAGCGCCCGGTGCTCGAGAGTGCGGGACCGGCCCGGCAAGTCGCCTGCCATCGCTGGCGCGAGTGGGGCGACGGGCTGTCGCCCGCTGGCAGCACGTGAAAGAATCCGGGTCGCGCGGGGAACCACGAGGGACGACGGTGCACAGGCTCGATGGCAAGGTGGCGCTGGTGACGGGTGCGGGCCGCGCGCAAGGGCTCGGCGCGGCGATCTGTGAACGGCTCGCTGCCGCCGGCGCACGCGTGGTCGTGACCGACCGGGCCGCGCCGCCGGGGCAGGTCGCGGCTGAACTCGAAGCGGTCGCCGCCGGCCTGCGCGCGGCCGGCGGGGAGGCGTTGGCCTGGCCGCTCGACGTGCGCGAGGAAGCCGAGGTTGAGGCCGCCGTCGCCGCCGCCGTGCGGCAGTTCGGTCGGCTCGACATCCTGGTCAACAACGCCGGGATCGGCGACCTGATCGCGCCGCTCGTGGACATGTCGGCGGCGAACTGGCGCGCGGTCATCGACGTCAACCTGACCGGTGCGTTCCTGTGCTCCAAGCATGCGGCCGCGCAGATGATCCGCCAGGGGGAGGGTGGACGCATCGTCAACATCGCGAGCCAGGCCGCGAAGTCGGGGCATCGCCACATGTCGGCCTATGCCTCGTCGAAACACGGCATGGTGGGCCTCACCCGCAGTGCCGCGATGGAGCTCGGACCGCATGGAATCACGGTGAACGCGGTGTGTCCCAATCACGTCACCACCGGTCTCGGCGCGGTGCAGAACGAGTACTTCGCGGCGCTGAACGGCCAGGCCGTCGACGACTACCTGGCCGCCATGCGCGAGCGCATCCCGCTCGGCCGCGTGGGGCTGCCCGCCGACACGGCCGCCGCAGTGGCCTTCCTGTGTTCGGCCGAGGGCGGCTACATCACCGGCGAGGCCATGAACGTGAGCGGCGGCGTGGAGATGCACTGATGAACCGACGCAAGCGTGCCGGATCCCGGGCTGCGCCGGCGGCGGCCAAGACGCGCGCCCGCAAGCGCCCGGCCTCGCCGGGCGGCGCACCACTGCGACTGCCGCGCGATCCCAAGGGACGGCGGGCGCAGTTCTACGACGACCCGGGGGTCGACCAGTTGATGGCCATCGTGGTGGCGCTCACCGCCGAGGTGTCGGTCGCCTTCGAGCGCATCGATACGCTGGAACGTTTGCTGGCGGAGGCCGGCACGCTCGCCGGCGGGGCGGTCGAGTCCTTCGAGCCGGACGCGGCCGCCTCGGCGGAGCGCAACGCCAAGCGCGAGGCCCTGATCGAGCGCGTCTTCCAGGTGCTGAGCCAGTACCGCCAGCGCACCTGATCATTCCGCGGCGAGTTGCTCGCGCGTCCAGGCGATGAGCAGCCCCTGGTAGTAGTCGCGGGTCTCGCCCGCGGCCGCGGCCAGCCATCCATCCACCTCGGTCGCCGAGGGTCGCGTCTCGCAGCCGGCGTAGCTGCCGCGCGCCAGGTCCCGGCCGAGTGCGACCCGGGCCGCGAAATGGCCGCGCCCCGCGGCATCTGACCACAGTTCCAGGGCCCGGCAGGCGTCCGCCGGCAGGATCTCCGCCACGCCGTCGGTATACATCAGGCCGAGGACGAACTGCGCCTGGCGGTGGCCCGCGTCCGACGCCGCCGCCAGGTGGCCGAGCGCTTCGGCCTGGTCGCCGCGATAGAAAAGGGCGCGCCCGAGGTTGTAGCGGACGCGCGCATTGCCAGGCTCCGCGGCAACGGCCTGGCGGCAGGACCAGACGGCCGCATCGTTCCAGCCCCTTACCAATGCGCTGGAAACACCGTCCAGGACCTTGTCGGGGTCGGAGGGATGGCCCGCCAGGCGGTCGCACTCCGTGGGCGCCGCCAGCGCGATCGAACCGACGAGGTACAAGCAGGCAGCCGCCCACCGGCGGGAGGTCATGCTCGACATAGGTCACTCCTGTTGTGATTGCGCAACATCGTTGCGGCCAAGCCCACTTCGGGATTTACTTTGTATACAACGGATGATACAGATGCGCAGGGGATTGCGGAGTACTCCAGCGGAGTGCTTCCCCCCGGGGGACCAAGGCCAGCTTCCAGATTCAGGGGAACAATCTAGATGAAGCCGCTCAACCATCGTCTCAAGATCACCATCGCCGCGGCACTGACCGGCGCCATCGCGGCCCCGCCCGTGGCCGTCGCGCAGACCGGCAGGGCCGTGTCGCTCGAGGAAATCGTGGTGACGGCGCGCAAGCGCGAGGAGTCCCTGCAGGAAGTGCCGATCGCGGTGACCGCATTCTCGGCCGACGCGCTCGAGTCCATCGGCGTCAAGAGCCTCGAGGACATCGCGCTGCGCACGCCCGGACTGCAATTCAGCGAGCAGGCCGGGCAGATCGCGGGCCGCTACAACTGCTCGATCCGTTTCCGCGGCATGAACGTGAACTCCGAACAGGCCGTGTACCAGCTCGGCGCCCTGTTCATCGACGGCATCTACGTGGCCTCGGGCTGTTCCGGCGTCGGCGCCGAGGACCTCGAGCGCGTCGAGGTCGTCAAGGGCCCGCAGGCGGTCTACTTCGGCCGCAACACCTTCGGCGGCGCCGTCAACTACGTGACCAAGGACCCGGGCAACGAGTGGGGCGCGAAGCTCACGACGAGCTTCGCCGAGGACGACGACTACGAGTACACCGGAAGCCTCGAAGGACCGATCGTCGAGGACAAGCTGGCCTTCCGCCTGTCCGGCCGTTACTACGACCGCGGCGCCATCTACACCAGCAACTTCGGTGACGGACTGGGCGAACAGAAGACCCGCTCCATCGCCGCAAAGGTGGTCGCCACGCCGACCGACGCGCTGACCATCAAGCTGCGCGCGTACTACGGCGAGGACCGCGACGGCCCGTCCGCGGGCGGGTTCATCTCCGGCAA
>CAZXAS010000166.1:0-1305 GCA_964638185.1 uncultured Steroidobacteraceae bacterium | reverse complement strand
TGTCGCCGGCCTCGTTCGCCGCGCCGGACTACCTGCGCACGCAGCTGCTCGAGAACGGGGCCAACGATCCGGCGATCGACGACGCGCTGGCGCTCGACTACTACGGCCTCAAGCGCAACACCACCTACGTGGGCGCCACGGCCGACTACGAGTTCGCCAACGGCTGGGTGCTCTCGGGCGTCATCGGCTACAACGAGATGCATGCCAACTGGTTGCGCGATTTCGACTTCACCGACCGCGAGAGCTGGTGGTCCACCGACCCGCAGAACCTCGAGGACGACAACTACGAGATCCGCCTCACCTCCGGCCAGGATGGCCCGCTGTCGTGGGTGGTCGGCGCGTCCTACTACACCATGGAGTACACGCAGTCGGGCAATGGCGGCACGGCGGTGACCGCGTTCCCCGTCGGCCCGGGGGCCTTCATTCCGCTGACCTTCAACAACAGCCTGGTCAACAACGTCGACCAGACCTATACGGCGTTGTTCGGCGGCGTCACCTGGAAGTTCGCCGAGGCCTGGTCGGTGTCGCTCGAGGCGCGCTACCAGGAGGACGAGCTCGAGAAGGGACAGATCATCGCCGCACAGGCGGGCCTGCCGGTGGCCAAGGGCAAGTGGGAGGACGTGCTGCCGCGCGTGATCCTGCAGTGGACGCCGAGCCCCGACACCAACGTCTACGCGAGCTACGCCGTCGGTGTGCTGCCCGGCGACATCAATGCCGAGTACATCTACGGCCCCGACAACATGCGCACCCAGGAGCAGATCGATTCGGTGCGCGACCAGGCGCAGAACGGCGCCGATCCTTATCCGGAGCTGGGAATCCCGACCGGCTCGCCGGGCATCCCCGAGGTGACCGACTTCCTGGATCGCGAGAAGCTCGACAGCTACGAGATCGGCTGGAAGCAGCAGTGGATGGACGGCAAGGTCTCGACGGCCATGGCGTTCTACTACATGGAGTGGGAGAACCAGAAGGGCCGCCTGTCGGCGCCAGTCGTGGACTTCAATGGCAACACCACGGCGCCGTTCGTGCGCGACACGGTCGATGCTCTGGGCGCGCCCTGCACGATCCGTGCGGCGACAGACCCGTTGTGCAACGACACGCTGCGTACCATCCAGCTGCAGGTGCCGGGGTTCTCGGAGCTGATGGGCCTCGAGCTCGAGGCGAGCTGGTTCGTCAACGACCACCTGACGCTGCAAGGGGGCTTCGAGTGGACGGACAACGAGTACACGGACTTTACCTTCAACTTTGTCGAACTGCTCGCCGGCACCTCGGACATGAAGGGCAACTCGAGCCCACGCTACCCCGAGT
>CAZXAS010000165.1:0-6384 GCA_964638185.1 uncultured Steroidobacteraceae bacterium | reverse complement strand
TGGTGTCGAGTCCCGGCTCCGGCAAGACGACGCTGCTCGTGCGCACGGTGCAGGCACTCGCTGCGCGCCATCCGGTGGCGGTGATCGAGGGCGACCAGCAGACGTCCAACGACGCCGACCGCATCCGCGCGACCGGTGTCGCGGCAATCCAGGTGAATACCGGCAAGGGCTGCCACCTCGAGGCACCGATGGTGTCGCGCGCCCTCGACGGGCTCGAGCTGGGGGCCGGCGGCGTGCTGTTCATCGAGAACGTCGGCAACCTCGTGTGCCCGGCGCTGTTCGACCTCGGCGAGTCGCACAAGGTGGCGATCCTGTCGGTGACCGAGGGCGAGGACAAGCCGCTCAAGTACCCCGACATGTTCCGCGCGGCGGACCTCATGCTGCTCAACAAGGTCGACCTGCTGCCCTACCTCGAATTCGACGTCGCGGCCTGCGAGGCCTACGCCCTCAGGGTGAATCCCGCGCTCAAGGTGCTGCGTGTCTCGGCGCGCACCGGCGAGGGTTTCGACGCCTGGATCGACTGGATCGAGGCACACGCCGCCGCGGGCCGGACCGCGGCCCAGCCGGCAGGGAGCGAGGCGCGCGCGTGACGGCGGCCGCGGCGGCACGGTCGGCGCGGCGCCGCCGGCTGCGCGTTCGCGGCCAGGTGCAGGGCGTCGGCTTCCGGCCGTTCGTGTACCGCATCGCCCTCGACCTGGGCCTCGCCGGCTTCGTGCGCAACGACGGCGAGGGCGTCGACATCGAGGTCGAGGGACCGCCGGCCGCGCTCGCCGCCTTCGAGAGACGCCTCGCCGACGAGGCGCCGCGACTGTCGCGCATCGTCGCCATCGAGGCCGATGACCGGCCGGCCATCGCCGACCCCGGACCCTTCGCCATCGTCGCGAGCCACGCCGGCGGGCGCGGCGCGCACGTGACGCCCGACACCGCGACCTGCCCGGAGTGCCTGGCGGAGCTGTTCGACCCGCGCGACAGGCGCTGGCGCTACCCGTTCATCAACTGCACCCATTGCGGCCCGCGCTACACGATCACGCGTGCACTGCCCTACGACCGCCCGAACACCAGCATGGCGAGCTTCGTCCAGTGCGCGCCCTGCCAGGCGGAGTACGAGGACCCGCTCGACCGGCGCTTCCATGCCCAGCCCAATGCCTGCCCCGACTGCGGGCCCAGGCTCCGCCTCGTGGATCCGGCGGGTCATGACATGGAGGCGGCTGATCCGGTCGCCGGCGCGCTGGCGCTGCTCGCCGATGGCGCGATCCTCGCCATCAAGGGGCTCGGCGGCTTTCATCTCGTCTGCGATGCCGCCCGGCCCGACGCGGTGCGGCGCCTGCGGGAGCGCAAGCAGCGCGAGGAGAAGCCCTTCGCGCTGATGGTGGCCAACGTCGCTTCGATCGCCCGGCATGCGCGCGTCGCGCCGGCCGAGCAGGCGGCACTCGAGTCGCCCGAGCGACCGATCGTGCTGCTCGAGCGGCTCGACCCGGCGGCGGACCTGCCGGCCGGCGTGGCGCCGGGCCTCGCGATGCTCGGTGTGATGCTGCCGTACACGCCGCTGCACTACCTGCTGTTCCACGAGGCCGCGGGACGGCCGGCGGGCAGCGCCTGGCTCGCCGCACCACTCGAGCTCGCGCTGGTGTGCACTTCCGCGAATCCCGGTGGCGAGCCCCTCGTCATCGGCAACGACGAGGCGCTCGCAAGGCTCGGCCGGATCGCCGATGCGCTGGTCCTGCACGACCGCGAGATTCTCATACGCTGCGACGACACCGTCGCCCACGTTCGCAAGGGCCGGCTTGGCTTCATCCGCCGGGCGCGGGGCCAGACCCCGCGGGCGCTGGCGCTGGCCCGTGGCGGCCCGCCGGTGCTGGCGCTGGGCGCCTACCTGAAGAACACGCTGTGCGTGACGCGCGGCAATGAGGCCTTCGTCTCGCAGCACGTCGGCGACCTCGACAACCGGCCGACCTGCCGCGCGCTCGAGGAGACCGCCCGGCACCTGCTCGACGTGCTCGACATCGAGCCGGCGCTGGTCGCGAGCGACCTGCACCCGGACTTCGAGAGCACGCGCCTCGCCGCCGCGATCGCGGCGGAGCGCGGACTGCCGCACCTGCGGGTCCAGCATCACCACGCGCACGTGGCGGCTGTGATGGCCGAGCACCAGCTCACCGGCGCGGTGCTCGGGCTCGCACTCGACGGCGTGGGCCTCGGCGCCGATGGCGAGGCCTGGGGCGGCGAGCTGCTCGCCGTCGATGCCACGGGCTGCAGGCGGGTCGGACACCTCTCGCCAATCGCCCTGCCCGGCGGGGATCGCGCCGCACGGGAACCCTGGCGCATGGCCGCCGCCGCGCTGTACGCCCTCGGTCGTGCCGCGGAGATCGAGTCACGCTTTGCAGGTCCGGCCGCCGCGGCGGTGCGCGGCATGCTCGAGCGCGGCGTGCGCTGCCCGCGCACCACGAGCGCCGGGCGCTGGTTCGACGCCGCCGCTGGACTCCTGCGGATCAAGGACTTCGCCCACTTCGAGGGGCAGGCGGCGATGCTGCTCGAGGGCCTGGCGACCGCCCACGGACCGGTGGATCCCTGGATCGACGGCCACCAGGTGGACGCCGAGACCCTGAACCTGCTGCCCCTGCTCGGCCGCCTTGCGGATACTAGCGATGCCGGCTTCGGTGCCGCCCTGTTTCACTCCACCCTGGCCCACGGGCTCGCTGCCTGGGCCAGTGCGGCCGCCGAGTCGGCGGGAGTCGGGGATGTCGTGCTTTCCGGCGGGTGTTTCATGAACCGCCTGCTGGCAGCCGATGTCGAGCGGCGGCTGTCGGCGACGGGGCTTCGGGTGTACGAGGCCCGGGAGCTGCCGCCCAACGACGGCGGAATTGCGGCGGGGCAGGCCTGGGTGGCGCTGCTCGCCGCGGAGGATTGAGTCCATGTGCCTGGCCCTGCCGGTGAGGGTGATCGAACTGAAGGACGGCGACCGTGCGGTCGTCGATGCCGGTGGCGTCCGCAAGGAGGTCTCGGTCGCGCTCGTCGACGGCCTCGCCGCGGGCGACTACGTCATCCTGCACGTGGGCTACGCGCTCACCCGGCTCGATCCAGCCGAGGCCGAACGCACGCTCGCGACCTTCGCCGAGGCCGGGCTGATCGAGATGGCCGGGGCATGAAGTACGTCGACGAGTTCCGCGACGGCGAGCTCGCCGTCAAGCTCGGTGCCGCGATCCGCCAGGTCGCGGACCCGGCGCGCCACTACAACTTCATGGAATTCTGCGGCGGCCACACGCACGCCATCGCGCGCTATGGCGTGACCGACCTGCTGCCCGCCAACGTGCGCATGATCCACGGCCCCGGCTGCCCGGTGTGCGTGCTGCCGGTCGGGCGCGTCGACATGGCGATCGAGATCGCGCGCCGCCCAGGCGTCATCCTCGCCACCTATGGCGACACGATGCGCGTGCCGGCCTCCGGCCGCCTGTCGCTGCTCAAGGCCAAGGCGCAGGGCGCGGACGTGCGCATGGTCTACTCGACGCAGGACGCGGTGCGCCTCGCGGCGGAGAACCCCGACCGCGAGGTCGTGATGTTCGCCATCGGCTTCGAGACCACGACGCCGCCCACCGCGCTCGCCATCAAGGAGGCCGAGGCACTCGGTCTCGACAACTTCGTGGTGTTCTGCAACCACGTGCTGACGCCGTCGGCGATCTCGCACATCCTCGAGTCGCCGGAGGTGCGCGACCTCGGCACGGTGCCGATCGACGGCTTCATCGGCCCGGCGCACGTCTCGACCATCATCGGCAGCCGCCCGTACGAATTTTTCGCCGAGGAGTACCAGAAGCCCGTCGTCATCGCCGGCTTCGAGCCGCTGGACGTGATGCAGGCGATCCTGATGCTGGTGCGCCAGGTCAATGACGGCCGTTGCGAGGTCGAGAACGAGTTCACGCGCGCCGTCAGCCGCGAGGGCAACCTCAAGGCGCAGGCGCTGGTGGCGGAGGTCTTCGAGTTGCGCCGGGCCTTCGAGTGGCGCGGGCTGGGCGAGGTGCCCTACAGCGCGCTCAAGCTCAAGGATGAATACGCCCGCTTCGACGCGGAGCGGCGCTTCGGCCTCGAGCACCGCACGGTCGCCGACCACAAGGCCTGCGAGTGCGGCGCGATCCTCCGTGGCGTCAAGGAGCCCGCCGACTGCAAGCTGTTCGGCACCGCCTGCACGCCGGAGAACCCGCTCGGCAGCTGCATGGTGTCCTCGGAGGGCGCCTGTGCGGCGCACTACACCTATGGCCGCTTCCGCGACGTGACGCGCCGGGCGGCCGCGGGAGGCGCCGGCCGGTGAAGCGCGGCTTCACCCGCGCCCTCGATTTCCGCCATGGCCAGGTCGAGATGACCCACGGCAGTGGCGGGCGCGCCATGGCGCAGCTCGTCGAGGAACTGTTCGTCGCGAGCTTCGACAACACCGCGCTCGCGCGCCTCGATGACCAGGCCCAGGTGGAGGTGCCGCCCGGCCGGCTGGTGATCGCGACGGATGCGCACGTGGTCTCGCCGCTGTTCTTCCCGGGAGGCGACATCGGCTGCCTCGCGGTGCACGGCACCATCAACGACGTCGCCACCTCCGGCGCGCGCCCCCTCTACCTGGCGGCGGCGTTCATCCTCGAGGAAGGCCTGCCGCTTTCCGACCTGAAGCGCATCGTCGAGTCGATGGCGGCGGCGGCCCGCGAGGCGGGCGTGCCGATCGTCACCGGCGACACCAAGGTGGTGGAGCGCGGCAGCGGCGACGGCGTGTTCATCACCACCACCGGCGTCGGTGTCGTCCCCGAGGGCGTGAGCATCTCGGGCAACCGCGCGCGGCCCGGCGACGCCATCCTCGTCAGCGGCCACATCGGCGACCACGGTGTCGCCATCATGTCGCTGCGTGAGAACCTCGAGTTCGGCACCAGCATCCGCTCCGACACGGCGGCGCTCAACGGACTGGTCGAGGCGATGCTCGGCGCGACGACCGACATCCACTGCCTGCGCGACCCGACGCGCGGCGGGCTCGCGACCACCTTGAACGAACTCGCGCGCCAGTCCGGCGTCGGCATGGTCATCGACGAGCGGCGGATCCCGGTGCGCGACGAGGTCCGTGCCGCCTGCGAGTTCCTGGGCCTCGACCCGCTGTACGTGGCGAACGAAGGCAAGCTCATCGCGATCTGCCCGCCGTCCGCGGCCGACACCCTGCTCGCGGCGATGCGCGCCCATCCACTCGGTCGCGACGCCGCCATCGTCGGCGAGGTCATCGAGGACGAGCACGCCTTCGTGCAGATGGACACGGCCTTTGGCGGCCGCCGGGTCGTCGACTGGCTGACGGGCGACCAGCTGCCACGCATCTGCTAGGGACGGATCGCCTTGCGCATCCTGTTCCTGACGCACGCCTTCAACGGGCTCGCGCAGCGCCTGTACGTCGAGCTCGCCGAGCTCGGCCACGAGCTCTCGGTCGAGTTCGACATCAACGACCGGGTGACGCGCGAGGCAGTGGCGGCGTTCCGTCCGGAGCTGGTCCTGGCGCCCTTCCTCAAGCGCGCCATCCCGGAGGACGTCTGGCGGCAGCTGCCGTGCCTCGTCGTGCATCCCGGCATTCCCGGCGACCGCGGCCCCTCGGCGCTCGACTGGGCCCTCGTCGATCGCGAGCGCGAGTGGGGCGTGACCCTCATCGAGGCCAATGCCGAGATGGACGGCGGCGACATCTGGGCGAGCGCGACCTTCCCGATGCGCGAGGCCCCGAAGAGCAGCCTGTACCGCCGCGAAGTCACCGAGGCGGCGACGCGCTGCGTGCTCGAGGCCGTCGGGCACGCCGCCGACCCCCGGTTCCGTCCCATGCCACTGGATCCTGCCGCGCCGGGTGTCCGCGGGCGGCTGCGGCCCCTGATGCGCCAGGCCGATCGCGCCATCGACTGGCGCGGCGACGACACCGACACCGTGCTGGCGAAGCTCAACGCGGCGGACGGCTTCCCCGGCGTGCTGGACGAGATCGCGGGCCTGCGCTGCCGCCTCTATGGTGCCTGGCGGGAACCGGCCGGCGCCGGCAGGACGCCGCCGGGGTCGCTCCTTGCGACCCGAGACGGCGCCGTGCTGCGTGCCACCCGTGACGGCGCGGTCTGGTTGAGCCACCTGAAGGCCGACGGCGTCGAGGCCGCCTTCAAGCTGCCCGCTACCCAGGTGCTCGGCGAGCGGGTCGCCGGCCTGCCCGAGACCCCGATCGCGCTCGATGCGCCGATGGACGCCGGCGGCTTCCGCGAGCTCACGTACTTCGAGCGCGGCCCGGTCGGCTTCCTTGCCTTCGACTTCCATAACGGCGCGATGTCGACCGCCCAGTGCCAGCGCCTGGTCGCGGCCCTGCGCGCGATCCGCGCCCGGCCCGGCCGGGTCCTGGTGCTCCTGGGCGGG
>CAZXAS010000164.1:0-6424 GCA_964638185.1 uncultured Steroidobacteraceae bacterium | reverse complement strand
CGCACCGTCATGTGCGGGTAGAGCGCGTAGCTCTGGAACACCATCGCCACGTCGCGGTCCTTCGGGTGCACGTCGTTGACGACGCGGTCGCCGATCGACAGCTTGCCCTCGGTGATTTCCTCGAGCCCGGCGATCATCCTGAGCGCGGTGGACTTGCCGCAACCGGACGGCCCGACGAACACCATGAGCTCGTGCTCGTGGATGGTCAGGTCGAAGTCCTCGATCACGCTGACGTCACCGAAGCGCTTGCAGACTTTGTCGAAGACGATTCCAGCCATGGTCGGGGGCTACTCCTGTGCGGGACCGTGTCAGCGCGCCGTGTAGATCCTCACCGTACGCGGCGGCACGGCGACCGGCAGCCTGCCGCCGGCGATCGGGATGCTGCTGCCCGTCAGCTGCTCCTCGACACTGGCCGTGGCCCATGTCGCGGGCACCGGCAGGTCCACCGCCGCCTCGTCGCGGCCGCGATTGACCGCCACGACTACGATCTCCCCGCCCCCGGCGGCCGTGCGTTCGAACACCAGCAGGTCGCCGTCGGTCGCCAGGTTGCGGTGGGACCCGGCGGACAGGGCCGGGTGGGCGCGTCGTATGGCGATCAGCCGCCGGTACCAGTCGCGCAGCGACTCGTCACGCTGGAGTCCGGCCCCCGGCTGCACATCGCGCGGGCCCCAGGGCATGTCGCCGCGATTCATCGGCCACACCGAGCCTGGCCGGCCGACTTCCTCGCCGTAGTAGATCATCGGGATGCCGAGTGTCGTCATCTGCAGCGCGACGCACAGCCTGAACGCTTCCCGGTCGCCGCCGAGGTTGTGGAGCGACATCGGCTCGTCGTGGGAAGACAGGTAGTGCGAGAGGTGATAGCCATCCCGGACCCGGTGACGCCGCTCGAGGTAGGCACCGAAAGCAACCGTGCGGCCCTTGCCCTGCACGTAGCTCTCGCAGCTGCCCTTGAACGTGAAGTCGAAGCCGGCATCCATCTCGTCGTTGACGAACCAGGGATCGAGTACCTCGGCCGAGCCGCCCCAGACCTCGCCCAGCAGGAAGAAGTCCGGCGCGACCCGCGCCCGGCTGGCCGCACGGTGCGCCTGCCAGAAATCGTGCTCGACGTGCTTGACGGTGTCGAGCCGGAAGCCGTCGAGGCCGGTGCGCCGGGCGAGCCCGAGGTGCGCCTCGAACAGGTGGTCGCGAACCTCGGGCATCTCGGTGCGGAAATCCGGCAGTCCGCCCACCTGGCAGGTGAGTGCGTCGACGGCGCAATCGACCGGCTTGCGGCGGATCCAGGCTCGGGTCGCCGGGTCCGTGGTGTACCGCGACCCATAGCCCACGTGGTTGTAGACGACATCGAGCAGCACCTTGATGCCGCGCGCGTGCGCGGCCTCGACCAGCGCCGCGAGGTCAGCCTCGCTGCCGAAACGGGGATCGAGCGTGGTGTAATCGTCCGCCCAGTAGCCGTGGAAGGCGCAGTGCTCGAAGCTGCCCGTGTACCCGGACTCCGCGCCGCCCTGGGCGAGCGGGCAGTCATCGATCTGCCGCGGCAGGGGCGTGACCCAGATGGCGGTGGCACCGAGCGAGGCGATCTCGTCGAGCTGGGCCGCGAGGCCCTGGAGATCGCCGCCATGGAACCCGCCCGGGTTCCGGGGGTCGACACCGGCGTCGTTCGACGCATCGCCATTGGCGAATCGGTCGAGCAGCACGAAGTAGAGCACGGCATCCGACCAGTCGCGCTGTGGTGCGACGACGACGGGAGCGGTCGCCTGCGGGGCGTGGCGCGGCCCGGCCGTGCAGCCGGCGAGGGCGGCATACGCCAGCGCGCCGACGGCCAATGCCACCCACCTGGCGGCCCGGACTGGGACACGAATAAGTCTCAACGGCCCCCCGCGACGTCCTTGCAATGGGTGTTGTTATTCGGACCCGCACCGGTCGATCCGGACCCGCGGGACCTCCCGAGCGTTGCACGGTGCAGCGCACAAAATCAACCGCAAAAGACACGCTGGCGCGGGTGTACTGGACTCGCGCAAACGCCCTCAGAACAGGGTGTAGATCATCGACACCAGCGCGGACTGCTGGCTCGCCACCACGAGCCCGCCGAGCGCCACCAGGATGATCACGAGCGGCAGCAACCAGAGCTTCTTGCGCTCGCGCATGAACGTCCACAGGTCGCTCAGGAAGTCGATCACGGAAGGGCCATCATGCGTTGACGTGCATCGTCTGGGTGTCCTCAGAACGGCCGGTCGAGATCGGTCGGGCCATCGCGGCGCGCCTCGCCGCGGCGCTCGACGCGGTAGCTCGCGAGCCTGTGGTCGAACCCGGTCACATAGTGCAGCCGGCGCGTGAGCCGTGCAAATGCGCCGTAAGGCCACAGCACCAGGAAGAAGACGAGACCGAGCAGCAGCCAGTTGTTGACCGTCGCCAGCGCCGCGAGCGGCGGCCGCAACAGGCGGTGCACGGGATAGAGGGCCGCCGGCCACAGGATCGCGAGAAGGGCGAGGAGGCCCGCGAGCGCGAACGGCCAGCGCGGGATCGCCCGACCGAGGAGCCATGGCGCGGCAACGCCCAGCACCAGCGCGACCATCACCGCCAGCGCGATTCCGAATTGGCGCAGGGAGCGGCGGTCATGTGGCTGTATGCGCTGCATGGTCAGTCCGGCTCGAACACGCGCCGGGTGCGCAGGCGGTGGGCGTCCGGCATCCGTCCGCGCTCGAGCAGGCAGTTTCCGACCACGAGATAGTCCATGTCCGTCGCCAGGAAGCAACGGCAGGCGTCCTCGGCGCTGCAGACGATCGGCTCGCCGCGGACGTTGAACGAGGTGTTGATCAGCACCGGCACGCCCGTCTGCGCCTTGAAGGCGGCGAGCAGCGCGTGGAATCGCGGGTTGGCATCGGCCGCCACCGTGTGCAGCCTGGCGCTGTAGTCGAGGTGCGTGATGGCCGGCAGCGGCGAGCGCCGCGCCTGCAGCCGCTCCCTGAAGCCGGCGGCCTCGCTGGCAACGGCAATCCTGTCCCGGACTGCGGCGGTCAGCAGCATGTACGGGCTCGCCGCCTCGATGTCGAACCAGGTGGCGGCGTCCTCGGCCAGGACGCTGGGCGCGAACGGACGAAATG
This sequence comes from uncultured Steroidobacteraceae bacterium, assembly GCA_964638185.1. Taxonomy (GTDB): domain Bacteria; phylum Pseudomonadota; class Gammaproteobacteria; order Steroidobacterales; family Steroidobacteraceae; genus SG8-30. The sequence continues at coordinate 3,323 of CAZXAS010000164.1, read as the reverse complement.
ACTCACGGAACTTGGTCTTGAGGTTCAACCGCGACTGCATGGCCGGGTCGCGCGGGTCGCCCAGGATCGAGCGATTGCCGAGCGCACGCGGGCCGAACTCCATGCGGCCCTGGACCCAGCCGACGACCGCGCCGTCGGCGATGAGCCCCGCGACCCGCCCGGCGAGCGCGGCCGGTTCGATGCGCTCGAACGGCAGCCCCTCTGCGGCCAGGAAACCGGCCGCCGCGTCGTCGTCCACCGCCGGACCGAGATAGGCCCCGTGCATGCCGTCCGGCAGTCGCGGCCGTCGCGAGGCATCGTGTCGGGCGTGCCAGGCGAAGAGCGCGGCTCCCACGGCGCCGCCCGCGTCGCCGGCCGCCGGCTGGATCCACAGGCGGTCGAACGGCCCTTCCCGCAGCACGCGGCCGTTGGCGACGCAGTTGAGCGCCACCCCACCGGCGAGGCACAGCGCCCGCTCACTGGTCTCGGAATGGATTGCGCGCGCGAGCCCGAGAACGATGTCCTCGGTGACCTGCTGCACCGAGCGCGCGATGTCGGCGGTGCGCTGGTCGAGTGGCGCCGCCGGGTCGCGCGGGGCCGAGCCGAACAGGCGATGGAAACGCTCGCCGGTCATCCTGAGGCCGGTGACGAAGTCGAAGTAGTCCAGGTCGAGCCGGAAGCTGCCGTCGGGCTTGACGTCGACGAGGTGTTCGCGGATCAGGTCGGCGTAGCGCGGCTCGCCGTAGGGCGCGAGCCCCATCATCTTGTATTCGCCGGAATTGACCCGGAATCCGGTGTATGCCGTGAAGGCGGAATACAGCAGTCCGAGCGAATGCGGGAACGGCTGCTCCCACAGTGGCTCGAGCGCTCCTCCCCGGCCGATCCACCCCGAAGACGTGGCCCATTCGCCGACCCCGTCGAGGCACAGCACGGCGGCGGACTCGAACGGGCTCGGGTAGAACGCCGATGCGGCGTGGGACAGGTGGTGCTCGCTGAACAGGAGCGGCGGCAACGTCGTGCCCGGGGCCACGAGCGCGGCGAGCTCGCGCCGGATCAGCGACTTCTGGAACAGCTTTTCCTTGAGCCAAACCGGGATGGCGGTGACGAAGGACCGGAATCCGCGCGGCACATTGGCGAGGTAGGACTCGAGCAGGCGCTCGAACTTCAGGAACGGCTTGTCGTAGAACACGACCGCGTCGATGCCGGCCAGGTCGATCGCGCCGGCCGCGAGGCAGTAGCGTATCGCGCCGGCGGGGAACGAGGCGTCGTGCTTCCGTCGCGTGAAGCGTTCCTCCTGCGCCGCCGCCACCAGCTCGCCATCCACCACGAGCGCCGCGGCGCTGTCGTGGTAGTAGGCGGAAACGCCGAGTATTCGGGTCATCCCTGCGTGGCCGGGCGTCGCGTCTCAGCGCCAGAACTGGACGTCGTCGTCATCGCCGAGGAAGAACCCTGCGACGGCACAGCGCGCGAACGGCGCGTTGTGCTTGACCGGCGCCACGCGGTGCCACACGCCGCGTTGCAGGAACACGATCCGGTTCGGCCTGGCGAACACGAACTCGGTGCTGGTCGCCCGGTCCATGAGCATCTCCGACAGGTCTTCCTTGTGCAGCACGTTCCAGCTGCCCTCGACGGTATCGACCCGGCCACCCGTCATGTGTCGTCGCGCCGGCAGCGGCCCGCGCCCGATCGGGTCCTCGACGATCATCAGTTCGCCGCCCCAGGAGACGTGCCAGCGTGGATGAGCGTAGTACGTATACGCGCCGGCGAAGCGGCCGCCATCGTCGTGCCAGTCGAGGCCTGAGCCCTGTGCATGCAGGTAGGTGCGCGCGGTGACGTAGCGGTCCGGCACCACGTCACGATAGAACTCCGATTCCAGGATGCGTTCCAGCAGCCGGTCGAGCGCGGTGCCGGTCGGATAGGCCCGGCGCGGGTCGTCCGGGTGCATGCGCTTGCCGCGGGTGTAGACCGACTCGCCGGTCTGCCAGGGCATCTCGTCCGCCAGGTCCCAGGGCTTGATCCAGCGTGGATTGCGCGCGTAATCGCTGCGCGCCACGTACTCGAGCATCAGATCGAAATCGGGGGGCTCGAGGAAGTCGTCGATGACCAGGTACTGCGCGGTGCGCTTCAGGATCTTCATGCCGCTCCATCCCGGGATCCGCTCGAGCACCCGATTGTGCCTGATCGTGCCGCGATCGAGCGCGCCGCCGCCATGCTACGATCCGGGCGGTTGAAATCCGGCGGATCGTTCATGCACGCCAGGGAGCACGCGGCTTGAGGCATCGCCGCCGGCGCGACACCGGCCGACCTCCACACACCCGGCCGGCGGTGGACCCGCCGCGGCGGCGCCTGCTGCTGGCCGCCACGCTCCTCGCCCCGGTCGTGCTGCTGCTCGCAGCCGAGGGCGCGCTGCGCCTCGCCGGCGTCGGCCGCCTCGAAGCGTTGTTCACTCCGGTCGAGTCGGCCCCCGGCTACCTCGAGCCCAACCCGCGGGTCGTCCGCCGTTTCTTTCCCGACCCACGCACCGCCACCGCCGTCAGCATCGACACCACGTACTTTCGCCCGGCGAAGGCCCTAGGCGCCTATCGCCTGGTGGTGATGGGCGAGTCGAGCGCGGCGGGCTTTCCCTACGGTCGATTCGCCTCGCCCGGCGAGTTCCTGGCGCGACGACTGGAGCGCAGCCTGCCCGGGCGCGACGTCGAGGTGATCTCGACCGCCATGTCCGCGGTGACGAGCCACGTGTTGTTCGACTTCGTCGACGAGATCATCGATATCGGGCCGGATGCGGTGCTCATCTACACCGGCCACAACGAATACCTCGGGATCGGTGGCGTCGGGTCGTCCTACGTCGCGTCCGGTTCGCCGGCGCTGGCGCGCCTGACCCTGCGGCTGCGGCGCCTGCACCTGTACCGCCTGCTCGAGACGTCGCTGTCGCGCCTGCTCGGCAGCGATCCGCTCCCCGCGGACGGCACGCTGATGTCACGCGTCGCCCGCGAGCGCTCGATCCCGCTCGGTTCCCCGCTCTACCAGCAGGGCCTGGACCAGTTCCGCGGCAACATGGAACGCATCCTCGGGCGTTTCGCCTCGGCCGGCATCCCGGTGTACGTCGGCAGTCTCGCGAGCAACGAGCGCGACCAGAGGCCGTTCCTGAACCTGGTCGAACCGGCCACCGCAGAGGCCTGGCAATCCGCGCTCGGGCGCGGCCTGGACGCCGTGCAAACCGGCGATCTGGTCGCGGCCGAGTCGGCATTGCGCGAGGCCGTGGCGATCGACGACGGTGCGGCCGACGCCTGGTTCGAGCTGGGGCACGTGCTCATCGGACGCGGCAGGCTGACCGAAGCGCGCGC
>CAZXAS010000163.1:0-6496 GCA_964638185.1 uncultured Steroidobacteraceae bacterium | reverse complement strand
CCTGCGTCAACGTCGGCTGTGTCCCGAAGAAGGTGATGTTCTACGCCGCGAGCCTCGCCGAAGGCATCCGCGATGCACCCGGCTACGGGTTCGAGGTGGAGCTGCGCGGGCACGACTGGGGCGCGCTCAAACAGGCGCGCGATGCCTACATCGCGCGCCTCAACGGGATCTACGCCGCCAATCTCGCGCGGCGCAACGTGACCCACGTGCCGGCGCTGGCGCGCTTCGCCGACGCCCACACCGTGATCGCCGGCGACGAGCTGCTGACGGCCCCGCATGTCGTCGTCGCGACGGGCGGCAGGCCGGTGCTGCCCGCGATCCCCGGGGCGGAACATGGCATCACCTCCGACGGATTCTTCGGCCTCGCGCGCCGGCCGGAATCGATCGCCATCGTCGGCAGCGGCTACGTGGCGATGGAGCTGGCCGGCGTGTTTGCGGCGCTCGGCACGCACGTCACCAGCGTCATCCGCCACGACCACGTGCTCAGGAGCTTCGACGTGATGCTGTCGGCGGCGCTGATGCGACAGATGCGCGACGATGGAATCGAGATCGTCGACCATGCGGTGCCGGCCGCGCTCCGCCTCGCCGGGGATCACCACGAGCTGCACACCGCGGACGGGCGCGTGCTCGGTCCCTTCGATTGCGTGCTGTGGGCAATCGGACGCGAACCGCAGGTGGAATCGCTGGATCTCGGCCGTGCGGGCGTCAGGCAATACGACGACGGCTACGTGATCGTCGATCGCTTCCAGGAGACGAACGTCGAGGGCGTGTACGCGATCGGCGACGTCACCGGCCAGGAGGCCCTGACGCCGGTGGCGATCGCGGCGGGCCGGCGGCTCGCCGACCGTGTCTTCGGTGGCGCGGCCGGTCGCCACCTCGACTATGCGCTCATACCCACGGTGATCTTCACCCACCCGCCGATCGGCACCGTGGGACTCACCGAGTCGGAGGCGCGCGAGCTCCACGGCGAGGCCGTCACCTGCTACACGACCGGGTTCACGCCGCTGTACCACGCGCTCACCACCCACAAGCAGCGGGCAGAGATGAAGCTCGTGACCGCCGGCCCGGACGAGCGCATCGTGGGCCTGCACGTCATCGGCGCGGGTGCCGACGAGATGCTGCAGGGTTTCGCGGTCGCCATCCGCATGGGCGCGACCAAGCGCGACTTCGACGATACCGTCGCCATCCACCCGACCAGCGCGGAGGAGTTCGTCACCCTGCGCTGAGACGCGCGGCGACACCGTCATGAGCGGGAACATCAGATCCTGGCAGGGCATCCTGCCGACCCTCGGCGAGCGTGTCTACGTCGACCCTGCGGCGGTCGTCATCGGGCAGGTGACGCTCGGCGACGATTGCTCCGTCTGGCCGACGGCGGTGGTGCGCGGCGACGTCAACGTGATACGCGTCGGCGCGCGTACCAGCATCCAGGACGGCGCTGTGCTGCATGTCACCCACGACGGTCCGTACTTTCCCGGCGGCTTCGCCCTCGGCATCGGCGCCGACGTCACCATCGGCCATCGCGCCATCCTGCATGGCTGCACCGTGGGTGACCGTTGCCTGATCGGAATGGGCGCGATCGTGATGGACGGCGCGGTCGTGGCCGACGAGGTGATCGTCGGCGCCGGCGCGGTGGTGACGCCGGGCATGCGCTGCGAGTCGCGATCGCTGTATGTCGGCAGCCCGGCGCGCCGGGTGCGCGCGCTCGGCGAGCGCGAACTCGCCCAGCTCGCCTACAGCGCCGGCTGGTACGTCAAGGTGAAGGACGGCTACCTGGGCGGGAGCTGACCGGGCGGGCCCGAAGCGGCCTTCAGGCCGCCTGCAGGGCGCTGATGACCGGCGCGGTCGGCGGGCGGACGCCGCGCCACGCGAGGTAGGACTCGGCCGCCTGCTCCACCAGCATGCCCCAGCCCTTGACCGCGAGACCGGCCCCGTGGCGGCGCGCCCAGGTGACGAACGGCGTGTCGCCGCGCGCATAGGCCATGTCGTAGCAGACAGTCCCGGCGCCCACCGCGTTCGCCACCAGCTCCGGCACCTGCCCGGCCAGGCTCGCCGACGTGCCATTGATGATGATGTCCCAGGGCTGCGGCTCGACGCTGTCGAAGCCGCCGGCCAGCACCTGGCCCAGGTCGGAGAACTCCTGCGCCAGCGACAGCGCCCGCTCAGGCGTGCGGTTCGCGATGCGCAAGAGCGCAGGCCGCTCGCCGACGAGCGGCTCGAGCACGCCACGGACCGCGCCGCCGGCGCCGAGCAGCAGCACCCTGGCGCCGGCGATGTCGATGCGCAGGTTGGCGCGCAGGTCGGTCACCAGGCCGATGCCGTCGGTGTTGTCGCCGACCAGGCGCACGCCGTCGCGGGATATCAGCGTGTTGACGGCGCGCGCCCGCTCCGCGCGCGGGCTCAGCTCGTTGACGACCTCGGCTGCCGCCTGCTTGTGCGGCAGCGTGACGTTGGCGCCGCGGCCGCCGTCGACGAAGAACTCGAGCACGGTGCGGCGGAAGCGCTCCGGCTCGACGTCGACCAGCGTGTACTCGATGTCGTGGCCGAGCTCGCGCGCGAACAGGCCGTGGATGAAGGGCGACCAGCTGTGGCTGACGGGGTGACCGAAGAGCGCGTAGCGGTCGCGGGCGGGCACGGGTTCAGCCCTCGCGCAGCCAGCCGGCCGCCTTCTTCGCGAAATAGGTGAGGATGCCGTCGGCGCCGGCCCGGCGGATGCTGGTGAGGCTCTCGAGCACCACGGCGCGCTCGTCGAGCCAGCCGTTGCGCGCCGCGGCCATCAGCATCGCGTACTCGCCGCTCACCTGGTAGACGAAGGTCGGCGCGCCGAACTCGTCCTTCACCCGGCGGACGATGTCGAGGTAGGGCATGCCCGGCTTGATCATCACCATGTCCGCGCCCTCCTCGAGGTCGAGCGCCACTTCACGCAGCGCCTCGTCGGAATTGGCCGGGTCCATCTGGAAGGAATACTTGTTGCCCTTGCCGAGGTTGCCGGCGGAGCCGACGGCGTCGCGGAACGGGCCGTAGAAGCTCGAGGCGTACTTGGCCGAGTAGGCCAGGATGCGGGTGTTGACGTGGCCGGCACGCTCGAGCGCGTCGCGCACGGCGCCGATGCGGCCGTCCATCATGTCCGACGGCGCGACCACGTCGGCGCCGGCCTCGGCGTGGGACAGCGCCTGGCGAACCAGCACGTCGACCGTCACGTCATTGAGCACGTAGCCGTTGTCGTCGATGACCCCGTCCAGTCCATGGGTGGTGAACGGGTCGAGCGCGACATCGGTGATGACACCGAGTCCCGGGACCTCGGCCTTGAGCGCGCGCACCGCGCGCTGCGCCAGGCCTTCGGGATTGCAGGCCTCGCGGCCGTCGAGGGTCTTGGCGGAGGCGGCGGTGACCGGGAACAGGGCGACCGCCGGGATGCCAAGCTCGACCAGCGCCGAGCCCTCGCGCACCAGCTCGTCGATGGTCACCCGCTCGACGTCCGGCATGGAAGGCACCGGCTCGCGCCGGCTGCTGCCCTCGATGACGAACATCGGATAGATCAGGTCGTCCGCCGACAGGCTGGTCTCGCGCATCAGGCGCCGCGAGAAGTCGTCGCGGCGCATGCGCCGCAGGCGGGTGCGGGGAAAGGCGCCGGCTGCGCGATGGGTCATGGGTTCCTCGTGTCGCAATGGCTGGGTTACAGTCGGCCCGCCGCGGGTGTCCGGTCCGCGGCGGACCTTGTACCCGGCCCCGCGTCCCGGAAACGGTCGCGATGAGCCGGAAATATTCCCCAGCGAGGCCCGGTCTTTATACATGAACGACGCCGACGGCGAAAAGCGTAGACACCGGCGGTTCGCGTTGCTGTGCGAGTCGCTGCGACCGGACCTGGTGCGGTTCGCCTTCTGGCTGGCCCGTGACCGGGCCCTGGCCGAGGACGTCGTGCAGGAGGCCCTGCTCCGGGCCTGGAAGGCGCTGGACGGGCTCGAGGACGACGGCAAGGCCAAACAGTGGATGCTGACCATCGTGCGACGTGAATACGCCCGGGTGTGGGAACGCAAGCGACTCGAGATCACCAATCTCGACACGCTGATCGACGCCGAGTCAGACGAGCTCGGCAGCGAGCAGGACACGGCCGTGGCCGAGATGCGCGAGGCGCTGATGGGGCTCGACGACGACTACCGCGAACCGCTGGTGCTGCAGGTCCTCATGGGCTACACGACCGACGAGATCGCCACCCACATGGGGCTCACCCAGGGTGCCGTGCTGACGCGGCTGTTCCGGGCGCGGCAGAAACTCAGGCGGGCGCTCGATGGTGGCGACCAGGAGCTGGACACATGACGCACTGCCTGGAGTTCCGGCGCCGGATCGGGGCAGAACCCTTCGCCGCCGAGCCGGCGCTTGCGGCCCATGCGGCGGACTGCGAGGCCTGCGCGCGCTTCCGGCACGAGATGCGCGCGATGGACGAGCTGCTCGGCCGGGCACTCGCCATCGACCTCGGCACCGGCAAGGCCGCGCTGGCTCCCGCCGTTGCGACGCCGTCGCGCGCGGCGCCCCGCGCGGCCGGCCCACGCCCCTGGCTGGCGCTGGCCGCAAGCCTGGTGCTCGGTATCGCCGTCGCGTCGACACTGTGGGTGTCCTACGCCGAGCCGTCGCTGGCGGCGGAAGTGATGGACCACGTGATGCACGAGCCCGATGCCTGGCAGTCCACCGGGCCGCTCAACGCCCAGGCGGTCGCGGCGGTGCTGGCGCCCGAGGGCGTGCGGCTCGACCCCGGCCTCGGCACGGTCACCTACGCGCTGCGCTGTCGTTTCGCAGGCCGCTGGGTGCCGCACCTGCTGGTGCGCACCGATGCCGGGCCGGTGACCGTGATGCTCTTGACGCACCGCAGCGTGGACCGGCCGACACGGCTTGCGGAACATGACTACACCGGGGTTGTCCTACCGGCACCTCGCGGGAGCATCGCCGTCGTCGGCCCGGCCGGCGTCGGCACCGATCTCGACGCCGTCGCACAGCAGGTTTTTGAGGCCGTGGAGTGGGAATCCTGATCCCGCCGCCGCGGCATTGACGCCAACCACCCCCGACCGGGGCACCACAGAGAGAGGACCTGATCCATGAAGAAGACGACCCTGAAGAAGCCCGTCGCACTGGCCATCGGCGCTGCAATCGCCGGCTCGCTGGCGATGACGAGCGTAGCCTCGGCCAGCGCCTTTTCCGCCACCGACCTCGGCCAGGGCTACGTCCAGCTCACCGGCGAGGGCTCCTGCGGCGGTGACAAGGGCAAGGAAGGCAAGTGCGGCGAGGGCAAGTGCGGCGCCGACAAGAAGGAAGGCGAGAAGGGCGGCGAGGGCAAGTGCGGCGAAGGCAAGTGTGGCGCCGACAAGAAGGAAGGCGAGAAGAAGCCGGAGTAATCCAGCCACATCGACCGGACGGCCCGTGACCGGGCCACCCGTTCCAGGGCCGCGGCAGCCACGCGCTGTCGCGGCCTTGCTGCGTCAGGCCGCCGCGAGCCGCAGCACGCGCCCGCCGCCGGCGCCGCCGGGGGAGAGCGCGGCATGCACGGCCGGCAGCGCCGCGGCGAGGCGCTCCTCGAGTTGCCACGGCGGGTTGGCGATGACGACGCCGGAGCCGTTCAGGCCGACGCGCGTGTCCTCGGGGAAGAGCGCGAGTTCCACGGCGATGAGCTCGGGCACGCGCCCTGCAAGCCTCGCGTGGAAACGGGCGACGGTCTTCGCCTCCTTGATCGGGTACCAGGCGGCGAATACGCCGACCGGCCAGCGCCCGACCGCCGCGCCGAGGGCGTCGGCAACCGTATCGAACTCCTGCTCCTGCGTCTCGTAGGGCGGGTCGATCAGCACCAGCCCGCGGCGCTCCTTAGGCGGCAGCAGGCCCTTGAGCGCCTCGTAGCCGTCGCGCTGGTGAATGGCGAAGCGCCGGTCGCCGGCGAACTCGGCCCGGAGCCCCTCGGCCTCGCGACGCTCGAGCTCGCACAGGGCGGCGCGGTCGCCCGGCCTCAGCAGCATCGCGGCGATCGCCGGGGAGCCTGGATAGGCGACGATGCGCCCGGAATTCGCCGCGTCGAAGCTGCGGACCACGTCGACGTAGCGCTGGGCGGCGGGCGGCAGCCCGGGTGTGGCCGCCAGCTTCTGGATCCCCGCGTCGGCCTCGCGGGAGCGCCTGGCCTCGGCGCCGGCGAGGTTGTAGCGGCCGCGGCCGGCGTGGGTGTCGAGGAAGAACAGCGGCTTGTCCTTCTCCGTGAGCCGGTCGAGCAGTGTCACCAGCACGAGGTGCTTCAGGACGTCGCCGAAGTTGCCGGCGTGGAAGGCGTGGCGGTAGTTCATGGTGGGCGGTGAGCAGGGTACCCGATTGGCCGTGGGGACTGTCCCTCCTTGTGAGGCACTCCGCGTCGAGGTCGGCACGGCCCAGGCCGGCGTGCACGAGGTGAGGCGAGCCGCGTCAAGGTGGGCGCGGCCCAGGCCGGCCTACTCCTGTAGATCCCCCTGGCTCGCGCGGAAGAATCGGA
>CAZXAS010000162.1:4849-6531 GCA_964638185.1 uncultured Steroidobacteraceae bacterium | reverse complement strand
AGATCACGGTGGCGAACAGGACCGCGCTGACCGCAGTGCTGGTGCGCACGAGCCCGAGGCGCGTGAACAGGAAGGCGATGACCGCGGTGGCAAAGACTTCGAAGAAGCCCTCGACCCACAGGTGCACGACCCACCAGCGCCAGTACTCGACCATGGACAGGTGCGAGGACTTGCCCCACATCAGCCCGGCGCCATAGAAGAGTCCAATGGCCACGACCGACAGGAACAGGAGGCCGGTGAGCGTGCGCGACTCGCCGGGTGTCCTGAGTGCGGGCCACAGCGCGCGACCGACCAGCAGCAGCCACAGCATCAGGCCGATGAACAGGAAGGCCTGCCAGAAGCGTCCGAGATCGACGTACTCCCAGCCCTGGTGACCGAACCAGAAGTTGGCATCGACGCCCATGCTCTGCTGCATGACCGACACCCACTGGCCGCCGAAACCGCCGACCACGATCACGAACAGCGCGATGAACAGGAAGTTGACGCCGAAGCGCTGCCAGGCCGGCTCGCGGCCGGATACCGCCGGCGCGATGAAAAGGCCAGTGCCGAGCCAGGCGGTGGCGATCCACAGCACGCCCAGCTGCGTGTGCCAGGTGCGGGTGAGCGAGTAGGGCAGGATGTCCGACAGCTGGAAGCCGTAGAAGGCCTGGCCCTCGACGGCGTAGTGGGCGGTGATGCCGCCGAGCGCCACCTGCGCCAGGAACAGGCCGACGGCCAGCACGAAGAACTTGATGCTGGCACGCATCGACGGCGTCATGGCCAGTCCGAGCAGCGGGTCGTGCTGCGGCACTTCCGGCGGCGGCTCCTTGCCCGAGGTCGCGGCGTGGTACCACACCAGGGCGCCGATGCCGGCGATCAGCAGCAGGATGCTGATGAACGTCCACAGGTAGGTCGGGGACGTCGGCGTGTTGCCGACGAGCGGCTCGTGCGGCCAGTTGCTCGTGTAGCTGACCGTGTCTCCCGGGCGACTGGTGACCGAGGACCAGGCCGACCAGAAGATGAACGCGCCGAGCGCTTCGCGCCTCGATGCGTCGGGAACCGGGTTCTCGTGGATGGCATATTGCTCGCGTAGCGGCTGCAGGGCCGCGTCGTCGGAGAACAGCGCCTGGTAGTGACCGAGCACGCTGCCGATGGCTTCTGCACGATCCTGGCTCACGGTCACCACGAGCGATCCGGGGTCGAGCGTGTTCGTGCGCATCTCGACCTGCAGTCGCGCCTGCAGGGCGGCCCGTTCACCTGCATCGAGTTCCGAATAGGCGCGTCCCACGCCCTCCCGGGCGCGGATCTCGAGCAGTGAGAGGGCTTCGCGGTGCAACCAGTCGGCCGTCCAGTCGGGGGCGACGTAGCTGCCGTGGCCCCAGATCGACCCGACCTGGTGTCCGCCGATCGACTGCCACACCTGCTGTCCGAGGCGGATCTGCTCGCCGGTGAACAGCACCTCGCCGCGTTCGGTCTGCACGGCTTCCGGGATCGGCGGTGCAGTCAGGTAGATCTCGCGACCGAGGTACCCGAGGATCGAGAACGACACCAGCATGGTCAGGCCGAGTACGATCCAGAGTCTGCGCGTGGAATTCATGGCATTGCTCTCCAGTGGGCAGAGGCCGTCCATCGGTCCCTGCCAATGGGAGTGAGTCTCGGTTGCGGGCGGGTGGGGCGCATTGACTCAGGTCAACGGTGGGATA
>CAZXAS010000162.1:0-4749 GCA_964638185.1 uncultured Steroidobacteraceae bacterium | reverse complement strand
GCCGTGAGCCGGAAGAGATGGGCGGATGGCGTTAGAATGAGGCCATGCTCATGAAGACCGAAATGCGCGAATTGCTGCAGCGCAACCCGTTGTTCGTCGCGTTCGACGATGCCCGTTTCGACCAGGTGGCGGCCGCGGCCCAGCTGGTCAAGCTCGACCCGGGGCAGGTGCTGTTCCAGCGGGGCGACCGCGCCCGCTCGTTCTTCATCGTCACCGAGGGGCAGGTGAAGCTCTTCATGCAGTCGCGTGGTGGCGACGAGAAGATCCTGGCGCTGGTGAACCCGGGCCAGACCTTCGCCGAGGCCGTCATGTTCATGCAGGGACCGGTGTATCCGGTCGGGGCCGGTGCGGTTGAGGCCACGACGCTGGTCTCGGTCCCCAACGCGGACTATCTCGCCGCGCTCAAGGATGACACCGGCACCTGCCTGAGGCTCCTCGGCGTGCTGAGCCAGCGCCTGCACGCCCATGTGCAGGAGATCGAGGAACTGACGCTCGAGAGCGCCGGCAATCGGCTCATTCGACACCTCGCCCGGCGGGCGGTGCGCGATGCGGACGGGCGTCTGCGCGTGCACTTCGAGGAAACGCGGCAGATGCTCGCCGCGCAGCTTGCCATCAAGCCCGAGACCCTGTCGCGGCTCACGCGGGCGCTGACCGAGGCCGGCCTCATCGAGTCCGACGGCCGCGACATCCTGATCACTGACCTGGAGAGGTTCGCCACCTACGAGATGTAGCTCGATGGCGCCGCTTGACCGGCATCAAGGCGTATCGGGAGCGGTGTTCTTACTCTGGAAGGCAGCCGGGCCTCGCGGCCCTGCCCAAACCACCCGGAGGTGACCGACATGTTACGCCGCACCCATCTGATCGCCGTCGCATCGACGTGTTGCCTGGTGGTCGCCGGATCGCTCGCGCCCTCCGGGGCACAAGTACCGCCGGATCCCGCTCGTGATGGGCCGGCCGTGCACCAGGCCGAAGTGGCCGGGGCAGGGGCGCAGGGCCTCGCCGCCGACATCGCCGCGGGCGAGAAGGTCTTCCAGGCGGCCTGCATGGCCTGCCACCAGGCTGATGGCAAGGGCCTGCCGGGCGCGTTCCCGCCGCTCGCCGGGTCCGACTACCTTGCCGCCGATCCCGACCGCGCGGTCGGCATCGTGCTGCACGGCCTGACCGGCGAGGTCACCGTGAATGGAAAGACCTTCAATTCGGTCATGCCGCCCATGACGCAGTTGTCGGACCAGGAGATCGCCCACGCCCTGACCTATGTCTTCAACAGCTGGGGCAACGATCTCGGTCGGGTCAGCGCGACCGAAGTCGCCGCAGTCCGGGCCGGACCGGCTCCGACGCAGAAGGCCGAATCACCGACCGAGCACCCGGAGACGACCGTCGCCGAAATGAAGTACCAGGGCGCCCCGTCGGCCATCGGCGCGGCTGCGGGCGAGATGCAGATGGTCATCTCCCCCGGCGCCCCGAACATGACCCAGGCCGAGTTCGACCACGCCAAGCAGATCTACTTCGAGCGCTGCGCGGGCTGCCACGGCGTGCTCCGCAAGGGCGCGACCGGCAAGCCGCTGACCCCGGACATCACCCAGGCCAAGGGAACCGACTACCTCAAGGTCTTCATCAATTACGGTTCACCGGCGGGCATGCCGAACTGGGGAACGTCCGGCGAGTTCACCCCCGAGGAAGTCGACATCATGGCGCGCTTCGTCCAGCACGCCCCGCCGACGCCACCCGAGTTCGGCATGGCGGAGGTGCGCGCCACCTGGAAGACCATGGTGCCGGTGGCGGAACGGCCAACGAGCAAGCAGAACGACTACGACCTCGAGAACCTGTTCGCCGTGACCCTGCGCGACGCCGGCGAAGTGGCGCTGATCGACGGGCACAGCAAGGAGATCATCAGCATCCTCGAGACCGGCTATGCGGTGCACATCTCCCGCATGTCGCATTCCGGCCGCTACCTGTTCACGATCGGCCGCGATGCGAAGATCGACCTGGTCGACCTGTGGATGAAGCAACCGGCCATCGTCGCCGAGATCAAGGTCGGGCTCGAGGCCCGCTCCGTCGAGACCTCCAAGTACAAGGGTTTCGAGGACCGCTACGCGATCGCCGGGGCCTACTGGCCGCCGCAGTTCGTGATCATGGATGGAGAGACGCTCGAGCCGCTCAAGATCGTGTCGACGCGCGGCATGACGGTCGATACGCAGGAATATCACCCGGAACCCCGCGTGGCCGCGATCGTCGCCTCGCACGAGCACCCGGAGTGGATCGTCAACGTCAAGGAGACGGGCCAGATCCTGCTCGTCAACTACGAGGACCTGGACAACCTGCAGGTCACCACCATCGGCGCCGCCCGCTTCCTGCACGACGGCGGCTGGGACTCGACCAAGCGCTACTTCATGACCGCGGCCAACCAGTCCGACAAGATCGCGGTGGTCGATTCGAAGGACCAGGCGCTCGAGGCGCTGGTCGACGTGGACAAGATCCCGCACCCCGGTCGCGGCGCCAACCTGGTCGATCCGCAGTTCGGTCCGGTGTGGGTCACGAGCGCGCTCGGCAATGACAAGGTCTCCTTCCTCGGCACCGATCCGGAAGGACACCCGGCGCAGGCCTGGAAGGTGGTGCGGGTGCTGAAGGGACAGGGCGGCGGCTCGCTGTTCGTCAAGACCCACCCGACCTCGCGCCACCTGTACGTCGATACGCCGCTCAACCCGGATGCGGCCATCAGCCAGAGCGTGGCGGTGTTCGACATCGACCGGCTCGACGCCGGGTACAAGGTGCTGCCGATCGCCGACTGGGCCAACCTGGGCGAGGGCCCGAAGCGGGTCGTGCAGCCCGAGTTCAACCGCGCCGGCGACGAGGTGTGGTTCTCGGTATGGAACGGCAAGGAGCAGCGTTCGGCGATCGTGGTGGTCGACGACCGCACGCTCGAGCTGAAGAAGGTGCTCGACGATCCGCGGATCGTGACGCCGACCGGGAAGTTCAACACCTACAACACTGTGCGCGACGTCTACTGAGGCGCACTTCGATGGACGGGGCGGCTCCCCGGGGGCCGCCCCACCTATTGCGGATTGCGCGCTTTGCGGATGTCCGGCGGGCCGATGTGCCGGACGCGCGGTTCAGCGGACGGCACCGCCGCGCGGGTCGCGCCCGGCCACGGTCACGCCGGCGGACTCGACGAGCTCGACTGGATTGCGCCGGTAGCGCAGGGTGCGGCCGCCCTCGAGCCGGCTGTCGAGCGCGACCCACTCGCCGCTGTCCGCCGTGTAGGCAAGCGTGATGTCGAGGTCCTTGCCCTTGAGCGCATAGCGCCGGACGGGCACCTCGCGCTCACCGATGCGGACGCTGCCGGCGCCGAGCGGCTCGACCTCGACCGGCAGGTACTCGCCGGTCTGGGAGTTGAGCAGCCGGTCGCGGTTGAGCACCACGTCCTTGTCCCAGTAAGCGAAGGTCGCGACGCAGTCGGTGAGGCGCTGCTCGCCCCGGGCCGAGGCGACCACCAACGCATCCCCGCGCGCGCTCCCGTTGACCGAGTACTGCTTGCCATTCGAGTCGGTCTGGGCGTCGATCGCGTGCAGGCAGTCACCACGCCAGTGCTCCACGTTGCGGTGGTCGTACTCGAAGGCGGTCACCATCAGGAACCGGACCTCGAACTCGGCGCGGGTCTCGACCCGCAGGCCGTCCGCGGTCGGCTCGAATTCGAAGCGCTGGTAGCCGATGGCGCGGTCATCCAGGAAGACGTCGAAGCTGAGCTCGCGCGGGCCGCTGGCTGCGGCCGGCCCCGCGAGGCCGAGCACCAGGCCGGCGGTCAGAACAACGGAGAGGCTGCGAAACATGGACATTCCACCTTGTTCAGGCCGCCGTCGGCGGCCTGGGAAAGAACGCATTGGTGCGGCGCACGTAGTCACGATAGGCCGGCCGACGCTCGCCGATGTCCTTCTCGAGCAGCGCTACGCCGGACACCCTGAGCAGCAGGACGGACATCAGCACCGGCCCGATGACGCTCCACCAGCCGCCGGCCGGGAGCGCGATCAGGAAGTAGCCCCACCACACGCAGAAGTCGCCGAAGTAGTTGGGATGGCGCGTGTAGCGCCACAGGCCGCTGTCCAGCACCTTGCCGCGGTTCGCCGGGTCTGCCTTGAAGCGTGCGAGCTGCCAGTCGCCACCGGCCTCGAAGACCATCCCCGCCAGCCACAGCCCGACGCCCAGGTAGTCGAGCCAGCCGAGCGGCGCGGTGGAGTTGATCGCCGCGAGCAACGGCAGCGAGATCAGCCAGGCGAGCGCCGCCTGCAGCCCGAAGACGATGACGAGGCTCTTGAGGGCGAAGCCGGGCTCGTTGTTGGCGCGGATCCTCTGGTAGCGGAAGTCCTCGCCCTGGCCGTGGTTGCGCCAGGTGATGTAGGCGGCCAGCCTGATCGCCCAGACCGCGACCAGCGCGAGCACCAGCACGGCGCGGGCGCTGGCCTCGGGCTGGCCCAGGACATAGACAATCGCCGCCAGCAGGAACATGAGCGACCACAGGCTGTCGACGATGCTGACGTTGCGCAGCGGCAGGCTCACGAGCCAGCCGAGCACCGCCACGACGGCGAGCGCTGCAAGCCCCTCGAGCCACAGTCCGAGGTCAAACATCGCCGCGGCCCCGTGCCGGCGACAGGGCCCATGCCGGCGTCCGTTCGCGGCTGACGCCGTCGAGTCGGGCCGCGAGCAGCGTCAGGAGCGGCATGATGACGGCCCAGCCGATCCCCTGCACGCCGAGCG
>CAZXAS010000161.1:0-6584 GCA_964638185.1 uncultured Steroidobacteraceae bacterium | reverse complement strand
GAATCGGAAAACGCGCGAGCCAGGGTGACTACAGTCGTCTCCGCCACGGGCTGTGAGGCCTGCACGCGGAGAGCCGTGCAACAGTGAGGCCGTGCCAATACCGGACGACCCGACTGCCGGCAGGACCAACTCGGTGATGTCGGTGCCTGGCGTGCGGAGACGACTGTATGGTCCTCTGTGAATTCGTTTTCCGACTCTTCCGAATTCACAGAGGACCATACAGGAGTAGGCCGCACGCCCAGCTCCCACCGTCCTCACCCCCGAATCGCCCGCGACCCTGACCCGCCTGCCACACGCCGAGCCTCTGCCGCGATCACCCCCGAATCGCCACCGAGCGTTCAGAGGTGCGCGCGGATCCGTTCGGCGTGCTCGGCGAGGACGGCGTGATCGGCAGGCTCGCCCGCGGGCATGCGCAGGTCCTTGCCGTGATAGCGCGGCACGATGTGGAAGTGCAGGTGGAAGACGCTCTGGCCGGCCGGTGCGCCGTTCAGCTGCGCGATCATGATGCCAGGCGGCTCGAAGGCCTTGCGCACCGCGATCGCGACCCGCTGTGTCGTGCGGATGGTGGCCACGAGCGCCTCGGCCGGAAGCTCGAAGATGTCCTGGCCCGGCGTCTTGGGCACAACGAGCGTGTGCCCCTCCGCCTGCGGCATGATGTCCATGAACGACAGCGTGTTGTCGTCCTCGAAGACCTTGTGGCAGGGGATCTCGCCGCGCAGGATGCGCGCGAAGATGTTCGACGGGTCGTAGGCCATGACGCAGGCTCCGCTCACCACACCGGCGCAAGGATAGCAGCCGGCGGCGCCGTCAACGTTCGAGCCTTCCGAGGTCCAGCGTCGCCGAGAACACGCAATGGTCCGGCCAGCGCAGTTCCGCCGCGCCGCGCGGATAGGGGTGCATGCGATAGGAGCCGGGCACCAGCGCCGCGCCTGCCGTGGCGCTGAGCACGAGGTGGTCGATCGGCGGGCGCACCGGGTCCTGCTGCCGGCACGCCGGGTGCGTGACGCCGGCACCGGGATCGAGCAGGTCCGCCTCGGGTGGGTCGCCATCGTCGATCTCCGGCCACATCGCGACGATCCGCCCGCGGCGGTCGCGGCCCGGGGCGAACTCGCGGTCGAAGCGCCGGTTGAAGTCGCCGAGTACCGCGAATGGCGTGCCCTCGCGGCCGCGCGCGTCCATCCAGGCCTCGAGCACCGGAACCTGTTGCTGCAGCATCCCGCAGGCCTCCCGGTCGGCGGTGAGCGGGTCGCGGTTGCAGCCGGACTTCAGGTGCACCGCCATCAGCCTCAGTTCGCGCGGCGTGCCCGGGAACAGCGTGACGTCCGCGCCCCAGCGTACGTCGTTGCCCGGCAGCCCGAGCGCCCGGTAGTCCTCGTTGCAGCGGTGCGGGATGCCGCGGCGGATGGCGAAGCCGACGTTCTGCACATGCGGCCGCGAGGTGAAACAGAACTCGTGGTCGGTGAACACCGCCCGCGCCGCCGACGCGCCGTCGACTTCCTGCAACGCAACGACGTCGAGCCCGAGCCCGGCGACGAACTGCCCGAGTCGCGCGAGGTCCGCCTCGCTCCAGCGCCCCCGGTCGACGAGGTCGCAGGGAATGGCCCGTTCGCCACCTCCGGCGCGGCGGTCCTTGCCGAAGCAGGACGCTGCCAGGTCGTCGAAAACGCCCGGCAGCAACAACCACTCGGGGTTCCAGGTCGCCAGCGTGATTCGTTCGGTGGTGGCCGGTGCCGGGCGCGGCGCCGGCTCGCTGCAGGCGCCCAGGGCCGCAGCAAGGCCGAGGCCCGCCATCAGGCAGGCGCTGATTTTGCGGTGCATTGTGGTCCGTCGCCGGGAGTACAGGCATGAGCTTACCGGTTGCGCGTCGTTCCTGCCTCGCGGGCCTTGCGGCAGCGCCGCGGCCGTCGTATAGACCGTGCAAGGGCCGGACGAGCCCGCCGGGAAGTGGGGGGAACGATGATCCCGGGCTGGGGATTGCTGCTGGTGTCGCTCGCCTACGTGGCGGTGCTGTTCGGGATCGCCTGGATCGGCGACCGGCAGAAGACATACCCGACCAACCGCGCGCTGCGCCCGGTCGTGTACAGCCTCGCGCTGGCCGTCTATTGCTCCAGCTGGACCTTCTACGGGGCGGTCGGCAGCGCCGCGCGCGACGGGCCCTCCTACCTGCCGATCTACCTCGGGCCGATTCTCCTGTTCGTCTTCGGACTGCCGTTCCTGGACCGGCTGGTGCGCGTGGCCAAGCGTCACAACGTGACCTCGATCGCCGACCTCGTGGCCTCGCGCTTCGGCAAGTCGAACCGCCTCGCCATCGTCATCACGCTGGTCGCGCTGTTCGCGTCGGTGCCTTATGTCGCGCTGCAACTCAAGGCGGTGGCAATGAGCATCGACGTGCTCACCGCCACGGCGCCGGGAGCGCAGCCGGGCTGGTTCGCCGACAGCGCCTTCTACACTGCGCTGCTGCTCGCGGTCTTCGCCATCCTCTTCGGCACGCGCAGCGTGGACGCGGCCGAGCATCATCCGGGGCTCATGCTCGCGATTGCGGTGGAGTCGCTCGTCAAGCTCGTGGCGTTCGTCGCGGTCGGCCTGTTCGCGATCCTTGCGCTCGAGGACGGCCCGGGTGTCGTGGCCGCCGCAGCGAGCCTCGCACCGGCGGAGTTCAACCCGACCGGGCTCCTGACACAGACCCTGCTCGCGATGATCGCGATCGTCTGCCTGCCCAGGCAGTTCCAGGTCGGGGTCGTGGAATGCACCGAGCCTGGCGATCTCGCCCGGGCGCGGTTCATGTTCCCCGGGTACCTGGTGATCATCAGCGTGCTGGTGGTGCCGATCGCCGCGCTCGGCATCGCGAGCGGCGCGAGCGCCGCCGTCGGTCCGGATGCACTGGTGCTGTGGCTGCCACTCGCCGCGGGACGCGAGTGGCTGGCGCTGGTGGCCTACCTGGGCGGATTCTCGGCCGCGACCGGCATGGTGATCGTCGCCACGGTCGCGCTCGCGACCATGCTCAGCAACGACCTGGTGCTGCCCCTCTGGTGGCGACTCAGCGGCCGCGCCGGCGCCGGCAGCGATACCACGCGCGTCGTGCTGTGGGTGCGCCGGGCGGCCATCGTGGTAGTGCTGCTGCTGGCCTTCGGGTACTACCGTGCGCTGCCCGCGGCACCGAGCCTCGCCTCCATCGGGTTGCTGTCCTTTGGCGCGGTCGCGCAGTTCGCGCCGGCGCTGGTGGCCTCGCTGTACTGGCCGCGCGCAAGTCGTGCCGGGGTGCTGGCGGGGCTGCTCACCGGCTTTGCGCTGTGGTTCTACACGCTGCTGCTGCCCGGGCTCCTCGCCATCAACGGTCCGGCGCCGGCCTGGGTGCTGGACGGTCCTTGGCACTTTGGCTTCCTGGCGCCACACGCACTCTTCGGCTTCACCGCGCCCGACACGCTGTCGCACGGCGTCTTCTGGTCGCTCCTCGGCAACGTGCTGGCGCTCGTGGCCTTCTCGCTGCGCTTCCGCCCGAGCCTCGGCGCGCAGTTGCAGGCGGCAGCCTTCATGGAGACCGCCGTACCTGGCGCGGTGCGCGAGCCCGGCGACGGTCCGCTGCCCGGCACGGCGACGGTCGGCGACCTGGCGACGCTGGCCGGCCACGTGCTCGGCGCGCGCGCGGCCGCACGCCTGCTCGCCAACCATGCGCGCGAGCAGGGCCGCCAGCTCGCGCTGCAGGACCGCGCCGACCGCGTGCTGCTGCAGTCGCTCGAGCGTGAACTGGCGGGTGCGATCGGCGCGGCGTCGGCACGGCTGATGCTCACCAGCACGCTCAAGGGCGCCGGCCTGAAGCTCGACCAGGTGGTGGCGCTGCTGGACGAGACGACCGAGAAGCTGAGGCTGAGCCGCGGCCTGCTCGAGGCGATGATGGACAACATGGCGCAGGGCGTCAGCGTCGTCGACCGCGAGCTCAGGCTCGTTGCCTGGAATCGCCGCTACGAGGCGCTGTTCGGTTATCCGCCGGGGTTCCTGTATGCAGGCCTGCCGGTGGAGGACGCCATCCGTTTCAATGCCGAGCGTGGCTGGTGCGGCACGGGCGATCCCGACGACCTGGTCGCGCGCCGCGTGGCGCACTTGAGGAGCGGTGCGCCGCACGTCTACGAGCGCCGGCGGCCGGATGGCCGGGTGATCGAGAACCGCTGCCAGCCGCTGGCGGATGGCGGGCTCGTGACCACGTTCACCGACGTCACCGCCTACAAGCAGGTCGAGCGAGAGCTGCGCGAGATCAACGAGACCCTCGAGCAGCGCGTCGAGGAGCGCACCGAGGAGCTGCGCCAGGCGAAGCTCGATGCCGAGCAGGCCAACCTGAGCAAGACCCGCTTCGTCGCGGCGGCCAGCCACGATCTCCTGCAACCCATGAATGCCGCGCGACTGTTCACCTCGGCCTTGCGCTCGCGCGAACTCAAGGACCCGTCCGCGGCGAGCCTGGCCGAGCGCGTCGATACTTCCCTTCGCGGCGCCGAGGAATTGCTGGACGCCCTGCTCGACATCACCAAGCTGGATTCCGGCGCGGTCCATCCCGAGGTGCGCGACGTCCGTGCCGCGCAATTGCTCGATACGCTCAAGGAGCAGTTCGCGCCGCTCGCCGCGGATCGCGGACTCGAACTCGTGGTGATGCCGACCTCCCTCGCGGTGCGTACCGACCCGCGCATGCTGCGGCGCGTGCTGCAGAACTTCGTCGCCAACGCCTTGCGCTACACGCGCGCGGGCGGCGTGCTGGTGGGTTGCCGGCGTCGCGGGATGGAGGTGGAGTTCCAGGTCTGGGACACCGGCCCCGGGATGCCCAAGGAGGCCCTCACGGTGATCTTCGAGGAGTTCCGCCGCCTCGACGAGCCTTCCCCCTGGGGCGAGAAGGGGCTAGGGCTCGGACTGTCGATCTGCGACCGCATCGCGCGCATCCTCGGGCACGCGCTCGTGGCGCGTTCCTGGCCCGGACGGGGCAGTGTGTTCGGCATCCGGGTGCCGCGTGCGGCCAGCGTCGTGGTGGAGGCGCCACGGCCGGGTGGCCGGTCGCGGCAGGTCGCCCTGGATGGCCTGGCCGTGCTGTGCCTGGACGACGACCCGGACATCCTCGACGGCATGGCGGCGTTGCTCGGCCGCTGGCAGGTCGAGGTCATCACCGCGCGCAGCATCGCCGAGGCCGAGCTCGCCGTGGCCCGCCGGCGCGTCGACGTGATCCTCGCCGACTTCCACCTGCGCGAGCTGGAGTCCGGCCTCGATGCCCTGCGGCGCCTGTCCCTGCTGGCGGGCGGCTGTCCGGGCGCGCTCGTCACCGCCAACGCCAGCGAGGTGCTGGTCCAGCAGGCGCGGGTCGAGGGCTTCGAGGTCCTGCGCAAGCCGGTCAAGCCGGCGGCGCTGCGCGCACTGCTCGGTGCCTACGCCCGGCGCCGCGGTGGCGGCGGCGCGGGCGACCGGATCGTGGCTCAGGCCGAGGACGGCTCCGCCTGACTGCCACCGGCCGCGCCTTCGAGCGCGAGCCGTTGCGCGAGGATCACCGCCTGGGTGCGGTTGCTGGCGCCGAGCTTCTGCATGATGGCGGTCATGTGCGCCTTCACGGTCGCCTCGGAGACCCCGAGCTCGAATGCGATCTGCTTGTTGAGCAGTCCCGCCGACAGCATCGCCAGCACGCGGAACTGCTGCGGCGTGAGGCTCGCCAGGCGCGCCGCGACATCAGCCTCAGCGGCGTCGAGCGCGGGCAGGTCGAGGTCCGTCGCGGGCGGTGTCCACTGGTCACCGTCGATCACGGCCTGCAGCGCCTCGATCATCTGCTCGACCGTCGACGACTTCGGCACGAATCCGGCGGCGCCGTGGGCGATCGCCCGGCGGATGACCGGCGGGTTCTCGTTCGCCGAGATGATGACCACCGGCAGCGAGGGGTGATGTGCGCGCATCTGCACCAGCGCACTGAAGCCCTGCGCACCGGGCATGTTCAGGTCGAGCAGCAGCAGGTCGGCATCCGGGTGCGCGGCGGCGGCCTCGAGCAGCGCCGCGACTGAATCGGCCTCGACCACGGTAGCATCCGGCACCGCGCGGGCAAGCGCATGCCGCAGGGCCTCGCGGAACAAGGGATGGTCGTCGGCGACGAGAATCTCGCGCACCACGTCGCCCGGCGGGCTAGCGCCCCGGCACCATGCGGTTCTTCACCAGGTCCTGCACCACGGTCGGGTCGGCCAGGGTCGAGGTGTCGCCGAGCTGGTCCGACTCGTCGGCGGCGATCTTGCGCAGGATGCGGCGCATGATCTTCCCCGACCGCGTCTTCGGCAGCCCCGGCGCCCACTGGATGAAGTCGGGCGAGGCGATGGGCCCGATCTCCTTGCGCACCCAGTCGCGCAGTTCCTTGCGCAGTTCCTCGCTCGGGTCCTCGCCCGTGATCAGCGTGACGTAGGCGTAGATGCCCTGGCCCTTGACCGCGTGCGGGCAGCCGACCACGGCCGCCTCGGACACCTTCGGGTGCGCGACCAGGGCGCTTTCGACCTCCGCCGTTCCCATGCGGTGGCCAGAGACATTGATGACGTCGTCGACGCGGCCGGTGATCCAGTAATAGCCGTCCTCGTCGCGCC
>CAZXAS010000160.1:0-6597 GCA_964638185.1 uncultured Steroidobacteraceae bacterium | reverse complement strand
AGTCCGGCGAGTCGATCATGCTCCAGCCCTTCCCGGAGCCCTCCGGCGCCGCGGCCGACCCGGCGCTCGAGGGCGAGATGCGCTGGGTCATGGACTTCATCCTGGGCATCCGGCAGATCCGCGGCGAGATGGACATCTCGCCGGGGAAGCGCTTCGACGTTCTGTTGAAGGACGCGGACGACACCGACCTCCAGCGCCTCGCCGCAAGCGCGACCTACATCGAGCGCCTCGCCAACACCGGCTCCATCCGGGCACTGGCGCCCGGCGAGGCCGCCCCGCAGTCCGCCTCGGCGCTGCTCGGCACGATGACCATCCTGGTGCCGATGGCGGGCCTGATCGACGTCGAGGCCGAGCTCGCGCGCCTCGCGAAGCGCAGGTCGAAGGTGGAACAGGAGCTGGCCCGCGCCGAGGGCAAGCTCGGCAACGAGCGCTTCGTGGCCAATGCCCCGCCGGAGGTGGTCGAGCAGGAGCGGGCCCGGGTCGGTGAATTCAAGCGTGAACTGGAGCAACTCGGCGCGCAGCTCGACCGGGTAGCCTCGCTCGGATGAACGCCGTGCGTGACATGCGTGAAGCCGGCCAGGTACTGGACACGGCCATCGGGCGCATCAACGAGGTCGTCCTCGGCAAGGACCGCGAGGTGCGACTCGCGATCAGCTGCCTGCTGGCCCGCGGTCACCTGCTGATCGAGGACATCCCGGGTGTGGGCAAGACCACGCTGGCGCATGCCCTCGCCCGGGTGCTCGGCCTGACCTACCAGCGGGTGCAGTTCACCAGCGACCTGTTGCCGGCGGACATCATCGGCGTGTCGGTCTACGATCGCGCCGCCGCCCGCTTCGAGTTCCACAAGGGCCCGGTATTCGCGCAGCTGGTGCTGGCCGACGAGGTCAACCGCGCGACGCCCAAGGCGCAGAGCGCCCTGCTCGAGGCGATGGAGGAAAGCCAGGTCACCGTCGACGGGGTCTCGCACCCGCTGCCATCGCCGTTCTTCGTCGTGGCCACCCAGAACCCGGCCTACCAGGTCGGCACGTTCCCGCTGCCGGAATCGCAGCTCGACCGATTCCTGATGCGCATCGAGCTCGGCTATCCGGCGCCTGCCCAGGAGCGCGCCCTGCTGCGCGGCCGCGATCGCCGCGACGTGCTGGCGGGACTCGCGCCAGCGCTCGACCCGGACACCATCGTCGCGCTGCAGCAGCGTGTGCCAGAGTTGCATGCGAGCGATGCCCTGCTCGATTACATCCAGGCCCTGGCCCGCGCCTCGCGCGACGGCAGTCGCTTCCAGGGCGGCCTGTCCACCCGTGCCGCGCTGTCGCTGCTGCGTGCCGCGCAGGCCTGGGCCTTCCTGCATCGCCACCCCGGCGTCCTGCCCGAGGACCTGCAGGCCGTCCTGCCGGCCGTGGTCGGCCACCGGCTCCGGCCGCGCGATGCCACCGACCGCAGCGGACCGGCCGAGCTCGCGCGCGCGCTGCTCGAGGCCGTCCCGATCCCCTGAGTCGCGGCGGGCATGCGGCTCCTGGCGCCCCTGCGGAACTGGTCGAGGCGCTGGATCAGGCGCCGCCAGGGCCCCGACGACGGCGAGGTCAGCCTGCACCGCGGCCGCGTCTACATCCTTCCGACCGGGCTCGGCGTGGCCTTCGGCATCATGCTGTTCGCGATGCTGATGGGCTCGCTCAACTACGGCAACAACCTCGGTCTCGCACTCACGTTCCTCCTCGCCTCGCTGGGCCTGGTGGCCATGCACGCCTGCCACCGCAACATCACGGGACTCAAGGTGGCAGGCGCCGGCAGCGACTCGCCCTTCGCCGGCCAGCCCGCGGTGTTCTCGATAGCGCTGCAGAACCCGAGCGTCGGAGCGCGCGTCGACCTCGAGGTCAGCAGTGAACACGGCGTGGCGCCGCCGACGACACTCGCCCCCGGGGACAGCGCGCAGTGCGCCCTCGCCGTGCCGACCCGGCAGCGCGGCCGCGCCCGGCTCGAGCGCTTCGAGGTCGCGACGCGCTACCCGTTCGGCCTGTTCCGCGCCTGGGCAGTGCTGCACCCCGCGCTGCACTGTGTCGTGTACCCGCGACCGGCGCGCGACGCGCCGGCAGCGCCCGCCGCGCCCGGGCCGGATTCCGGCACCGGCGAACAGCGTGGCGAGGACGACTTCGCCGGTCTCAAGGACTACCACCCGGGCGATCCGCCGAGACGGATCGCCTGGAAGGCCCATGCGCGTGGCGGTGAACTGCTGATCAAGGAATTCGCCGGCGCGGCCGCCCCCGCGCTGCTGTTCGACCTCGACCGCGCACCGGGCCGCGACCTCGAGGCACGCCTCGCGGTAATGGCGCGCTGGGTCGTCGACGCGCATGCGGGCGGGCTCGCGTTCGGCATCGTACTGCCGGGCATCGCCTACGATCCCGAACCGGGCGAAGCGCAGCGGCGCCGCTGCCTGGCTGCGCTCGGCGAGTACGGGTTGCCACCGGAGCGGTCCAGTGACTGACCGGGCAGGCGGCATCGACAGGCTCGGCTGGACCGTGGCCGGCCTCGCGGCTGCGGTCGCGCCGCACCTCGCGCACATGCAGCCGTGGGTGCCGGCCCTCGCACTGGGGGTGGCCGGATGGCGGGTGCTCGCCGAGCGGCGTGGCTGGCCCCTCCCCGGGCGACTGGTGCGCGCCGTGGTGACGCTCCTTGCGGTCGCGGGCATCGCCGCGGCCTATCGCTCCATCAGTGGCCTCGACGCCGGGACCGCGCTGCTCGTGCTCATGGCCGCGCTCAAGCTGCTCGAGACGAAGAGTCCGCGCGACCACGTCGTGCTGGTCTTCATCGGCTGGTTCCTGTGCCTCGCGACATTGCTCTATCGACAGGACCTGCTGGCCGCGGGGATGGTGCTGCCAGCCGTCTGGCTGCTGTCGGCCTCCCTGCTCAACGTCGCGCGCCGCGGCAGCGGTGGCCCGGCGCTCAGGCCGTTTCGCACCACCGGCGCCATGCTCCTCAAGGCGCTGCCACTGACGCTGGCGCTGTTCCTGCTGTTCCCGCGCGTGGCCGGCAACCTCTGGGGCGCGCCATCCCAGGAACGGGCGGCGACCGGCATCACCGAGGAAATGTCACCCGGCGACATCTCCGAGCTGACCGTCAACGACACTGTCGCGTTCCGGGTGCGCTTCGACGGCGAACCGCCCCCGCCGCGCGAACGCTACTGGCGCGGCCCGGTGCTGACCGACTTCGACGGCTACACCTGGACCCGCAGCCGGTCGCAGAGTTACTTCCGCATGCCGGTCGAGTTTCGCGGCACGCCCATCAGCTACACCGTGACGCTGGAGCCCACCGAGCAACGCATGCTGTTCGCGCTGGAGATGCCCCAGGCCTGGCCGGGTGAACTTGCCGAACAGAGCTGGGACTTCCACCTGCGCACCCCGCGGCCGCTCGGCGCCGTCACGCAGTACCGGGTCACCTCCTATCCGCAGTACCTGGCCGGCCGCGAACTGCCCACGGCACTGCGCAACAAGCACCTTCCCCCGCCCGACGGCCGCAATCCCAGGGCCGGGGCGCTCGCCCGGCAGATGCGTGCGGACGCGCAGAGCGACGAAGCCTTCATCGACGCCGTGCTGGCCATGTTTCGCGAGCAGGAGTTCTACTACACGCTGACCCCGCCGCGGCTCGATCGCGACTCGGTCGACGATTTCGTCTTCAACACGCGGCGCGGCTTCTGCGGCCACTACTCGTCGGCATTCACGATGATGGCCCGGGCGGCCGGGATTCCGGCGCGCGTCGTCGCGGGCTACCAGGGCGGAGACTGGAACCCGCTGGGTGGCTACCTGATCGTCCGCCAGTCGCATGCGCACGCCTGGTCGGAGGTGTGGCTGGAGGGGCGCGGCTGGGTGCGGGTCGACCCCACCGCGGCAGTCGCCCCGGAACGGGTCGAGCGCGGGCTCGAATTCGCGCTCGCCGAGGGCGAGCCCGTGCCCGGGCGGTTGCTGCGCCAGTCCGAGTTCCTGTGGCAGGCGCGGCTCGCCTGGGACAACGTCAATGCGCGCTGGAACGACTGGGTGGTGAAGTTCTCGACCGCGGACCAGGACCGCATCCTCGACGCGCTCGGCTTCGAGCAGGGCGACTGGCGACAGCTCGCACTGGTGCTCGGCGTGGCGGTCGCGGTGTGCCTCGCCGGCCTGTCGGCCTGGCTGGCCTGGGAGTTCCGCGGGCCGCGGCCCGACGCTGCCGCCCGCAGCTACCGGCGCTTCGCAGCCCGTCTCGCACGCCAGGGCATCACGCGCGCGCCGCACGAGGCGCCACGGGACTACCTCGCGCGGGTCGAGCGCCTGCGCCCGGACCTGGCCGCAGCGGCGGCCGCCATCACCGAGCTCTACCTCGTCACGCGCTACCTGCCGGATCCCCCGGCAGCGGACCTCGATCAGCTGCGGCGCATGGTCCGGGACTTCCGCCCGTGAGTGCCGCGCTCGCGCTGGTGCTGCTGGTGGCGTTCGCCGTCATCGCGTGGATCGTCGGCGAACCGCTCGTGAGGACACGCCGCCGCGCCCGGCAGCGCGCGCGTTCGCTCGACGAGGCCGACCGCATGCTGCTCAGGCGACGCCTGCCGCTGTATCCACGCGTGCCGGCGGAACTGCGCGAGCGGCTGGACGGACTCATCAGCGTCTTCGTCGCCGAGAAGGAGTTCGTCGGCTGCCAGGGCCTGGTGGTGACCCGCAGGATGCAGCTGCTGATCGCAGCCCAGGCCTGCCTGCTCGTGCTCGGCCGGGATGAGCACGTGTACGACGAGCTACGCGCCATCCTGGTCTACCCCGGCCAGTTCATCGTCCCCGACCAGTGGCACGACGAGGACGGCGTGGTCACCGAGGAGGAGCGCGTCCTGTCCGGGCAGGCCTGGGACGTCAGCCGCATCGTGCTCTCCTGGGAGGACGTGCGCGCCGGCGGCCACGGCGAGGAGGCCTACAACGTCGTGGTGCACGAGTTCGCGCACTACCTCGACCACGAGGCCGGCGGCCTCGACGGTGCGCCGGCGCTGGGAGGCCGCGAGGAGCACGCCGGCTGGGCCGCGGTGTTCCAGGCGGAGTTCGACGCACTGCGCCAGGCGGTGGAGCGTGGCGAAGAGACCTTCCTCGATCCGTACGCCGCGGAGGACGAGGCCGAGTTCTTCGCGGTGGCGAGCGAGGCGTTCATCGAGACGCCGCGGGAACTCGAGCGCAGGCATGCGTCGCTGTATGACCAGCTGCGGCGCTTCTACCGGCTCGACCCGGCGGCATGGCCGGATCCCGCGCGCACGACACGCTAGCAGCCGGCGTCAGGGCGGCTCACGCCGGCTCGTCGCCGCCTCGGATGTGAACCACAGCACCGCCGCCCCGCCGACGAACAACACCAGGACCGAGAGGATCCCGGCGCGGGTGCTGCCCGTCACCAGCGCGGTGACGCCCACGAGCACCGGCCCGAGCACGGCGGCGAACTTGCCCATCATGTTGTAGAAGCCGAAGAACTCGCCGTGCTTGCCGGGCGGCACCAGCGCGCCGAAGTAGGAGCGCGACAGCGACTGCACCCCGCCCTGCACCAGCCCGATGACCACGGCCAGCGCATAGAACTCGCGCACGGAATCCAGGTTGTACGCGCCGATCGTGGCCGCCGCGTAGACGGCGAGCCCGATGAAGATGCCATTGCGCGCGCCGATGCGGCCGCCCACCCAGCCGAACGCCAGGGCCGCGGGGAAGGCGACGAACTGGGTCAGGAGCAGCGCGGTGATGAGGCTCGCCTGGTCGAAGCCGAGCGACAACCCGTAGTCCACCGCCATCTTGATGACCGTATTGACGCCGTCAATGTAGAGCCAGTAGGCGAGCAGGAACAGCGCGAGCGGGCGGTACGCACGCACATGGGTGATCGTGCGCCTCAGTTCCGCGACACCCGCCCGCGCCGCGGCCAGGAACCCGAGCGGGCGTTCCGGCCGGGTCTCGCGGACGAACAGCACGACCGGGATGGAGAACAGGAGCCACCACGCCGCCACGCTCAGGAAGGACAGGCGCACCGCCTCGGCCGCGGAAGCGAGCCCGAACCACTCCGGCTTCAGGGTCATCGCCACGTTGACCGCGAACAGCAGGCCGCCACCGATGTAACCGAGCGCGTAGCCGTAGGCCGACACCAGGTCGAGTTCGTGGCGCTCGGCGACGTCGAGCAGCAGTGCGTCGTAGAACGTCACGCCGCCCCAGAACCCGAGAGAGGCCAGCGCGTAGAGCGCGGCTGCCATCTGCCACTGCCCCTGACCGACGAAGTAGAGCCCGCCGGTCGCCGCGGCCCCGAGCACCGTCGCGAGCGCCAGCAACCGCACCCGCGCTCCGCTGCGATCGGCGATGGCGCCCAGGAGCGGAGCCAGCACGGCGATCACCAGGCTCGCGACGCCATTGGCGAGCCCCAGCCGGAACGTGCTCACCGCCGCCTCGGCGCCGACGCTCCAGTACTGCTTGAAGAACACCGGGAAGAACCCGGCCATGACCGTGGTGGCGAAGGCGGAATTGGCCCAGTCGTACAGGGCCCAGGCCACCACCGGACGGCGCGTCAGCGCGGACTTCAAGGATGCAGCCTCATCGGCCGAGCATAGCCGCCACCCATGACACGCGAAAGCGC
>CAZXAS010000159.1:3638-6652 GCA_964638185.1 uncultured Steroidobacteraceae bacterium | reverse complement strand
AACCATCGACACGCGGATTTTCAGTCCGCTGCTCTACCAACTGAGCTACCTGGCCGCCGGTTGGGGCTGCGTATTAGACCGGGCTGCCCGGCGGGCCGTCAAGGAACGCCGGCGGGGCGCCGCCCTCCGGCGCGACCACGTACCCGTAGCGCAGGTTGCTGCGCTCGCCGCCTTCGGCGAGGTAGCGGGCCTTGTGCCCGGCCAGCTTGTCCGGCGTGGCGTCCGCGGCGGGAACCGGATAGCGATACAGTCGTGCCGAGTTCATGCCGAAGATCGCGGTCTTGACCGGCCCGTCGGCAGCGCCGAGCGCCGGCAGGCCGTGCTTCTTCTGCATGGCCTCGGGCACCTCGAGCCGCCGCAGCGCCTCGATCTGCCATTGCGGCGCACCGGTCCACACGGCGTCCGTCCCCCACACCACGTGGTCGGCGCCGAGCCCGCCGACCAGCTGGCCCATTATGGCCGCGGCGAGCCTGGGCTCGGCCACGGTGGTCTGCGCGAAGATCTGCCCGAGGTCGCCGTATACGTTGGTGACTCCGTGCCTGGCAGGGATCTCGGCAAGGTCGGTCACCCACTCGATGCGCCCGGTCTCCTCGAACAGGCGGTAGGCGTCTTCCGGGCTGCCGTCGCCGGGAAAGCGATACCCGGAGTGATAGATGATGAAGTTGAGCTGTGGCCAGTCCTTCGCAGCCCGCGCGACGTCGCTGACATCGACATAGGGCCGCAGTCGCGGGAACCTCTCCTCGGCCGAGGGCGGGAACAGCCCCTTGTGGATGCACACGTTGACGAGGCCGGCCTTCGCGAATCGCTCGTAGGCGGGATAGACGAGCTTCTCGTCGTCGAGGCGCCACGGGTAGCGGCTGGTGTCCTTGTGGGTGTTGTCGCCGATGGTGTAGCCCTTGAACGAGTCGGGCTTGTCCTCGGCGATGGCGCGGTCGATCTCCTCGAGCCAGCCCGGCGCGCCGGGAGTGAAGATCGCGTGCGCCAGCATGCGTCGCGAGCCGGCGGCGTCGTTGATGCGCTGGCGCGCCGCCGCGGTCATGGGATTGGTCAGGAACCAGTCCTCGGGAATGTCCGACGGCGCACTCGACAGCAGCGCCACCTTGGTGTCGCTGTCGAAGAAGATCTCCTTCAGGTAGTTGTCGAACTTGAGGTCCTCGATCGTCTGCTCTTTCGCCGCAAGCGCGGGGTTCCAGCCCATGCGGCCGACCGCCTCGCGCATGCGCACGAAACCCATCAGGCGGGTGTCGTCGCGCAGGAAGTGGGTGTGGCCGTCGAAGATGAACTGCCGCGCCAGCGCGCGGGCGCGCTCGTCGGCGAGCTCCGGCGTGGCGGCCTCGGCTGCGGCCACACCGAACAGCGGGCCGAACACTTCGTTCATCGCGAGGAAGCCGGCGGCCATGCCGGCGGCGCTCGCGAAGAACTGGCGGCGGGTCATGCCGTGGCGGCGCGCCTCGGCGTCGCCGATGGCCTTCAGGCGTGCCTCGACCCGGCGTTGTGCCGGCGTCTGCGGGAGGGGTGCGAACTCGTCGCTGGAGACGATCTGGGTCGGGATCGGGCCGGGAAAGGCGTGCTCCTCGGCGCCCGCCAGCCGGGCCAGCTCTGCATCGCTCAACAGGCGCATGGCGGTCCTCCTCGGTCAGTCACCCCGCATTCGGGTCGACGTAGCCCTCCGGTCGCGCGACCCCCGTGCCGAAGAAGAACTTCTCCATCTCGCCGGCCAGGAACTCGCGCGCCTTCAGGTCGAGCGCATTCAAGCGGTACTCGTTGATGAGCATGGTCTGGTGCTCGAGCCAGCGCTGCCACGCCTCCTTCGAGACGTTCTCGTAGATGCGCTTGCCGAGTTCGCCGGGCCAGGGGACGCGGGTGAGGCCCTCGGCTTCGCGCTTCAACAGGACGCAGTGAACCATGCGTGTCATCGTCGGGCCCTCAGTTCGGGTGTTCGTCGGCGACGCAGGACTGGATCAGGGTCGCGACGGGGGCGGCGAGGCCGAGCCTCGCCGGTGCGCGGGTGTTATACCAGACGCGGCCGGCCTCCTCCACGCGCGCCGCGCCGCCCTCGAGCGCGAGCCGGAGCGGCACGATCTCGAGGTCGAAGTGCGTGAAGCGGTGCAGCAGCGTCGGCAGCGCGTCGAACACGGGATCCGCCACGCCCAATGTCTGCCGCGCGTAGTGCGCGGCGTCGCAGGCCTTGTCGAACTCCGGCAGGCCCCACAGTCCGCCCCACAGGCCGCGCGGCGGACGCTGCTCCAGCAGGACGCGGCCGCCGTCGTGCACGGCCAGCAGCATGTGGGTGCGCCGGACGCGCCGTTCGTGCTGCCGTGGCCGCGGCGTCGGCAACTGGTCCTCGAGGCCCCGGGCATGGGCAACGCAGTCGGCGGCGAGCGGGCAGCGGGCGCAGTCGGGCCGGCTTCGTGTACACAGCGTCGCCCCCAGGTCCATGATGGCCTGGGTGTAGTGGGCGACGCGCTCATGGGGCGTGCAGGCCTCGGCCAGCGCCCACAGCGCATTCTCGACCACGCGCTCGCCGGCCCAGCCGGCCACCGCGAAATGCCGCGCCAGCACGCGCTTGGCGTTGCCGTCGAGGATGGCGTGTCGCGCACCCTGCGACAGGGCGAGGATCGCCGCGGCGGTCGAGCGGCCGACACCCGGCAGCGCCTGCATGGCTGCGAGCGTCGTCGGGAACCGGCCATCGTGGGTCTCCATGACGACCTGCGCGGCGCGGTGCAGGTTGCGCGCGCGGGCGTAGTAGCCGAGACCCGACCACAGGTGCAGCACCTCGTCCACAGGCGCGGCGGCAAGTGTCGCAACCTCCGGGAAACGCGTCATGAAGCGCTCGAAATAGGGAATGACGGTCGTCACCTGCGTCTGCTGCAGCATGATTTCCGACACCCAGACGCGATACGGCGACGGGTCGCGCTGCCAGGGCAGGTTGCGGCGCCCGTGCTGCTCGAACCAGGCCAGCAGCCTGGGCGCGAATTGCGCCGTCGCAGGGATCGTGTTCAAGGGTTGGCCAG
>CAZXAS010000159.1:0-3538 GCA_964638185.1 uncultured Steroidobacteraceae bacterium | reverse complement strand
GGGGTCACTGCGCGCCCTCCCCTGCGGTGGCGTCAGGTTCGATCACGATGCGCAGGTTCCGGATGCTGGCGCCGCTGGCGCGGGCGTCACGGATGGTGACCTCGGCGTCGAGGTCGAGTTCCCCGAGCTGGCTGAGCAGGGACTCGATGGTGGCGGCCGGCGTGTCCGGCGCCGGCAGGGCGGCCGGCGGCAGGTAACGGTCGAGGTCGAGCTGGTCGATCTCAAGGCTGAGACGCGGTGGTCCCTCCGCGGGAAGGACGACGCTGCCGCCGACTTCGCTGTCGTCGATGCTCGCCTCAAGTGACTCGATGCGAAGTCCCGCCGCACCCGCCGAACCGGCGAGCCGCGCCTGGGCGCGCTCGAGAACCGCCGGGTCGGCGGTGTCCGGCAGAGGCCGCTCGAGGGTCCTCGCCAGGTCGCGCGGCGAGAACGGATCTGTCGCCAGCTCGAAATCGGCGCGTGGCCCGGCATCGAGGTCGTGAACCTGGACGGCACCGGTGACGGCGAGGCCGGCGATGCCAAACGCCAGGCCGTCGATGCCGAGCAGAGACGCGGGCATGTCGGCCTGCAGGGTCTCGATGGTCGCGGTCCAGTCCAGGCCGCCGAGTCCGAGTTCGGGCGAGCCGACCCAGCCCTTGAGTCGCGCGTCCTGCAGTCGGTAGCTGCCGAGGTCGGTGTCGAGCGTCGCGTCACCATCGATGTTGAGGTGCAGGACCGTCTCGCCCTGCCGGGCCGCGACGCGCAGTGCCAGCGGGAACGGCTGGCGCGGCGCGAGCGTGCTGGCCTCGATGCCGATGCCGTCGAGCGCGAGGCGCAGGTCCTCGCCGGCATCGCTGTAGCGCACGGTACTGTCGGTGAGGGTGGCCGCACCGATCGACCAGTCGACGGCAGGCGTGTCCTCGCTCGCCGAGAGGCGCTCGATGAGGGCGGAGAAGTTGTCGCTGCCATCCGCCGCGATGGCGAGGTCGAGCGCCAGTCCCTCGAGCTCGATACGCTCGAGCCTGTTGACGTTTCGCGCGATCGTCGCCCAAGGCAGCTCGATGCGCGCCCGGGCCAGTGTCATGAGCGGCGGTCCGTTGGCCGCGGGCATGCCGATCGCAAGGTCCGTGACCTCGAGCCAGGGCAGCGGTGCATAGCCGCTCGCCAGGCCGCCCAGTGTCACCGGCTCGCCGAGGCGCGCCGATAGCTGGCGCGCCACCGCACCCTCGACCCAGGGCGAGCGTACGAGCAGGTAGAACGCAATCGCACCCGCGACCAGGACGATCGCGAGTGCGGCCAGGGTGAACTTGAGTATCCGGGTTGGTGGCATCCGGGATGGCTGGGGCGGGCTCGCGCTGGATTGTACCAGCGGGGAACCCGGCCACCGGCCCGGGTGTCAGCCCCGGCGATCAGCGATTGCAGACCTCGATGTCGCCGGACATGGTGTCGACGCGCACCCGTGCCGAGCCCTGGCCCTCGGTGAAGCGCAGCTGCATTCCCGGTGCATAGCGGCTCTTGCGCTCCGGCTTCGGCCCGAAGCAGTTGTCGATGTCGCCGCTGAAGGTCTCGATATCGAACTCGGCATCGACCGTCGCCGGGAAGGCGAGCACGATGTCGCCGCTGACGCTCTCGGCATCGAGCTGGGCGTCGGCACCGAAGGCGAGCTTCGCCCCGATCTCGCCGGACACGGTCTTGAGACGGACGCGGGTCGCGGCCTCGACCTGCAGGTCGACGTCGCCGCTCACCGACTGCGAGCTGACCTCGCCCTTCAGGCCGCGGGCGGTGACGTTGCCGCTGACACTCTCGACGAACGTGGTCGAGGCGGCCCCCTGGCCGGTGACCTTGGCGTCGCCGCTGATGGTGCGCAGCCACAGCTCCTCGCCATAGACGATGGTGGTGACGTCGCCGCTCACCGACTCGAGCCGCTGCGTGCCGCGCACGCCTTCCACCTCGATGTCGGCGCTCACGGCCTGGACGTTGAGCGAGGTGCCCTTCGGCACCGAGAGCTCGAGGCGCGCGTCGTCGCGCACCCGGCCATTGTCCTTCTCCGGCCGGACACGGATGGTCACCTGGCCCGCGTCACCGGAGAACTCCAGCTCGTCGCGATCGTTCTCGAGCACGCCGGTCAGCCGGACCTCGTTGCGATCCCAGGCGCGTACCTGGACCAGGCCCTGGACGTTGACGACCTCGACCGATGGGCTCGCCGTGGTCGCCTGGGTCCGGTCGATCGGCGTCGCGGCGCCCGCGACCGTTGCAGTCAGGCCCAGCGCGATGGCGGCAAGCAGTGTGCTCTTCGGGTTCATGGTCAGGTCCTCTCGCCGTTGCCGGTCGGGGCGCCGGCGACGCGCGCATAGAAGTTGAGTTCTTGCTGGTAGGTGGACAGCAGCAGCTGGTTGAGCAGGCGGCTTGCCGGGTCCGCGGCCAGGGCCGCGTCGATGTCGTCGGCCGCGCGCTGGATGACCGCGAGATCCTGTTTCACGCGATCGCGGGTCTCCGGCGGCAGCGTCTCGAGCCGGTTCCTGAACTCCTCGAGCAGCTGCGCACGGGTGGCGACGTACTCGGGTCCGAGTTGCGCGTAGCGGTCCAAGGACACTGGCTGCGCCGCGGCAGGCGTGCCGGCATCGACTCCCGCCACCTGGGTCGGCGCCGGCGGCGCGACCGCGATCCAGGTGAAGAGCGCGGACACGGCCGCCACGGCGACACCGGCGGCGAGGGCCCACTGCCACGACAGGCTGGTGCGCCTGGGCGCTTCCTGCTGGCGGCCGGTGGCGATCGCGGCCTCGATGCCGGGCCACAGGTCGCGCGGCGGCTCGATGTCGGCGGGCAGGGACCCGAGGCGCTTCAATACGGGGTCGCGATCGCGCTCGTCGCGCCCGAAGTTCACGGTGCTCATGCGTCCATCTCCATGCCCATGCGCTCGCGCATCAGCCGGCGCGCGCGGTGCAGCTGTGCCTTGCAGGTGCCGACGGCGACGCCGAGCATGTCGGCGGTTTCCTCGTGGCTGTAGCCGTACACGCCGTAGAGCACCAGCACCTGGCGGGCGCCCGGGGGCAGCGTGGCCAGCACCCGCTCGAGGTCGATCGGGGTCGCCGGGTCGATCGCACCGGGGGTCTCGAACTCCTGGTCGGCGCCGTCGTCGTCGGTCAGGCTGACCTCGCCCCGGCCCTGCGGCGAGCGAGCCCGCGCCAGCACGGCGTTGACCGCGATGCGGTGCAGCCAGGTGGCGAAGCTGCTCTTGCCCTCGAAGGCGGGCAGGCTGCGCCAAGCGCTCACGAACGCGTCCTGGGTCGTGTCCTCGGCGAGTTGCGGATCGCGGGTCATGCGCAGGCACAGTCCGTACACACGGGGCACGTGGGCCCGGTACAGGCGCTCGAACGCTGCCTTGCTGCCGGCCCGGGCCGCGGCGATGTCGTCCGCGTCGCCCGCCGCTGGGGTATGTGCCGGTTCGGTCACGTCCGATCGTCCCTCGTCTGCCGGCCGCCGGGGAGCTTACCCCGGGTTCGGCGGCTTCGTGGGATTGGAGGGACCGGAACCGCTAAAGGTTGGAAGGGGACATTCC
>CAZXAS010000158.1:0-6659 GCA_964638185.1 uncultured Steroidobacteraceae bacterium | reverse complement strand
CGCCGCGGCGGCGGCGAGGAGGCCCTGCACGTCGACGTGAACGTTTCGGGCGAACCGGCCCCGCCGCGCAAGCGGCAGCGTCGCGACTGGCAGCAGTGAGCGCGATCGCGCAGAATCGCGCGGCCCAGCATGGCAATCTCGGCTACGCGGAAACCGGAACGGACCCCATGACCTATTGTGTCGGCATGCTCGTCGACGCGGGCATCGTGATGCTCGCAGATTCCCGCACCAACGCCGGTGTGGACAACATCAGCACCTTTCACAAGGTCACGAGGATCGAGCGGCCCGGCGAACGCGTCTTCGTGCTGCTGACCGCCGGCAACCTGTCGCTGTCGCAATCGGTCATCAGCCTGGTCAGGGAGGCGCTCGACGTGGCCGAGGGCAAGCCGAACCTGTACAACGCCGCGAACATGTACGAGGCGGCGCGCTGCATCGGCGATGCCATCCGCGAGGTGCACGCCCGCGACGCCGAGGCGCTCGAGGCTTTCGGCATGGAGTTCAACGTCAGCATCATCCTCGGCGGGCAGATCCGGGGCGAGCCGCCGCGGATGTTCAACATCTACCCGGCCGGCAACTTCATCGAGGCCACCGAGGACACCTGCTATTTCCAGATCGGCGAGTTCAAGTACGGCAAGCCGATCATCGACCGCGTCATCACCCGCAAGTCGCGACTGCAGCGCGCGGCGAAGTGCGGCCTGGTGTCGATGGATTCGACCATCCGCTCCAACCTGACCGTCGGACCGCCGATCGACGTGGTGGTGATCCGGACCGACGAGTACCGCGTCGGCAGCCACCAGGTCATCGACGCAGACAACGACTATTTCCGCCAGATCCGCACGCGCTGGGGCGAGGCCCTGAGCCAGGCGTTCCGCGACCTGCCCGATCCCGACTGGCTGTAGCGCTCAGGCGTCCCGTTCCGCATCGCCGCGCCCGCCGAGCGCCGCGGCGAGTCGTGGCGTATGGCGGGCCGCGAACGCACGTGCTTCCACCTCGTAGCGATTCCGACGGTAGCCGCGTCGCAGGAGCTCCGCGAGATAGCGCCAGCGCGACATGCGCCCGCCACGCCACTGGTGCAGCACGTGGAAGAACTCGTGCAGCATGAGGTCCGGGTCGCGCTCGAACTCCCGGCCGCTCATCGCCAGGTAGATGCATCCCGGCCGGGTGGTCGCCACCGCGCCGTGCAGACGCGGGTACCAGGACCCCTCGATGATGCGCACCTCGCCGACGCCCGGTCCGACGACCGATTCGAGCGCGCGGGTCGCACGCTCCGACAGGCGGTAGTCGCTGCCCGCGCGCACGGCCGGTGCCGCCTCAGCCCGAAGGTGGCCCGGCCGCGGGTGTGGCCGTGGCCGGGCCTGGCTGTGGCTGCGGTTCGGGCTCCGGCTCCGGTTGCGGCAGCACCGTCGGCAGGATGGTCGGCAGCGCGATGTCCGGGGGCGCCTTGCGCGTGAAGGCGGCCGGCAGCACCGTGGTCAGGAAGGCATAGATGATCAGGCCGCCGAAGAGCCACGGCGGCGTCTCGAACTGGTCGCGCAGGATGCCGGCGATCACGAGCGTGAACACCAGGGTCGGCAGCATCGGCACCGCGATGCGCAGGGACTGCGCGAAGCCCTCCTTGAGCGCGACGCGCCGGTGCAGCATCACCGTGGCGAGCCGAATCGGCACCGCCGCCGCGACCATCGCGAGCCCGGCGGCGAGCGCCGCGAGCGAGAAGTCCTCTGCGCGCAGCTCGATCCCGGCATGGAAGAAGTAGAACGGCACCAGCAGCGACGCCAGCGCCTCCACCGCCCGCAGCATCTGGTCCGACTGCATCGAGGGCATCTGCGCGCGGAAGCTCTGCGCCACCATGCCGACCACGAATGCCCCGAGCAGGTAGTAGACCCCGAGATTGCGCGTGATCAGCGCGCAGGCGGCCGCGACGATCACCAGGAAGGCGAAATCGCTCTTCGGCGCGTACGGCAGCACCACCCGGGCGAAGCTGCGGAACATCCAGGGCAGCACCAGGATCATGAGCAGCAATGCGCCGCTGCTGACCGCGAACTCCTGGACGCTGGTCGACTTGAGCGTGAAGAACATCGCCGCCAGCGCGACGATCTCCACCGCGATCGCCTTGGAACGGACCCAGAAGCGCTCGTCGTCGTCCTTCACCAGGCTGTCGAGCGAATCGAGGATGAAGCCGGTCGATGGCGTGAACAGCGCGAGTGCCAGGAGCACCGCCGGGCGCCAGTCGAGGATGCCCCAGGAGACCACCGCCCACGCCGCGCCGGCCACCAGCAGCACGCGGATCGCGACGTGCTGGGCGAGCACCGCCGCGCCGCGGCGCAGGTCGCGCACGTTCACTTCCAGCCCGGCGAACAGGAACAGCGCGACGATGCCGAGCGTCGCCAGCAGCGCCACCGTGTCGTCGTGGCGGAACAGCCCGAGCCCGAGGCTCGCCGCGGCGCCGAGCAGGAACGCGGTGATCGCCGTCGGCACGCCGAAGCGCTGCAGGATGCGCGGCACGATGAAAAGCCCGAACAGCAGCGCCACGTAGGCGATCTCGTTCGACAGGTCGAGCTGAGCGAGGTCGATCCCGTTCTCCATCCTTGCTCCTCGGGCCAGCGGGCGTCACCGGTCGTACCGCCGGGCGCGGTCCTTGCCGTGCCCCGCGGGGTCTGGAATCCTGCCGGGAGGTTTCGCCCACACCGCCCGGCGGGGCATCATGCCAAAGCACGCCGGCCGGTGCGCGGCCGGCCGGAACGCCTGGACCGCTGGCTGGTCGAAATCCCCGGAGGAAGCCCCACATGAACCGCCTGCCACGCGCGCTCGCCCTGGTCGCCGCGCTGGCGCTGGCCGCGCCGGCCAGCGCCCAGATCTTCACCGTCCCGATGATGGGTGCGGGCAACGAGTGGGTGAAGCGCCTCGACCTGAAGGGCCGCATGGACTGGGAATGGATCGAGACCTACCCCGACCGGGTGTTCTTCGCGACCCGCCACGACTCCCGCCGCGAGGGCGACATCGTCACGATGTGGATGCGCATCGAGTACAAGGAGCCGGTCAGCCCGGGCCCGCACCGCAGCGCCGTGAGCCGCGACGACTGGGATTGCGCCAACAAGCGCCGCGCGAACGTCGGTACGTTCTTCTATCGCTGGAACAATCTCGAGGGCGAGGACCCGGACCGCTCGACGGCCTTCCTGAGGAACTGGGAGAAGATCGAGCCACAGACGCTCGCCTGGACGTTGTGGGAGTTCGCCTGCAGCATCCAGCCGACACAGGAACTGGTCGCGCCCGACTCGAAGGAGGCCGCCAAGCCCTGAGGCCGGCCTCAGCGGGCGACCGCGCCCGTCGTCGACGCCGGCCCGAGCAGGCCCTCGAGCGCGCCCTGCAGCTCGTCGCCGGTGAACGGCTTGTGCAGCACCGCGTGGCCATTGAGATCGGTCGCGGCGAACCCGGTCTGCAGCAGTACCCGTACGCCGGGCACGTGGCCGGTCACCCAGTCGGCGAGTTCGCGCCCGTTCATGGATCCGGGCATGCGGATGTCCGAGAACAGCACGTCCGGACGCGCACCGGCCATGAGCATGGCCCGCGCCTCGTCGGCGCTCGCCGCCGTCTGCACCGTGAAGCCGAGGTCGGCGAGGCTGCGCTGCAACACGCCGCGCAGCTGCGCGTTGTCCTCGACCAGCAGTGCCCGGCGCCCGGCGAAATGGCCGCTGCCGGCCGCCTGCGCCGCGGCCTCGGGCCGGCCGGCCGGTGCGGCGGCGGGCAGCAGCATCGTGACCGTCGTGCCCACGCCGGGCCTGCTCGCGATCCTGAGGTCACCGCCGGACTGCATCACGAAGCCATGCACCATGCTGAGCCCGAGGCCGACGCCGGCCGACGTCGGCTTGGTGCTGAAGAACGGCTCGACCGCGCGGCGCATGACCTCGGCATCCATGCCAC
This sequence comes from uncultured Steroidobacteraceae bacterium, assembly GCA_964638185.1. Taxonomy (GTDB): domain Bacteria; phylum Pseudomonadota; class Gammaproteobacteria; order Steroidobacterales; family Steroidobacteraceae; genus SG8-30. Next base: position 2,741 of record CAZXAS010000158.1, on the reverse strand, counting down.
AGCCACTGTCGGCGAGACTGATGGCGACATGGCTGCCGGGCGCCAGCCCGCGCCCGCCCGTCTCGTCTTTCGACAGGTCGATGCGCGCGATGGTGAGCTTCACCCGTCCCTGGCCGCGCATCGCATCGCGCGCATTGATGGCCAGGTTCAACAGCGCCGTTGTCAGCTGCGCGGGATCGATGCACACCACCGGTGCCGGCGCCTCGACCTCGATCGCGAGCTCGATGCCCTCGCCCAGGCTGTGCTCCAGGAAGCGCCGGTGTTCGGCCGCGAAACGTTCCAGGTCGGTCGGCACCGGGTTCAGCGACTGCTGGCGCGCGAAGGCGAGCAGCTGGCGCGTGATCGCGGCGCCGGCGCTCGCGGCCTGGGCCGCCTCGTCGACGAGCGCGCGCGCCTCAGCGTCGCCTGCCACCGACGAGCGCGCACGCAGCAGTTCCGCGGCGTGCTGCACCACCGTCATCAGGTTGTTGAAGTCGTGCGCGACGCCACCCGTCAACTGGCCGATGGCCTCGAGGCGCTGGTGCCCTGCCAGTGCGGCTTCGAGCGCGTGACGCTGCTCGAGCTGCTCCTTGAGGTCGCGCGTGCGTGCCGCGATCTCCCGCTCCAACTGCTCCTTGAGGCTCGCGTCCTCGGCGACACGTTCCTCGGCCGCGCGGGCGGCCAGCTCCGCCGAATGGCGCTTGCGCTGCAGCCAGACCAGGGATGCAAGGCCGGCGGCGAACATGGCGAGCAGCGCGAACACGACGAGCCGCTCCCGCCGCTCGTCGCTCGCCCGCTCGTCGGCGATCTGCTTGAGCTCGGCATCGACCTCGGCGCGACGCCTGGCGTGGTCCGCCTCCAGGTGCGCGCGCATGTACGTGAGCTGTGACTGTGCGCGGTCCAGGGCGAGCTTCTCGTCGGCGGCGACGGACCGGCGCAGGGTGTCGTAGGCTTCCGCGTCGCGGCCGAGGTCGGCCAGGATGCGGCTCCTGGCGGCCAGTGCCAGCACCTCGATGCGCCCGCCGCGCTCGGCCGAGGCCACGAGCCCGTCCACCAGTGCCAGGGCCTCCTCGAGACGGCCGTTGATGCGCAGGATTTCCGCCAGCTCGACCTGCGCCGGCTCCAGCCGGGCGCGGAAGTCGCGAAGCATGCTCACCGCCTGCCGTGCATCATGCTCAGCCTCGCCCGGCTGGCCCGCATCCAGCCGCGCCCGGGCCAGGAACTGCCGCGCCATGCCACGCTGGTTGATGTCGGTCAGCGGTCCGATGTCGACCACCAGCCGCTCGAGTTCGCGAATCGCCCCGGGCGCGTCGCCAAGCAGGCGCCGGGCGTCGGCGATCCCGGCCTCGATGGCGAAGCGGATCGGCACGTTGCCGCCCTCGCGGGCACTGTCGAGCACTTCCTCGAACTGCTCGAGCGCGCTCGCGGCATCGCCGGCGTAGATCAGCATGTAGGCGAAGTTGCTGCCGATGATGGTGCGCAGGTCGGTGTCGCCGGTTGCATCGATGAGCCGGATGGCCTCGGCGTAGTACCCGCTCGCCTCCTGGTAGAAACCCCTCGTCTGCGCCACGGCCGCGAGGTTGTTGAGCACGACCGCCTCGCCGCGCCGGTCGTCGCGCGCCTGGGCGTGCTCGAGCGCGCGGCGGTAGCCGAGCACCGCCTCGCGGACGTCGCCGGTCTCGAGCATGATGCCGGCGCGCACGCGTTCCGCTGCGAAGAGCCCCGCGGGCCGGCCGGCCGCCGTGGCGCGCTCGAGCGCGCTCGCGCAGGTGTCGCGGGCGGCGTCGACCGCGCCATTGCGAAGATGGGAGCGACACACCAGCGCGCCGCCGATCGCGGCCAGCTCGTCGTCGCCGGCCGTGCTCTCGTTGGCGAACTCACTGGCGAGCAGGATGGTCTGGTCGGCCAGCAGCAGGTCGACCATCGTGAGGTTGACCAGCGTCTCGATGCGCAGGTCCCGGTCGGCATTCGCGAGCCGGGCGCGCAGCTCGTCGAAGGCCTGGGTGGTCGCCGCGGTGGCACCGAACGCCGGCGCCAGGGGCAGGACACACATCAGGGCGGCCAGGACGAGCGCGCGGACGAACGGGTAGGGAGGCAATCGATGGTTCCGTGGGCTCGGACCGGCCGCAGCCGGAGGGTCTGGACGCCGCTCGAGTATATACGCGTCCCGCGACGACCCGGCTTCGCGCCGGCGGGTAAGATCGGCGACGGCGATACCCGCCCCAGCACGGGATGCACATGGACCTGAATGCCAGCCTCGGGCCACTGCTCGGACCCGCCGGACTGTCGCTCGATGTGCCCACTCGGGAGGCATACTCCGCCGACGTCTACTCGCGCGGCGCGACCTGCGCCGCCGTGATCTGCCCTGCCGATCGCGACACCCTCGCCGCCGCGGTCCGCGTCGCCGCCACCGGCGGCTATGCCCTGGTCCCGCGTGGCGGGGGCATGACCTACACCGGCGGCTACACGCCACCGCACGAGCAGAGCATCGTCGTCGACACCTCGCGCCTCGATCGCATCGTCGAACTGGCTGCCGAGGACATGTTCGTCACCGTGGAGGCCGGCGTCACCTGGAAGCAGTTGCACGACGCCCTGAGCCCGCTCGGACTGCGCCTGCCCTTCTACGGCACCTTCTCGGGCGCGCGTGCGACGGTCGGCGGTGGCCTGTCGAACGGTGCGCTGTTCCACGGCACGGCGCGCCACGGCACCGCGGCGGACTGCGTGCTCGGTCTCGAGGTCGTGCTCGCCGACGGGACGCGCCT
>CAZXAS010000157.1:0-6697 GCA_964638185.1 uncultured Steroidobacteraceae bacterium | reverse complement strand
CGGCCGCGAGTGCGCCGGTGCCGCCCGCGGCGGTCTCGGCCACCCAGGGGCGGGATTGGATCGACTGGCGCACCAGCCAGAACACGAACAGCGCCATGAGCGACGCGAGGAAGACCAGCGTGACGGTCATGGCCGCACTCCGGGCGGTGCCGTGTCGGCCATCGCCACCTGCTCCGGCGGCACGTTCTGGGGGATGAAATCATCCCGCGCGCCGGGGACGCTGTAGTCATAGGGCCAGCGATAGACGACCGGCAGCTCCGGGCCGAAGTTGCCGTGCTGCGGCGGCGTATGCGGCGTCTGCCACTCGAGCGTAGTCGCCCGCCACGGGTTGGGATCGGCCTTGCGCCCGTGACGCAGGCTCCAGGCCAGGTTCACCAGGAACACCACCTGCGCCAGCGCGACGATGATCGCCGCGACCGAGATCGCGGAGTTGAGCGCCTGCACCGAGTCGGAGATGAACGCCGTCTCGCCGTAGGCGTAGTAGCGGCGCGGCACGCCCTCGAAGCCGAGGTAGTGCATGGGCAGGTACACCGCATAGGTGCCGAGGAAAGTCACCCAGAAGTGCAGCTTGCCCGCGGCCTCGTTGAGCATCCGCCCGGTCATCTTCGGGTACCAGTGATAGATGGCGCCGAAGATCACCATGATCGGCGCCACCGCCATCACCATGTGGAAGTGACCCACCACGAAGTAGGTGTCCGAGAGCGGCACGTCGACGGTGACGTTGCCGAGGAACAATCCGGTCAGCCCGCCGTGCACGAACGAGAAGATGAAGCCGATCGCGAACAGCATCGGCACGGTCAGGTGGATGTTGCCGTGCCACAGGGTGAGCACCCAGTTGTAGACCTTGATGGCCGTCGGCACGGCGATGATCAGCGTGGTGGTCGCGAACAGGAAGCCGAAGTACGGGTTCATGCCGCTGACGTACATGTGGTGCGCCCAGACGACGAAAGACAGCGCGCCGATGGCGACGATGGCCCAGACCATCATGCGGTAGCCGAAGATGTTGCGCCGCGCATGCGTGGCGAGCAGGTCCGAGACGATGCCGAAGGCCGGCAGCGCGACGATGTAGACCTCGGGGTGCCCGAAGAACCAGAACAGGTGCTGGAACAGCAGCGGACTGCCGCCCTCGTAGCCAGCCTGTTCGCCCATGGAGAGCATCTCCGGCATGAAGAAGCTGGTGCCGAGCAGGCGGTCGAGCACCATCATCAGCGCGGCGACGAGGAGCGCGGGAAAGGCCAGCAGCGCCAGCACCGTCGCCATGAAGATGCCCCAGACCGTGAGCGGCAGGCGCATCAGCGTCATGCCGCGGGTGCGCGCCTGCAGCACCGTCACCACGTAGTTGAGGCCACCCATGGTGAAGCCGATGATGAAGAAGGCGAGCGAGACCAGGAGCAGGATGATGCCGCCGTCTATGCCGGGCGTGCCGGGGCTGATCGCCTGGGGCGGGTACAGCGTCCAGCCCGCGCCCGAGGGGCCGCCGGGGACGAAGAAGCCGGCAACCAGCAGCAGCACCGAGAACAGGTAGAACCAGTAGCTCAGCATGTTGAGGTACGGGAACGCCATGTCGCGCGCGCCGATCATCAGCGGGATCAGGTAGTTGCCGAAGCCGCCCAGGAAGAAGGCGGTGAGCAGGTAGACGACCATGATCATGCCGTGCATGCTCACGAACTGCAGGTAGTTCTCCGGAACGATCAGCGCGAAGCTGTCCGGGAAGCCGAGCTGCAGCCGCATCAGTATCGACATGACGAGCGCCACCAGCCCGATGGCCGTCGCGGTGAGCATGTACTGCACGGCGATGACCTTGGCGTCCTGGCTCCAGATGTACTTGCCGACGAAGCTGTGCGGATGGACGAGTTCCATCTCCTCCACTTCGGCGGGTGGTGCATAGGACGCGGCTTCGTGCCCGAGCTTGCTCATGGGTCACTCCTTGCGGGCGGCGGTCCGATCGCGGCGAGGCGCCCGGCCTCCGGTCGCCGTGCGTCCGCCGCATGCATCCCCGCCGGCGGAAGGGTGGCGATGTAGGCGACGACGTCCTTGACCGCGGCCTCGCTGCGCAGCGTCCGCGACAGCTCGGCCATCTGCCAGCCGTAGAGGTCCTCGTGGTGACGGCCACGGATCCCGCCACGGAAATTCTCGAGCTGCCGCGCGAGGTACCAGTCCTGCACGCCGGCCAGGCGCGGGGCGTTGAGCGCCTGGATGCCGGCGCCATCCGCACCATGGCAGTAGCTGCAGGTCCGGTACAGGCGCCGGCCGGCCGTCGCGTCGCCGTCGAGCGTGGGCGCCGGCACCGCACCCGGCAGCGTGGCGACGTGGGCCGCGAGGTCCTCGATGGCCCGATCGTCGGTCAGCATGGTCGCGAAGGCGCGCATCTGCTGGCCGTGCAGGTCGTCCGGGTGCGCCCCGCGCGTGCCGCTGCGGAAGTGCTGCAGCTGGCGGCGGAAGTACCACGGCGCCATGCCGGCGATGCGTGGCGCGTTGAGGTTCGCGTCGCCACCGCCCTCGGGCCCGTGGCAGGCCGCGCAGACCGCGTACGCGGCCTCGCCGGCAGCGGCGTCGCCTGGCCGCCGCGACACATGCTGGGCGTAGGTGTCCTGTCCGGCCAGCCAGTCGTCGAACTCGGATGGCTCGACCACGACCACCCTGCCGCGCATCGCGAAATGAGCGATGCCGCAGAGCTCGGCGCAGAGGATCTCGAACTCGCCGGTGCGGGTCGGCGTCAGCCACAGGTACGACACCTGTCCGGGAACCAGGTCCATCTTGGCGCGAAACTGCGCCACCTGGATGTTGTGGAGCACGTCCTTGGAGCGCAGCTCGAGCTTCACCGGCCGGTGCACCGGCAGCAGCAGCTGCGGGCCTTCGACGAGGATGTCGTCCTGGCCGCGCGGATCGTCGGGATCCATTCCGAAGGGATTGTCCGGGTCGATCAGCCGCGTCGCGACCGCCCCCAGTTCGCCGTCCTCGCCGGGGAAACGGAAGGTCCAGTGCCACTGCTGGCCGACGACCTCGACCACGTGGGCGTCGTCGGGGACCTTGACGAACTTGCCCCAGACGACGAGGCCGGGCGCCAGCAGGGCCGCGATGCCGAGCGTCGTCAGGCCGGTGAGCCAGGCCTCCAGCCGCTTGTTCTCGGGCTCGTACAGCGAGCGCCGCCGCCGGTCGTAGCGGTAGCGGATGATCGAGTAGGCCAGGAATCCGTTGACGGCGACGAACACCGCGCCGGTCACCCACAGCGTGATGCCGATGGTCGAGTCGATCGAGCCCCAGTTCGACGCGATCGGCGTGAGCTGCCAGGGACTCAGGAAATGAAAGACGACCGAACCCGCCACCAGCAGGAGCAGTGCGATCGCGATAGCCATCTGTTCCCCCCTCTGCCCGCTGCGCTGGTCTTTCCTGGTCAGTACGCTCCTGTGCTCAGGAAGACCGGCGGGCGGCTGGCGCAGCGACGCGACCACGGTCCTGCGGTTGCAGGCCGCGTGCGGCAGTCGTTGCGTACTTGGTGAGCGGGTGCCGGCGCGCGCGGGCACGGGAAGCCCCGGCCCCGAGGCGGCGGGCCGAGCGCAAGGCAGGCATGGCGGCGGATCTCAACTGGCCACACGGTGCGCCTCCGAGTTCCGACAGCGCGTTCATGGTGCCCCCTCGTATCCCGGCGCGTCAACCGCGGCCCGGTGGCGCGGGCGGAACCGAGTGCCGCAGGCACGGCCTGCGGGCCGGACCGGCTGTGCTAGCATCCCCTCGTCGTTCGCCGCCGCCACCGCAGGGGAGGCAGGACCAGTGAGCGCCACCAGACAGTCCCTGCGGGAGACCACTCTCCCCGACGGCCGCGCCCGCGACTACGTCGCGCTCACCAAGCCCAAGGTCGTTTCGCTGATCGTGTTCACCGCGGTGGTCGGCATGTTCCTCGCCGCACCGGGACTGCCACCGCTCGCGGCGACATTCTGGGGCACCCTCGGCATCGCGCTCGCAGCCGCCTCCGCGGCCGCCATCAACCACGTGCTCGACGCACGCATCGACGCCGAGATGGCGCGCACCCGGCACCGGCCGCTGCCGCAGGGCAACGTCTCCGAGGCGCACGCGCTGGCCTTCGCGTTCGTGCTCGGCGCCGCTTCGATGCTGATGCTGGCATTGCTGGTCAACGGCCTGACCGCCGTGCTGACCTTCGGCTCGCTGATCGGCTACGCGGTGCTCTACACCGTGTGGCTGAAGCGCGCCACGCCGCAGAACATCGTCATCGGCGGTGCCGCCGGCGCGGCGCCGCCGGTGCTCGGCTGGACCACGGTCACCGGCCAGGTGTCGACCGACGCGCTGCTCTTGTTCCTCATCATCTTCGCCTGGACCCCGCCGCACTTCTGGGCGCTCGCCATCGCGCGGCGCGACGAGTATGCGCGGGTCGGCATCCCGATGCTGCCGGTGACCCACGGGATTGCGCACACCAAGCAGTACATCTGGTACTACTCACTGCTGCTGGCGCTGGTGAGCGTGATGCCATGGGTCACGGGCATGGCCGGGCCAGCCTACCTCGCGGCGGCCTGCGTGCTCGACGCGGTGTTCCTGTGGCATGCCTGGACGCTCAGGCGCAGCACGCGGGCGGACCTGCCGATGCGCACGTTCCGCTACTCGATCACGTACCTGGCGTGGTTGTTCGCGGCGCTGCTCGTCGATCATTACCTGCCGGCCTGGTACTGAGCGCGAGGCACCCTCAGGCGCTCGGGATGAACGTCTCGTCGCCCTGCTGTTCGCGCTCGAAGGCCAGGAAATCGTAGTAGCCGCAACGGCTGCCGTGCGGATAGCCGCGGCAGACCGTCGGCCTCGCCTCATAGACCGTGCAGCGGCGCTTGTCACGGTCGAGGAAACGACACACCGACGCGAACACGTGGTCCTTGCGATGGCGCAGGATGCGCTCGTCGACGCCGTCCGACCGGTATCGATACGTGAACCGCTCGGTCGCCTTCGCCAGCGGCAGGCCGAAGTGCCTGGCGAGGCGCGCGATGTCGCGCTTGGTGACGGAGATGCGCGGGTAGGAGCAGCAGTAGCCGGGGCACTGCGAACAGTCGTAGCGGGATCTCATCCGCGGATTATAGGGCGAGACCGCCGCCCGCACCGCGGCGGCGGCCTCCCTCCATGATCACCAGGTATAGCGCACCCGGTACTGGACGACCGCCTCGCCGTCCTTCGCGATCTTCACCGGGAACTCGATGGTCCGCGCATCCAGCTTCACATGCGGCTGTGAACTCGACAGCACGCGCCAGTTGCTCCAGCGATAGAGGTTCTCGCGCACGACGACCTCGACCGCCTCGTCCTTGTGGTTGCGGACCTTGATCTCGAACGCCTCCTCCATCACCCGGCCGCGGCTGTCGACCGAGAAATCCGTCTGCCGCCGCTCGCCGACGACGTCGAAGGCCGTGCCGAGCTTCACCTTCACGTCCTCGTTCTTCGGTGTGTGGTCGATGGTGTCCTCGCCGACGAACTCGAGGCTGCCGTCCGCGGTGTCGAGCTGCGACACGCGGATGCGCCCGGCCGGCAGCGGCACGCCGAGGCCGGACTTCTGGTCGTTCCTGAACTCCAGCCACACGTCGACCTTCGGGTTCGATCCCGGCCCGTAGTCGCGGTCCAGCATCGGCGCACCGCCCCAGCCGTAGCCGGCGGCACCGTAGTAGATGAGCTTCTTGCGTGCGGGGACCCGGCCCGCCGCGTCGAACAGCTCGATCTGCTTGGTCGAGTTGTTGGGCAGCGTCGTGGGACGTCCGAGCGTGTACAGGTGGTACTCGAAGAATGCCTTCTCCTCGAATCCGGCTGCGTCCATCTCGGCCGTCATGGCCATCATGGACTTGCTGCGCGGGCTCGGGGCGGGTTGCGCACGGTTGACCTCGCCCGCCACCAGCTTGAGCTTCGCGTCCTGATACGCCGCGCCCGACTGGTTGATGATGCTGACCCAGGCGCCGAAGTCGACGAATCCCGAATTGGCGTCGGCACCGGGCGTGAACAGCAGGTTGTAGTCGGCCCACCAGGTGATGCCACCGGTCTGGTAGCTGGTCCGGACACGATGCGTGCCGCCCTTCGCCGCGCTCACGTCCCATTCCAGCGTGGGCTGGGTGATGAGCCCCCCGGGCAATTCGCCGAAGCGGATACCGGACCACTGGTTGAGCGCATGCACCTGGCCGTCGTCACCGCGCACCACGAGCCCGTCATAGGCCGACAGCAGGGTACCGTTCAGGATCGACACGCCGTCGCCCTGGGCGCGCTCGACCGTCACCTCGCGATCGACGTAGCGCGACAACAGCTTCTGGGTGCTGACCAGGTCGAACTGGAAGTTCTGCTCCAGCACCCGCGTTCCCGCCGGATCGGTCAGCGACTGGAAGCTGACCGTGGTCGGGTCGATCAGCGCCGCGACGTCGGTGAACTTGAGGCGGGAGCGGCCGCGGGCGACGTCGATGTCGCGATCGGCACGCACCACCGCGTAGCCCGGCAGCTGGCTCGCGGGCGGCGAGCCCATCCCCGGCAGCGGCCGGTACCAGTCGGCCGGGATGGCCCCGGGCCGGGCCGAGCTGTAGACCGTGAGCGCCGTCACATCGGCCTCAGCCTGTGCGCTTGCGCACGGTGTCGCCAGTGCGATCCCGGTCATGATGGCGGCACTGCGACTGCGGGTACGGGTCATGGGAATCTCCTCGGCGATTCGACGTATCAGGATAAACGTTCCGGG
>CAZXAS010000156.1:0-6754 GCA_964638185.1 uncultured Steroidobacteraceae bacterium | reverse complement strand
TCCACCGGACAGGGATCCGGTGTCCACTATTCCGATGTGATGGTCAGCTCGCCCCGGCGGCTCACGGCCCGCGGCTGGCGCTTTGCCGACACTGAGGCGGCCAACGACGTGCAGGCCGCGCGGCTGTTCGGTGCCATGGGGATCATGTTCGCGCCCTTCGCCATGTGGCTACCGGAGGTTCCCGCCTACCGTGGCAAGCGCAAGACCCTGGCGCTCAGGATCGCCGAGCGACTGCGGCGTTGCGACTTCCACCCGTTCCTTGACCTGACTGCCGAGCAGGCGGCGCAACTCGCCGACAGACCCGCGTCGGTCCTGCCGGTGGCCGAGGACATGCTGACGAACGTGCATCCCGGCCTGCCCAGGCCCTGGGCCTACCAGCCATTCCACGGCAGGCGCTGGCTCCGGGCACTCAACAGTCTCGAGCTCGCACTCGCCGGCCGGTAGGCGGCGGGTCGTCGGTGCCGGCCCCCGGTCGTGGCCCCGGCCCGCGGCTCACGTAGAATCGGCGGCATGACACGCACGCTCAAGAGCACGCCGCGCCGGGACGGCTTCAGGATGCCGGCCGAGTTCGAGCCCCACGCCGGGACCTGGATGCTGTGGCCGGAGCGGCCGGACAACTGGCGGCTCGGCGCCAAGCCTGCACAGCAGGCATTTGCCGCCGTGGCGACCGCGATCGTGGCCAGCGAGCCGGTGACGGTGGGTGTGTCGGCGGCGCAGTACGAGCATGCGCGCAGCGTGCTGCCGGCTGCCGTGCGCCTGGTCGAGATCACGAGCAACGACGCCTGGGTGCGCGATACCGGGCCGACCGGTGTGGTCGACGGCAAGGGGCGCGTGCGCGGGGTCGACTGGCACTTCAATGCCTGGGGTGGCCTCGACGGGGGGCTGTACTTTCCCTGGGACCAGGACGACATGGTCGCGCGCAAGATCCTGGAGATCGAGGGCGTCGAGCGCTACCGCGCGCCGTTCGTGCTGGAGGGCGGGGCCATCCACGTCGACGGCGAGGGTACGCTCTTGACGACCGAGGAGTGCCTGCTCAACCCCAACCGCAATCCAGGCCTCGACCGCCGCGACATCGAGGCGCGGCTCGCCGATTATCTCGGCATCGAGCGCGTGATCTGGCTCGGCCGTGGCGTGTACAACGACGAGACCGACGGGCACGTCGACAACCTGTGCTGTTTCATCAGGCCGGGCGAGGTCGCCCTGACCTGGACCGACGATCCGGCCGATCCTCAGTACGCCATCAGCCGCGATGCGCTGGCGCGCCTGAAGGCTTCGCGGGATGCACGCGGCCGCGCGCTCACCGTGCACAAGCTGCCGCAGCCCGGGCCACTCATCATGACCGAGGAGGAGTCGGCCGGTGTCGACCGGCGCGAAGGCACCCGCCCGCGCCAGGCGGGTGATCGCATGGCCGGGTCGTACGTGAACTTCTACATCGCCAACCGGCGCGTGGTCATGCCGCTGCTCGACCCGCTGCTGGACGCGCGGGTGCTGCGACTGCTGCGCAGGCTGTTCAAGGGTCGCGAGGTGGTCGGCGTCCCGGCGCGCGAGATCCTGCTCGGCGGCGGCAACATCCACTGCATCACGCAGCAGCTGCCGGGTGGCGGCGTGGAGCGCGTGCTGCGGCCGGCGACGCGTCGGCGCCGGCGTGCCGCCTGACGGCCGACGCCCGCAAGCGGACGGGGGGCCCCATGCCGACCTACACCTGCACCACGACGGCCGGGCTCCTCGGCCCGGAACAGAAGAAGGCGGTCGCGCGCGCCGTCACGCTCGCCCACGCCGAGGTCACCGGGGCGCCGGTCCAGTTCGCGCAGGTCATCTTCGACAGCGTATCCGCCGGGGATCACTTCATCGGAGGCGCAGCGCCGTCACACGATCATCTCTTCCTGTACGGCCGCATCCGCGCCGGGCGCAGCGCCTCCATCCGCGCGCGTCTCGTCGAGCGGCTGACCGCGGATGTGGCGATGGCGGCCGGCATGGATCGCTTCGGCGTGTGGGTATACCTGATCGAATTGCCGGCGGCGGCGATGGTCGAGTTCGGCCACGTACTGCCGGAGGCAGGGCAGGAGTCGGCGTGGATCGAGGCACTGCCGGCCGGCGACCGCGCGCGGCTCCTCGCCATGCAGGACAGGTGGCGGCGGTAGTCGCCGGTCCGGGCGGCGCGGTCAGTCGCGCGCCAGCAGCAGCACGCCACCGACCACCATCAGTGCGCCGATGACGCGCGCGGCGTCGATCGGCCTGGTGGGAAAGCCGAGCACGCCGAAATGGTCGAGCGCGAGCGACGCCAGCATCTGGCCGGCGATGACCGCGGCGACGAAACCGGCCCCGCCGATCAGCGGACCTGCCACGGCGGACGAAGCCACATAGGCGGCGCCCGCGAGACCGGCGAGCCAGGCCCACCACGGAGCGGCGGAGAACTGCGCCGGCCCCGGCAGCGGCACTCGTGTGACGAGCACGACCAGCACCAGCGCAACGAGCCCCACGGCGAAGTTCACCGCCGCGGCGGCCGCGGCGGAGCCGAGGTGCGTGCGCATGATGGCGTTCAGCCCGACCTGGACGGCGAGCAGGGCGCCGACCAGCGCGGTGACGAAATAGGCGGTGGTCTGCATCGGCGTCGCTCCGGTGGATGGCGCGCGTAATTCTATCGGTTCAGTCGCGCCGCCAGGTCATCTCGACGAAGGCCGCGCGGCCCCGGCCGGGGAAATAGCGGAAGCTGCCGAAGGCGTAGTCGGCGCGGTCCGCATAGGCCGTGTTCGCGAGGTTGGTGATCCTGACCGCGAAGCCGATCGCGTCCGTCGCCGACCAGCCGAGGCGCAGGTTCAGGAGCTCGTGGCCAGGATAGCGGGCGGTGTTGGCTGCATCCGCCCAGTAGCCGCCCACGTACTGCCACTCGAGCTCCGCGGCCAGGCCCTGGTGGTCATAGCCGAGCCGGAGCGAGTGCAGCTGCCGCGGGGCGGTATCGACATCGTCACCGCTGGTGACCTGCTCGCCCGCCAGTGCGGCCGAGAACGCGTAGGTGTGGCGGGCGAGGGTCCCGGAGCCGGCGAGACTGAGCCCGTTGCCGAGGGACCAGTCGAATCCGTACTCGAGGCCACGGTGGCGCGTGCGGCCGCCGCTGTAGTTGAATCCGGCGGCGTCGCGAAGGATCACGTCGTCCTTGTCCATCCAGAATGCGGCGAGCTCGAGCGAGCGTCCGGGCGCGGCATGGCGGTAGCCGATCTCCACCGCATCGATGCGTTCCGAGTCCAGTTCTGCGACCTGTTGCCCGCGTTGCAGCCGGTAGAGCTCCGTCGCCTCGGGCGGCCGGAACCCCTGCGACAGCGAGGTCCACAGGGCGCCGGACTCGCCGATGCGCCAGTTGAGACCGAGTCGTGGCCCGAAGTTCTCGAAGCGGTCACGGCGGTCGGCCGGTCGTGAGTACAGGCAGCCGCCGGATGCGCAGGGCACGCCGTTCTCGTCGGTATCGCCGTCGAGCATGCGGTTGTCGTAGTCATACTGCAGCCACTCGAAGCGCAATCCCGCCGTCAGCGTCAGCCGGCCGGCAAGTCGCTGGACCCACTGCAGGTACGGCGCCACCAGCAGCGAGTCAACGGCGTAGTCGTAGTGCCTGCCGGGAGGCCGGATGGCGATGGCGGCGGGCGGGCCGCCGGTGGCCGGTCCCTCCTGGTCCTCGACCAGGAACCCGGTCGCCCGCTCGGCGTCGAGCCCGGCCATGAGGCTCGCCCCCCTGGCCGTGGTGAAGGACCGCGACAGCAGCATGCCCAGGCTGTCCTGGCCGTTGCGTTCGAGCGGCTGGCCGAGCAGGAAGTGCTGCAGGAATTCCATGCGTGAGCTGCGCAGGACCAGCCGCAGGTCGGCCGTATCCGCGGCGCCGACCGGGTGCGAGTAATGTGCGGTGGCTCGGGCGCTCCAGGCATCGCGAAACGCCTCCGGATTCGGATTGGAGCGCGCGATGTCGGGATCGCGATAGCTGTCCGCACCGACGATGAACCCTGCGGTCTCCTGCGCCAGGTTGGTGCCGTTCAGTCGCAATGTCAGCGTGCCGGCACCGGCCGGACGTACCAGGCTCGCTGCGAGCTTCTGTTCGTCGAAGCCGGTGGCCTCGCGCCAGCCGTCGTCGTGGGTGGCGTTCAACGCGATACCGGCGCTGCCGAGCGGCGTGTCGCGCGCGCCTGCCGCCTTCAGGCGCAGGTATCCGTCCTCGCCTGCCTCGAGCGTGACGCCCGCGGCCGGGAGGTCGGCCGGGCCCGGGTTCAGCACGTTGACGATGCCGTGTACGGCATTGGACCCGTACAGCGCACTGCCGGGCCCGCGCAGCACCTCGATCGCCGCCGCCTGTTCGGAATTCACCTCGAACAGCTCGTTGACGTTGCAGAAGCCGACCGGGCGCAACGGGATTCCGTCCTCGAGGAACAGGAACGCGCCGCACGAACCCGGGCCCGCGAGGACGGGCGAGCGCAGCGCCGTCAGCGACTCCTGTCCGCTGCCGCGCTGGATGAAGGCTCCCGGCACCCGGTTCAGGGCCTCCGCGTGGTGCGTAGCGCCGATCCGGCCGATGTCACCACCCGCCAGGCGCGTTGCGCTGCCCGGGTAATCGAGCAGTGCCGCGTCCATGCGGGTCGCCGTCACCAGCACCTCGCCGAGTTCGACCGCCCCGCCGCGGGCGGCGGTCGCGAGCCCGAGGAGTGTCAGCGCCGCAGCGGTCCGGGCTCGTTGCATGGGTCGTCCGGTGGATTCGCGAGGGGGTCGATGCGCTGCGCACCGTGGTGCCGGGCAATGCGCGCGTCGATTATCCCCAAGCATGGAGCGCCCGCCAACCGCGGCGCCGGATGCCGCCGGGCCTGCGTGCTAACATCGATCGGCCACTACTCGTCACGCCCATGCACGCGCTCACTCGCACGCTCGCCCTGCTGCTGGCCTGTCCGGTGCCATGGGCTGCCGGCGCGTCCGCCGACGAGTCGCTCGACGCCCGCGAGGCCGTTGCTGCCGGGCACGCTGCTCTACCACGGATCGGCCTGGTGCTGTCCGGCGGTGGGGCGCGCGGGCTGGCGCACATCGGCGTGCTCGAGGTGCTGGAGGCGGAGCGCATACCGGTGCATGCCATCGTCGGCACCAGCATGGGGGCGCTGGTGGGCGGGCTCTATGCCTCCGGGATGACGACTGCGGAGATCGAGGCGCTGGTGCGTACCCTCGACTGGCGGTCGGCGTTCCAGGACGACACACCCCGGCGCGACCTCGATTATCGCCGCAAGCAGGAGCAGAGCCGGTTCCTGGTGCGCCTGCCGGTCGGCTTCGACGGCGAAGGCTTTCGCCTCCCGCGCGGACTCATCCAGGGCCAGAAGCTGACCCAGATCCTGCGCCGCGAGACGCTTCCGGTCGCGGAGGTCGCCGACTTCGATCGCCTGCCCGTGCCATTTCGCGCGGTGGCGACCGACATCGAGACGGGCGAGGAGGTGGTGCTCGCCGGTGGCGACCTGACCACGGCGCTGCGCGCGAGCATGTCGGCGCCGGGCGTCTTCGCGCCGGTCGAAGTCGACGACAGACTCCTGGTCGACGGCGGGCTCGCCGACAACCTGCCGGTCAGGGTCGCCAAGGCCATGGGTGTCGACGTCGTCATTGCGGTCGACGTCGGCTTCAAGCCGCAGACACGAGAGGAATTGGACTCGGCCATCGACATGTCGAACCAGATGGTGGCGGTGATGATCCATCGCGAGACGCTCAGGCAGCGCGAGCTGCTCGGACCACGCGACCTCGTGATCGAGCCCGACCTGGGCGCTATGTCCTCGCTCGACTTCACCCGCGTCGAGCGCTACATCGAGCGCGGCCGGCAGGCGGCGCTCGGCGCGGTCGAGGAGCTGGCGTCGCTGCAGGTCGGCGCTGACGACTGGGCGCGGTACCTGGCGCGACGCCAGCAAGCCGGACCGCCGCCACCCGTGGTCGAGTTCGTGCGCGCCGACGACCGCTCCGCGCGCTACCAGCCCTGGATCGACGCGACGCTCGGCGGCCTGGTGGGCAAGCCGCTCGCGGCACGCCCGGTGCAGCGCGGCCTGACGCGCCTGTACGGCGACGGCGTGTTCGAGACCCTGGACTATCGCCTGGTGCGCGACGACGCACAGCGCGCCGGACTCGAGATCGCTGCGCGACCCAAGAGCTGGGGGCCGAACTACGTCCGCTTCGGGCTGGAACTGCAGGACGACTTCGAGGGCGGCAACGCCTTCAACGCAGGCGTGCGCTTCCTGTTCACGGAGGTCAACAGCTTCGGCGGTGAATGGCAGGTGGACCTGCAGGTGGGCGAGGAACCACAGGTGTTCACCGAGCTGTACCAGCCACTCAGGCCGGCGGCACGCTGGTTCGTGGCGCCGCGTGCGTCGATCGAGCGGCGCAGCTTCGACCTGATCGAGGCCGACACGCGCATTGCGCAGTATCGCGTGCGCTCGAGCGAGATCGGCCTCGACATCGGGCGCGAACTGAGCAGCTGGGGCGAGATGCGCCTCGGCGTCACGCGCGCCAGCGGTACCTCCGAGCTGCGCATCGGCGACAGCAGCAGCGGGCTGCCGGAGCGGGTCGATTTCGAGCGCGGCGAGGTCTTCGCGCGATTCGGCCTGGACCGGCTCGACAGCGTCTATTTCCCGCGGCACGGCGAGTCGTTCACGCTCGAGTGGACCGGCGGCCGCGAGGCACTGGGTGGCGACTACGACAACGAGCAGCTGGCGATCGACTGGCTGGTCGCGCGTTCCCGTGGCAGGAGCAGCTGGGT
>CAZXAS010000155.1:3101-6869 GCA_964638185.1 uncultured Steroidobacteraceae bacterium | reverse complement strand
GCCTGGGCGATCCGCGCCAGGCCGGCATCACCGCAAGCTTCAGTTTCTGACAGGAGTCGCCATGCACGTCGCCGTGGAAATCAGCCTGTACCCGCTGACCGACGAGTACATTCCGCCGATCCAGGACTTCATCGATCGCCTCCGGGCACACGACACGCTGCGCGTCGTCACCAACTCGATGAGTACGCAGGTCAGTGGCGAGTACCTCCCGGTCATGGAGGCCTTGCAGTCGGAGATCGGGCGCAGCTTCGAGGGTGACCGGCGCGCAGTCTTCGTGATGAAAGTGCTGGGTGGCGGTGACTGAGGCGACCACATTCGGCGCCGCGGCCATCCTGGGGCAACTCGCCGGCACCGGCGTGACCGAGCTCTTCGCGGTACTGCTGGGCCTGGCCTATGTCGTGCTCGCGATCCGCCAGGTGCGATGGTGCTGGCTCGCTGGCGGCGCGAGCGCCGCCCTGTACGTCCTGGTGTTCTTCGATTCCAGGCTGTACCTGCAGTCGGGCCTGCAGCTCGTGTACGTGGCCATGGCAGCAGCCGGATGGATGAGCTGGGGTCGGGAGACAGGCCGGACGGCTGGGCCCGTCGCACGCCGCTGGAGTGGCGGAAGTCACGTGGCGGCCGTCGTCATCGTGGCCTTGGCAACAGTCGGGACCGCGCCGCTGCTGGCGCTGGGTTCCGATGCCGCGTCGCCCTGGGCCGATGCGCTCGGCACCTGGGCCAGTGTCGCCGCAACCTGGATGATGATCCGGCGCGTCGCCGCGGCGTGGCTGTGGTGGATCGCGATCGACGTCGGGCTTGCATGGCTCTTCGCGGTACAGGGGCTCGCGTTCACGGCCGCCCTGTACCTGGTGTTCGCGGCGCTGGCGGTGGTGGGATGGTGGCAGTGGCAGCGTGCGCCACGGCTCGCCCCCGACCATGGCTGACCCCGAGATGGTCCTCCAGCGCGTCAATGCCGCGGCAGAGCGGCTCGGTTTCGTCGACCCGTCGGTCACCATGCTCGCCGGCGGCTCGCGCAACCACTCCTTCCGGCTCACGGGCGGAGGCCGCGACGTCGTCGTGCGGATCGGTGGGGACAACGACCCGGCCTTCGACGTCGTGCGCGACACCGAGTCACGGGTGCACACGCTGGTGTCGAGCCTCGGGCTCGCGCCCAGCGTGTTGCTCGACGATCCCGTCGAGGGACTGCTGGTGACCGAGTATCTCGGCGACCGGGTCTGGTCCCGCGAGCGGGCGAAGTCGGCGCAGGGTATCGAGGATATCGCCGCGTGGCTGCAGCGCCTCCACGGCGCCGAGGTGCCCACGGGACTGCGTCGCGTGGATTTTGCCTCGAGCCTCGACTACTACCGCAGGGTCCTGCGCGGCGTCGTGCCCGAGGGCGTCCTCAGGCGTGCGGTCCGCACCCGCAACGAGCTGGCGCGGGAAGATTCGCCGGTCCTGTGCCACAACGACCTGCACCATCGTAACCTGATCGATTTCGGCGAGCGGCTGGTGGCGGTCGACTGGGAGTACGCGGGAGCGGGCGACAGGGTGATGGACCTCGCCGGCTTCGTTGCCTACCACGACCTGGACGGCGGTGCGTCCGCACGGCTGCTCGAGGCCTATTGCGGTCGGGGTGTCGCGATCGACTCCGCAAGACTCGAATCCGCGCGCTGGTTGTTCGAAGCCGTCTGGCTCGCGTGGCTCGAGCTGCGCCGGCGCCTGGAGGGCGAGGAATCGGCGGACGACCGGCTGACGCGCCGGCGCCTCGCCGAGAGGGTGGGAATCCCGGTCTCGTGAGGCCGGCCGGTCTCTCCGCGTCAGCGCGCGGTCCGGGTTGTGCTCGCGCCTCGATCCGGGTCCGGCGCATTCGCGGCCGGCGCGAAGGCGAGCAGCACATTGCCTGGCATGTGGAAATAGATGCCATAGCCCGACGCGGCGAACAACATGCCGTCCTGAACCACCGGGCCGGCGCCGCCGCCGAATGATCCGCCGTGGGCGCTCGTGCCGTCGACCGCGGTCACGGCACGCGTGGTGTCGTACTCCCACAGGATCGCACCGCTCGTCGAGTCATACGCGCGCAACATGCCGTCCATGTGGCCTGCGAGGACGGCACCGGGCATGGCAGTGATGGCGGCCGAGATGCCTGGCTCACAGAATTGACGTCCCGCGCAGACATCCTTGGCCGGCTGCGACCAGAGCAGCCTGCCGGTCGTCACCTCGAGGGCGTAGAGCCCGGGACGTGCCTCCTCCTCGTAGACCTTTCCTTCCACGTGCTCGTCGCGCATGTCGGAGATGGGTACGAACAGCCGCTGCCCGTCGAGCGCCATGCCGAAGTGCACGCCGCCCTGGATCCCGCCGCGACCCACCTTGTTGCGCCACACCGGTTCTCCGGCGCGGCCGAGGTCGAGCGCGTACACGTCGCCCGATTTCTGGCCGGCGAGAAGCAGGTCGCGCCCGCCCGCCCCACGAGCGAGGATGGCGCTGGCCCCGAAGTCGACATCCGGGCCGTTCTCCTCGGGGCAGTTCGGGTTGTCGAGCATCATGCAGGCGACGTTCCAGGCATCGCCCGCGGTCTTCTGCCGGTGCCAGGCGAGCCTGCCGGTCTCGAGCTCGAAGGCGAGCAGCGCGTCGCTGCGGTCGTTGGCCGGGGAGGAATAGTTCTCGCCAGTCCCTACGTACAGGAGGCCCCGCTCGCTGTCGATGGTCGGGCTGTTCCAAACCGGCGCGCCGGAGGGTGCCAGGATGGGCGTGCCGAGGGCGGTGCGGCCCACCTCGGCCGGCTCGGAATCGATGGTGTAGGCCTTCCACGAGGTGGCGCCCGTCGCGGCGTCGAGCGCCAGCACGGAGCCGCGGAAACTGCAGCACGGGTAACTCGGGTCGGCGGCCGAGGTGACCTCGAGGGACGAGACCGGCACATAGAGACGGTCGCGGTACAGCACCGGCGCACCGGTCACGGTGGCGTTCGGGTGGTCGTCGGCCTTGACCACCCACTCGAGTTTGCCGGTGAGTGCATCGACCGCGTACACCCGGGCGATGAGGTCGGCGAAGTAGGCGAGTGGGGCGCGCGCCGGCGCTGCGCCCGGCTCCCAGCCCTCGATGATCACCGGGGTGCGCACCTCGGCACTGGCGCGGAACGTCCAGCGCACGCAGCCGGTCAGTTTGTCGAGTGCATAGACAGTGCCATTCTGGCTGCCGATGAACACCGCTCCCATGGCCACGGTCGGCTGCGAGCGGACGCGCTGCGCATTGGGGAAGGCGAAGGCCCAGGCGAGTTCGAGCTTCGGCAGGTCGGCCGCCGCGAGTCCGGCGACCTCCGCCGGGATGTAGCGCTGGTTCTCGCGGGTCACGCCCCAGCCGGTCTTCGCGGGAGGGCGGGTCAGGTCGAAGCGGGCGGCATCCCCCTCGCAGGTGGGCGCACGGGCCGCGGCCACGACCTCGTCGAGCGAATGCCCTGAGAGGTATTCGGCCACGGCCCGGCGCTCGTCCGGGCCGAGCCTCGCGGCCTGGCGCCGCATGACGCCTGTCTCGAGCGAGGCAAGGATGCCGTCGGCCGGCATCATCTGCAGGAACATCTTGTGCGGCGCCTTCGCGACCTCCCCCTCATGGCACCGGGCGCAGGCGCGCGCGTACGCAGCCTCGCCAGGATGCGCCGCGGCCGCGACTGCAGCGGCAGGATCCGCGGTCTCGTCGCCGCTCACCCCGTCGCGCGCCACGTCGCCGGCGCAGCCGGCCAACCCGGTGAACAACAGCAGGACGGCGGGGATCGAGGCCTGGCTGATGGAGGGCATG
>CAZXAS010000155.1:0-3001 GCA_964638185.1 uncultured Steroidobacteraceae bacterium | reverse complement strand
GGCGTCACCAGGCCCGCCTCGGTCGCCACGGCCACGGCGATGTCGGCGTGCGGGAAGCTCAGGACCTCGTCGCCGACGAACTGGGCATTGACCCGCGGGTGCGCGGCCAGCGTGACGGCACAGGCGTGGAGCAGCAGGTCGTTGACCGAGACGCGCGTACCTGCGGCAGCGAGCGCCGCGCGCCGTGCGAGCAGCGCAGCGGCGTCGATGTCGACCGACAAGCGGTAATGCGGGATCGTCTGCTTGGACTCGGTGAGCCGGCGCGCGATGGTCAGGCGCATGGAGGTCATGCGCTCGCGTGTCGGCGGATTCGCCACCGGCGCAGCCGCCGCTGCGTCCCCATCCGCGGGCATGAGGCCGAGTGAGCGGGCGTGCGCTTCGACGTCTTCCTTCGAGACGCGGCCGTTGCGTCCGGTACCGGTGATCCTCGCCGGGTCGATGCCCAGCCGTTCAGCGAGGCGTCGCGCAATCGGGCTGACCTTCGACTCGGTGGCATCCGTGGCTGCAGCCGGGGCTACTGAAGCGGGGGCGGATGCGCTGCCGGTCCCGGCCGGCGCCGCTTCATCGGGTTCGAAGGAAGTGTCCGCGGGCTTGAAGCCGGCGATGAAGTCGTCGATCTCGGCCTCGGCGACGTCACCCGGCGCAAACACCGCGATCAGCGCGCCGACCGCGCAGGTCTCGCCCGTCGGCGCCACGATGCGGCGCAGCGTGCCGGCCACCGGCGCCTCCACCGAGTTGACGATCTTCTCGGTCTCGACGTCGAGCAGTCCGGCGCCTTTCTCCACCCTGTCGCCCGCAGAAAAATTCCAGGCGGTGATGGTTCCTTCCTGCATCTCGATGCCCCACTTGGGCATGGTCACCGGGTCGATGCGCGCCATCGGTTCAGTCCTTCAGCGCCCGGCGGATGGCTGCCTCGATCGCCTGCGGCCCCGGCACGTAGGCGCGTTCCAGTTCGCGCGCGAACGGCACCGGCGTGTGCGGCGGCGTGACCTGCACGACCGGTGCCTTGAGTGTGTGGAAGGCGTTCGTGGCGACGAGGCCGGCGATGTCAGCGGCGATCGAGCAGCGCGGCGGCGACTCGTCGACGATCACGATGCGGCCGGTGTTCTCCAGGCTCTCGTAGATCGTCTCGTCGTCGAGCGGGGACAGTGTGCGCGGGTCGATGAGGTCGCAGGTGATGCCGTCCTTCGCGAGCGCATCGACTGCCTTCTCCGCGAAGGCGACCATGCGGCCGATGGCGACCACGGTGACATGCTCGCCCTCGCGCACCAGGCTCGCCTCGCCGAAGGGGATGGTGTAGTCACCCTCCGGGACCGCGCACTTGCGCGGATACAGCGCCTTGTGCTCGAAGAACACCACCGGGTCGTCGTCACGGATGGCGGTCAGCAGCAGGCCCTTGGCATCGTAGGCATTCGACGGCACCACGACCTTGAGGCCGGGCACGGCCGTGACCATCGCGTACATCGACTGCGAATGCTGGGCGCCCATGTTCATGCCGGCACCCGTCGCAGTGCGGATCACGATCGGGCAGGTGCTCTTGCCGCCGAACATGTAGCGGAACTTGGCGGCCTGGTTGAACACCTGGTCGAAGCATACGCCGAGGAAGTCGGCGAACATGAGTTCGGCGACCGGCCGCAGTCCCGCCAATGCCGCGCCGTTGGCGGCGCCGATGATCGCGCTCTCCGAGATCGGGGTGTCGATCACGCGGTGCTCGCCGAACTTCGGCAGCAGCCCCTTGGTCACGCCGAATACGCCGCCCGCCGCGTCGCGCTCGCCCGAGGTACCACCGGCGCCGCCGGAAACGTCCTCGCCGAGCACGATGACCCGCGGGTCGCGCGCCATCTCGAGATGCAGGGCCTCGTTGATCGCGTCGCGCATGGAAAGCTGTCGCATCGGTGGTCGCTCCACGCGCTTCAGTAGGAGACGTAGACGTCGGTGAGCAGGTCGGCCTCGACGGGCGGGGCGGCGCTGCGGGCCGCGGCGACCGCGGCGTCGATGACGGCCATGACCTCGGCGTCGATGGTGTCGAGGTCCGTGGCAGCAAGCCAGCCTTCGCCAGTCACCCGGGCGCGGAAGTTCTTCAGGCAGTCCATGGATTCGCGCTGCCGGGCGACCTCGTCGCGGGCGCGATACAGCATCGGGTCCCCCTCGAAGTGCCCGAAGAAGCGCGTGATCCGCGCCTCGATCGTCGACGGTCCGCCGCCACCGCGGGCGCGTTCCACCGCGCGACCCATGGCCTCGTGCACGGAGAAGAAGTCCGCGCCGTCGCACACCTCCGCGGGCATGCCGAATCCGCGCGCCCGCCCGGCGATGTCCTTCGAGCCGACCGCATAGTCGGCGCCGGTATGCTCGGAGTAGCCGTTGTGCTCGAACACGAAGATCGCGGGCACCTGCAGCACCACCGCCAGGTTCATGGCCTCGAACACCGTGCCCTGGTTGCAGCTGCCGTCGCCACCGAAGGCGACGGCAACGTGACCGTCGCCCCGGGTCTTGCAGGCGACCGCCGCGCCGACCGCGATCGGCGGTCCGCCGCCGACGATCGCGTTGGCGCCGAGCATGCCCTTGTCCATGTCGGCGATGTGCATCGAGCCGCCCTTGCCCTTGCACAGTCCATCGCGGCGGCCATAGATCTCGAGCATCATGCCGGGCACGTCGCAGCCCTTGGCGATGCAGTGCCCGTGGCCGCGGTGGGTGCTCGCGATCCAGTCCCGGTCGCCGAGGTGCTCGCAGACACCGACGGCGACGGCCTCCTGGCCGGAATAGAGGTGGGTGAAGCCTGGGATCTCGCCGGTCTGGATCTCGACGTGCAGCCGCTCCTCGAACTCGCGGATGGTCTTCATCTGCCGGTAGGCGTGCAGCAGTTGGTCACGCGGGAGTGGCACGTTGTTCGGCTCCTGGCAGTGGCGGCCTCGCCGGCCGGCGGGTCTGACTCCCGCACTGTACGGCACCGGTCAAAAACGGTCAACTCTGACGGTTACAAGCAACCGTGCCTGTTTATCGT
>CAZXAS010000154.1:0-6983 GCA_964638185.1 uncultured Steroidobacteraceae bacterium | reverse complement strand
GGGTGAAGGGCGCCGACCGCAATCCGGCGGCGATCGAGCGGCTGGTCGCGCTCGGGGGCGAGCCGTCGTCGCTGGAGGACGTCATGGCGACCTGCGACGTGGTGATCACCACGACCGGTGTTCGCGGCCTGATTCGCCCGGAGATGGTCCGTGCCGGGCAGATCATCCTGGCGCTGTCGAATCCCGACCCGGAGATCGAGCCGGTCGTCGCCCTCCGGCAAGGCGCGGCCTTCGCCGCCGACGGCAAGGGGATCAACAACGTGCTCGGCTTCCCGGGACTGTTCAAGGGCGCGCTCGAGGCACGGGCGTCGCGATTCACCGACGGCATGCTGCTGGCCGCGGCGCACCGGATTGCGGATCTTGCCAGCGGCGACGACCTCGTGCCCGATGCGCTCGACCGCAACGTGCATGCGGCCGTCACCGAGGCCGTGCGCCAGGCGGCGCTTGCGGACGCGCAGGCGGAGCGGATCGACGTACTGGGCTGACCCCGGCGCGTGTCCGCACGGTGGCGCGGATTCAGCCCGCGTTCAGCGCGCTGCTACCATCCTTGCCACCCCGGACATTGGAGCAGACAGCATGGGCACATTCCTCACCAGGGCGGTCGCGATCGCAACGCTTGCCGGCCTCGTGGCAGCGTGCAGCACCGTCAACCCGTACACCGGCGAATCGCAGACCAGCAAGGCGGCCAAGGGAGCCGCGATCGGTGCGGCGGGCGGCGCCGTGGTCGGATTGCTCAGCAAGGGCGACGACCTGGAGAACGCGCTGATCGGCGCCGCCATCGGCGGCATCGCCGGCGGCAGCGTGGGCTACTACATGGACGTGCAGGAAGCGAAGCTGCGCGAGCGCATGGCCGGCACCGGCGTGACGGTGACGCGCACCGGCAAGAACAAGAACGACATCACGCTCAACATGCCGGGCAACATCACCTTCGCGACGGCGAGCTCCGACCTGAATCCGGAGTTCTTCAAGGTGCTCGACGGCGTGGCGATGGTGCTGAAGGAATACGACAAGACGGTGATCGAGATCGCCGGGCACACCGACAGCCGCGGCAGCGACGAGTACAACCAGGCGCTGTCCGAACGGCGCGCGGGGGCCGTGGCCGCCTACCTGGTGTCGCGGCAGATCCCGCAGCAGCGGTTCATCACGGTCGGGGGCGGCGAGCGCTATCCGGTCGCGTCGAACGAGACCGCCGAAGGCCAGGCACAGAACCGGCGCGTCGAGATCACGATCACGCCGGTCGTGGCGGGGTGAACCGGACGGCCGCGGTTGCCGGCGTCATGCGGCCAGGCCGCGCAGCCTGCTGAGCGGCTGCGCGGCCGTCGCGCCAGAAAACAAGAGAGCGTGGCGGCAGAGCACAAGCGCTAGAATTGCCGACCCATTCTGTGTATTGACCTGATCCATGCCCGCCCAGGCCGCGGAGAGCCCCTCTCATTTCGAACGCTGGCGCCAGGCAACGCTGGCACCGTTCGAACATCGCGCATTCGCGCTGTTCTGGTGGGCCTCGCTGGCCTCGTCCTTCGGCAGCATGATCCAGACGGTCGGCGCGTCGTGGCTGATGGCAACGATCGCACCGTCCGCCCACCAGGTCGCACTGGTGCAGACGGCGGGCGCGCTGCCATTCTTCCTCCTGTCGCTCCTGGCCGGTGCCCTGGCGGATACGCGCGACCGCCGCTCGATCATGCTGGTGTCGCAGTCCCTGACCCTGATGGCCTCGGCCGTTCTTGCGGTGGTCACGCTGGCCGGCGCCGTCACGCCCTCGCTGTTGCTCGGCCTGACGTTCCTGATCGCCTGTGGCGCCGCCCTCTTCGCGCCCGCGTGGCAGGCGTCGATCGGCGACCAGGTACCGCGCACGCAGATCGCCCCGGCCGTCATGGCCAATGCGGTCGGATTCAACATGGCACGCAGCGTCGGGCCCGCGATCGGCGGTGTGATCGTCGCGGCCGTCGGTGCGGCGGCCGCGTTCGTCATCAACACAGTGTCGTACCTGGGCATCATCGCCACGCTGCTGTGGTGGCGGCCGGCCAGTACGCGCAGCGAGCTTCCGCCGGAGCCGCTGGGGACCGCCATCGCCGCCGGCGTGCGCTATGTCAGCCTCTCGCCCCACCTGCTGGCGATCCTGCTGCGCTGCATCCTGCACACGATTCCGATCGCGGCCGCTCCGGCGTTGATGCCGATCGTCGCGCGCGACCTTCTGGGCGGCGGTGCCCCCACCTACGGCATCCTGCTGGGCGGCTTCGGGATCGGAGCCATGCTCGGGGCGCTCGCGAGCGCCACGTTGCGCAGTCGCTTCACGAGCGATACGCAGTTGCGAATGTTGTCCGCCATGGCTTGCGTGGCGATGATCGCGATCGGCCAGAGTCGCTGGACCGCGGTGACGCTGCTCGCCCACGTCCTCGCAGGCTCCGTGTGGACGCTGGCATTTGCCAACTTCAACATTGCCGTGCAGCTTTCTTCGCCGCGCTGGGTGACGGGGCGCATGCTGGCGACCTATCAGACCGTCGCGTATGCCGGGATTTCACTGGGCAGCTGGTGGTGGGGCAAGTTCGCCAGTGCCCAGGGCCTGCGGGAGTCACTGACGCTTGCCGGGATCGCTGCGCTGGTGTCGCTCGCGGCCGCGCGCTGGCTGCCGGTCTCGGTGGCGCAGATCGGGTCGCTGGACCCGCGGGCCCGGGCCGACGTCAACCCGCCCAGCGTCGAGATTCACCCGGCGTCGGGACCCATCGTCGTTACCATCGAATACCGCGTCCCTGCCGAGAACGCTGCGGAGTTCGTCGCCGTGATCAACGACCTGGGCCGACTCCGGCGTCGCGATGGCGCGCGCGCATGGTCCGTGTGCCAGGATCTCGACGCGACGAACCTCTGGGTCGAGCGCTTCGAGAGCCCGACCTGGCTGG
Source organism: uncultured Steroidobacteraceae bacterium (assembly GCA_964638185.1). Classification (GTDB taxonomy): domain Bacteria; phylum Pseudomonadota; class Gammaproteobacteria; order Steroidobacterales; family Steroidobacteraceae; genus SG8-30. Next base: position 4,089 of record CAZXAS010000154.1, on the reverse strand, counting down.
ACTACCTGCGCTGGCGGACCCGGCCGACCGAGTCGGACCAGGCTGTCCGCGAGCGCGTCGCGCGGCTCATTGTCGGCGAGCACGGCAGCGTGCGCCGTCTCGTCGCACGACCGCCGGGCGCGGAACCGCTCGGCAGGCCACGCGCACCGGAACAGGCGGACACGGCGTTCGACGCGCGCCCCCGGGACGTCGAACGCGAACTGCATGGCGGCCATACCACGCTGAGCTGATCGTCCTTGCTTCAGGCCATCAGGCCGCGCAGCTTCTTGAGCGCCTGGGCCTCGATCTGGCGGATGCGTTCTGCCGAGACGCCGTACTCCGCAGCCAGGTCGTGCAGCGTGAGCTTGTCCTCGGCCAGCCAGCGCGTCTCCACGATGCGGCGGCTGCGCGGGTCGAGCTCCTCGATCGCGGCAGCGAGGGCGCTGCTGGTGCTGCCCTCCCATTCCGCCCGCTCCACCTCGATCGCCGGGTCGGCGTTCTCGGCCGGCAGGTAGGCGGCCGGCGAGAAGCTGCCTTCGTCGTCCTCGCCCGCAGGTGCGGGGTCGAACGACAGGTCACGTGCCGACAGGCGCTGTTCCATTTCGCGCACTTCGCGGGCCTCGACGCCGAGGTCGCGGGCCACCGCCTGGGTCTCGGACTCGGACAGCCAGGCGAGGTTCTTCTTCATCCTCCGCAGGTTGAAGAACAGCTTGCGCTGTGCCTTGGTGGTTGCGACGCGCACCAGGCGCCAGTTGCGCAGGACGTATTCGTGGATCTCGGCGCGGATCCAGTGGACCGCGAAACTCACCAGGCGCACGCCCATGCCCGGGTCGAAGCGCTTGACGGCCTTCATCAGCCCGACATTGCCTTCCTGGATCAGATCGCCGACCGGCAGGCCGTAGCCCGTGTAGCCACGCGCGACGTGGACCACGAAACGCAGGTGCGACAGCACCAGCGTGCGCGCGGCCTCGAGGTCGTTGTCGTCGCGGAAGCGCTCGGCCAGCTCGACTTCCTCTTCGCGGCTCAGCACCGGCAGGCTGGAGACGCGCTCGATATACGCGTCGAGGCTGCCGATCGGCGCGGACAGGACGTGGGCCGATTGCTTCAGGGTCAGGGCGGTACTGGTCATTGGCGGATCGATCCTCCCTTTGGGGCCGTCCTCCGGGGACGGCCATGGCGCTACCTTAGCAGTCGGCGGATTAGAGTGCTAAGGGCCTGGGAAGTTCCGTGTCTCAGCCTTTATTAAACAAGGAGTTACGTCCCGGGTTCGATTCGCCCCAGGTGGTAGTCGGCGGTGATCCACGAGCCGAGCCAGCCGAGCAGGGTGGCGCCGCCGACGAGCAGGCCCGCCGCCTCGTAGCCGAGTCCCTGCAGCCGGAAGCCCGAGGCGTACAGGGTCGCCACGCGCTCGATCGGAGCGTGCAGGGCCCCCACCACGACCGTGACCAGGAGCCAGGCGAGCAGGCCGCCGCACAGCCCGTACCAGACACCGCCATAGAGGAACGGACGGCGCACGAAGGCATTGCTGCCCCCGACCAGCTTGATCACCTCGATCTCGTCGCGGCGCACGTTGATGTCGAGGCGGATGGTGTTGCCGACGATCGCGATGACGCCGACGCCAAGCAGCACGGCCGCCACCGCGACGACGTCGCGCAAGGCATCGAGGATCGCCTGCAGCCGGCGCACCCACTCGGTATCCACCTGCACCAGGTCGACCTCCTGCAGGGTCCTGAGCTCGCCGGTCAGCGTCTCGACCGCCTCGGGCGTGTCGAAGCGGGGCGCGGGCCGCACCATGATGGCGTAGGGCAGCGGGTTCTCGCCCAGTGCGTCGAGCGCCTCGCCGAAGCCGGACAGTTCGCGGAACTCGGCCAGGCCCTCCTCCGGCGTCACCAGCGTCGCTTCCGCGACGTCGGTGCGCGCATCGATGCCGAGCGCGACCTTGCGCGCCAGCTCCAGGGTCATCGGTGCGCGCAGGTAGACCGACACCTGCACGGAGCGCTCGAGACCGGCGGTCACGCTGCGCGCGTTCTCCACCACCAGGTGCAGGCAGGCAGGGAGGGCCAGCGCCAGGCCGATCACCGCGACCGTCAGCACGGTGGCGAAGGGCTGGCGGACCAGGCGGCCCAGCGAGGCCACCAGCGTCTGGGCATGGCGCTCGAGCCAGGTCGAGACCGCGGCCACCGGCCCACGTGAGGCCGCCCGCGGCGTGCGCAGTTCGTCAGGCAGCGACATCGGGTCCGCTCCCGGCCAGCCGGCCGTTCTCGATGTGGATGCGGCGCTCGCCGAAACGGTCGATGACGTGGATGTCATGGGTCGCGACCAGCACCGTCACGCCGACCTGGTTGAGCCGCCGGAACAGGTTCATGACCTCGAGCGCCAGGTCCGGGTCGAGGTTGCCGGTCGGCTCGTCGGCGATCAGCACCGGCGGCTTGCTGACCACCGCGCGGGCGATGCCGACCCGCTGCTGCTCGCCGGCCGAAAGTTCGAGCGGGAAGCCTTTCTCCCGGCCGAGCAGGCCGACCTGGTCGAGAGCCGCCCGCACGCGCTTGTCCATCTCGCGCCGCGGAACGCCGGCAATCGCCAGCGGCAGTGCGACATTGTCGTACACCGGGCGGTCAGCCAGCAGCTTGTGGTCCTGGAACACGACCCCGACCTGGCGGCGGAAGCCCGGTATGGCGCGGCTGCCGACAGCCGCCGTGTTGCGGTTGTTGACCAGCACCTGGCCGCGGGTGGGCCGCTCGAGGAGCGCGATCAGCTTGAGCACGGTGCTCTTGCCGGCGCCGGAGTGGCCGGTGAGGAAAGCCATCTCGCCGCCGCGGACCTCGAAGCTCACGTCGGCGAGCGCCTCGCGACCATTCGGATAGCGCTTGTAGACGGCCTGGAAGCTGATCATGCGGCGGATCCGGCCACGGGCCGCAGCACGCCGTCCACGAAAGCCTCGGCATCGAAGGGACCGAAGTCCTCGGCCTGCTCGCCCACGCCGACGTAGCGTATCGGCAGGCCGAAGCGCTTCGCGATGGCGATGACGACGCCACCCTTGGCGGTGCCATCGAGCTTGGTGATGACGAGGCCCGTCACGCCGACTGCCGCATGGAATTGCTCCGCCTGCCTGAGTGCGTTCTGGCCGAGGCTCGCGTCCAGCACCAGCAGGACTTCGTGCGGCGCATCCGCATCCTGCCGCTTCATGACCCGCGTGACCTTCTTGAGTTCCTCCATCAGGTGCGACTGCGTGTGGAGCCGCCCCGCGGTGTCGGCGATCAGCACGTCGATCCCGCGTGCCTGCGCCGCCGACATCGCATCGAAGACGACCGCGGCCGGGTCGGCGCCGGTGCCCTGGGCGATCACCGGCACCGCATTGCGCTCGGCCCAGACGGTCAGTTGCTCGACCGCGGCGGCGCGGAAGGTGTCGCCGGCCGCCAGCATGACCTTGCTCCCTTCCTGCTTGAGGCGCCGTGCCAGCTTGCCGATGGTCGTGGTCTTGCCGGAGCCGTTCACGCCGACGACCAGGACCACGAACGGGTGCCGAGCCGGATCCACGCGCAGAGGCTGCTGGACCGGGCGCAGCACACCGAGCAGCGACTCGCGCAGCGCGCGGACCAGTGCGTCGGCGTCGTCCAGCTCGCGACGCGCTACCTTGCGATGCAGGTCGGCGAGGATCATCTCGGTCGCCTCGACGCCCACATCGGCGGACAGGAGCCGCGTCTCGAGTTCCTCGAGCAGGGCCTCGTCGATCTTCCGGCCCGGCAGCAGGTCGGCAAGCCAGGAGCCGCCGCGGTTGACCCGGGCGCGCAGGCGCGAGAAGAAGCCCCCGTTGCCGTCGGGGATGGCCCTGTCGTCGCCGGGTTTGGGGCGTGATCCGAACATGCGCCCGGATTGTACAGGCCGACATCGACCCGGGCTGTGCCGGGTCGTCGTCGAGGCCGATTCGGGGGCTGTCACGGTTGGTGCCTGGACGGTCCGTGGCGGGTGTTGGTTGAGGGCGATTCGGGGGTGAGGACGGCAGAGGCAGGGCGTGCGGCAGGCGGGTCAGGGTCGCGGCCGATTCGGGGGTGATCACGGTTGCGGCGGGGCGCGCGGCCTACTCCTGTATGGTCCTCTGTGAATTCGGAA
>CAZXAS010000153.1:5985-7067 GCA_964638185.1 uncultured Steroidobacteraceae bacterium | reverse complement strand
GCCGCGCCCCAGATCGGGAAGATCGACTGCAGGATGGTGCCGCCCACCGCGATCAGGAACACGGCACCGACGACGCCGAGCAGGGCGGGATTGCCGGACACCGCCGCGAGCGGCATGCGGCTGCCACCGGTCACGGCGGCCGACCACGGCTTGCGGTGCTCCGGCGGATGGCTCTCCTTCAGGAACAGTGCCGCGCCCAGGAACGCTGCCAGGCTCAGGCCCGCTGAAACCATCGCCGGCAGCATGAAGTTCATGGTCGCCGGGTCGTCGCCGCCGAGTTGCGCGCCGATCGCCGGTCCCAGGGTGAATCCCAGGCCGAAGGCGGCGCCGACCATGCCGAGGCCCTTGGCGCGATGCTCGGCATCGGTCACGTCGGCCACATAGGCGAAGGCGGCGGAGATGTTGCCCGCCATCAGTCCGGAGAGCGCGCGCGAGGCGATCAGCATGACGAGCGTGCCGGCGAGTCCGAGCCAGATGTAGCCCGCCATCGACCCGAGCATGCTGACCATCAGCACCGGGCGCCGGCCGTAGCTGTCGCTCAGGCGCCCCCAGACCGGTGCCGCGATCACCTGCGCCAGCGAGTAGACCCCGGCGCCGCCGAAGGTGATGAGCCACGGGTCGGCGCCCATCCGCTCGGCGACGAAGGGGAACAGCGGGATGATGATGCCGAACCCGAGCAGGTCGATGAACACGATCAGGAACAGCACCGCGAGCGCCTTCATGCGGCGGTCCCGGTGGCGGCCCGCGACGGCCGGGAATCAGAAGCTGCGCTTGGTTTCGACCGTGACCTGGAAGCGGTCCTTGCCCGGGATGGCGTCGAGCGCATAAGAGAAGTCCACGTGAACGACGGAACCCAGACCGGAGCGGGAATTGCCGATACGCAGGCCGAGACCGACATCCGAGAGCCAGCCGCGCGGCGGTTCGCCGCTCAACGTGGGCCCCCAGGTCCGGCCGGTATCGAAGAACACGGCGCCGCCGATGTGGAACAGCCGGAAAGGATACCAGTCCGTGTACCAGCGCTGCTCGAGAGTCAGCAGCGCGCTCGCCGTGCCGGTCTGGTAGCGCAGCGGGTAGCCGCGCAG
>CAZXAS010000153.1:1815-5885 GCA_964638185.1 uncultured Steroidobacteraceae bacterium | reverse complement strand
CCACGGGTAGACGAACTTCTGGTCCGGCGGCAGCGTTGCCGGCGCGATCTCGCCCGGCACGGTGCGGAAGTACTGTTCGTCCGAGCGCAGTCCCACCAGCCAGCGGCGCACCAGGCCCTTCTGGACGCCGCTCGAAAGGCCGTAGCGCAGTTCCACGAGCCGCCGATCCACCTCGAGCGCGTCGACCGGCTCGCCGAGGTCATAGCGGGTCTCGATCCGCGTGTCGTCGAACCAGGTTGCGCCGGCTGACCAGCGCGTGTCGAACGAGTAGAACGGACGCTCGACATCGACGAACTCGGTGCTGCCGTCGCTCAGGTCCGCATAGCGCAGGCTGAGCGCCCAGCGGCTGCCGAGCACGTTCGGGTCGATCCACCGGAACTCCTCCGAAGTGCGGTCGACGTCCTTGTCGTAGGACAGCTGCAGGTTGATGCCGCGCCCGAACAGGTTCTGCTCCTCCAGCTCGAAGCCCGTGCTGCTCTCGCCGCCGCGGTTCGAGTAGCTGATGCCCGGGTTCAGCGTCCACACGTCGCGCACCGACACCTCGATGTCGGCCACGTTGGCCACGGCGTCGTAGCGCGCCACGCGTACGACGGCGTCGAACAGGTAGTCACGCCGGCGCAGCAGCCGTTCCGCCTCGGCCAGGCGGCGCGCGACCAGCGGTTCCCCGGGCTCGAGGATGATCGACTCGCGAATCGTGAGGCGGCGCGTCTTGTAGTGGAGCGTGTTGGCGGTGCGATAGGCCCAGTTCGCCTCGCGCGGATCGCCCGGGTCGAAGATGTCGTACACCTTCACCAGCAGCTGGCCGACCCGCGCCCCGCGCGCCTCGAGTTCCTCCGGCGTGGGCAGCGTCACGCCTTCCTCGAGCGGGACCAGTCGCGGCGGGTCCCAGGGCTCGTCCCTCGCGCTCACACTCGCGGCCAGGACGGGCGCCGCGCCAAGCACCGCAAGCAGTGCGGCGATGCCGAGACAACTACGCGGGCATCGCACGCCGGGTCGCCTCAGGGAAGCAGGACCGTCGAGCCGGTCGTACGGCGGGCCTCGAGGTCGCGATGCGCGCGTGCCGCCTCGGCGAGCGGGTATTGCTGGCCGATGCGCACCTTCACCGCGCCGCTCGCGATCAGGTCGAACAGTTCGCGTGCGCCGCGCTCGAGGTCGGCACGCCTCGCGATGTAGTGGAACAGCGTCGGGCGGGTCAGGTACAGCGAGCCGCGCTTCGCCAGTTCCAGCGGTGCGATGGGTGGCACGGGTCCGGAGGCGTTGCCGTAGCTCACCATCAGGCCGCGCGGGCGCAGGCAGTCGAGCGAGGCGAAGAAGGTGTCCTGCCCGACCGAATCGTAGACCACCGGCACGCCCTTGCCCGCGGTGAGGCTGCGCACCTTCGCGGCGAGGTCCGGCCCCAGTACCAGGCTGTGCCGGGCGCCGTGCTCGCGCGCCAGGGCGGCCTTGTCCTCGCTGCCGGTGACGGCGATGACGACCGCGCCCAGTGCCGTCGCCCACTGCACCGCGAGCAGGCCGACGCCACCCGCGGCCGCGTGGATGACCACCACGTCGCCGCGACGCACCCGATACGTCTGCCTGAGCAGGTACCAGGCGGTCAGGCCCTTGAGCATCACCGCCGCCGCCTCGGCGTCGCTCACCGCCGCCGGAATCGCGACGAGCCTGGCCGCGGGCAGGTTGCGCTCCTCGGCATAGGCACCGGGCTGGCTGTCGACGTAGGCGACGCGGTCACCGGGCTTGAAGCGCGTCACCCGCGCGCCGACCGCGGTCACCACTCCGGCCGCTTCACGACCGAGCCCTGCCGGCAGCTTCATCGGATAAAGCCCGGTGCGGTCGTAGACGTCGATGAAATTGAGGCCGATCGCCGTCTGGCGCAGGCGCACCTCGCCACGCCGGGGCGGGGCCAGCTCGACCGGCTCGAGATGCATGACCTCCGGTCCACCGTGCTGCCGGATACGGATCGAACTGGCCATGAGGTCTCCTGTCCACGCCGTGGTGGCTACAGGTTAGACGTCACCAGTCGCGGGAATCCACTGGAGCGGCCGCAGCCAGGGCGGGCTCAGCTGGGGCGCAGTTCCCCGGAGGCGAAAGCCAGGTGGGTGACCGGCCGGCCGCCGATCAGGTGCTGCTGGATGATGGTCTCCAGGTTGGCGGGGGTGGCATGGTGGTACCAGGTCCCCTCCGGGTAGACGACGGCGATCGGGCCGTCGCGGCAGACCCGCAGGCAGGCCACGCGCGAGCGCAGCACGCTGCCGTCGACCTCGTCGAGACCCAGCTCGCGCAGGCGCTTCTTCAGGTACTTCCAGGACTGCTCGGCCTCCTCGGCCGGCGCGCAGTTGCCGTGGATGCACAAGAGGATGTGCCGGCGCGCGCTGCCCAGGTGCAGGTTGCGCGCGGCATCGGCGAGGCTCTTGGCCTCGCGCGTCAAAGAGCCGACTCGTCCGCCTCGCCAGTCCGGATGCGCAGCACGCGCTCGATGTCGGTGACGAAGATCTTGCCGTCGCCGACCTTGCCGGTCTTGGCGGCGCTGACGATCGCTTCGACCACCTGGTCGACGAGGTCGGTGCGGACGGCGACCTCGATCCGGGTCTTCGGCACGAAATCGACCACGTACTCGGCCCCGCGGTAGAGCTCGGTGTGGCCGCGCTGGCGGCCGAAGCCCTTCACTTCGGTGACGGTCATGCCCGAAATGCCGATCTCGGACAGTGCAGCGCGCACGTCGTCGAGCTTGAAGGGCTTGATGATGGCGGTAACGAGCTTCATCGCGTGCTCCTGGGTCTGGAACGGATCGTGTGCCTGCGCAGTGCAGATTCTATGCCGGGTGGGTCCCTCAATTGAAATCAGGAACTTGCACGATGGCTGCGGGATGCCGCGCACCATCATGGCGCACGCCGATTGGCGCTGCGCGCCGGGCTGGTGCGCTCCCGGCGCGCCCGCTACCCTCACGGGCCACCGCCGGGGCGCGCCCGGCCTGCCTGGACGGGTGAAGCAGTTGACCGAGACTATCGTGATCGTCGGCGCGAGCCATGCCGCGGCGCAGGCCGTCGACAGCCTGCGGCGCGACGGCTTCGGCGGGCGCCTGGTGCTGGTGGGTGACGAGCCGGAGCTTCCCTACCAGCGCCCGCCGCTGTCGAAGAAGTACCTGGCGGGCGAGTTCGACACCGACCGGCTGTGGATCCGCCCGATGGCGTTCTATGAGCAGCAGCACTGCGAGTTGCGACTCGGCCGAAGGGCGACGGCGATCGACCGCGGCCGGCGCCTGGTGACACTCGACGACGGCGCCGCCCTGCCCTACGACAGGCTGCTGCTCGCCACCGGCAGCCGCGCCCGCCCGCTCACCGTTCCTGGCGCCGGGCTCGCTGGCGTCCATTACCTGCGCACCAAGGCCGACGTCGATGCGATCCGCGCCGAACTGCCCGGCGCCGAGCGAGTCGCCATCATCGGCGCGGGCTACATCGGCCTCGAGTGCGCGGCCTCCTGTGCCAAGGCGGGCCTCGCAGTCACGGTGCTCGAGATGGCGGATCGCGTCATGAGCCGGGTGGTGGCGCCCGAGATGAGCGCCTTCTACCACGCGCAGCATGTCGCTCATGGCGTCGACATCCGCCTCGGGACCTCGGTCAGCGCCATCGAGGGCGAACGGCGGGTCACGGGCGTCGTGTGCGACGATGGCACGCGCGTGCCCGCCGGGCTCGTGATCGTGGGCATCGGCATCGTGCCCAACTGCGAGCTGGCGATTGACGCCGGGCTCGCCTGCGACAACGGCATCGCCGTGGACGAGTACTGCCGTACGAGCGATCCGGACATCTACGCCATCGGCGACTGTGCCAGCCACCCGAGCCCGCGCTACGGCCGGCGCATCCGCCTCGAGTCGGTCGACAACGCCTTCGAGCAGGCCAAGACCGCCGCCGCGAACATGCTCGGCGGCAGCGTCTTCCACGACAAGGTCCCGTGGTTCTGGTCGGACCAGTACGAGTTGAAGCTGCAGATCGTCGGCCTGTCGCAGGGTTACGACCGCGTGGTCCTGCGCGGCGACCCGGCGAGCCTGTCCTTCGCCTGCTGCTACCTGAAGGACC
>CAZXAS010000153.1:0-1715 GCA_964638185.1 uncultured Steroidobacteraceae bacterium | reverse complement strand
CGCCGCGCTCGATGCCGTCGACCGCGAGTTTCGCGCCATGCTGGCGCGCATGACCGGCGGCATCTCGCCGCAGGACTACGGCGCCGCCTGGTGCGACTGGATGCTGCACCTGTCGGCGTCGCCCGCCAAGCAGATGGCGCTGCAGCAAAGCGCCCTGCAGAAGGCCATGGACCTGTGGCTGTTCACGACGCAGGCCATGCAGGGCCAGCCACTGCCGCCCAACGATCCTGCCCACAAGGACCGCCGTTTCGGCGCCGACGCCTGGCAGATGTTTCCCTTCAACGTGTATGCCCGCGCCTACCAGAACGGCGCCACGCTGATGCAGGAGATGGTCGACGGCATCGAGGGCGTGCAGGAGCGCAATGCACAGCTGATGGGTTTCGCCGCGCAGCAGTTCTCCGAGGCGGTGTCCCCGGCCAACAGCCCGGCCACCAACCCCGAGGTGATCCAGCAGACCCTGGAGGAGAAGGGCGCCAACCTTTCACGCGGCTGGAAGAACTTCCTCGAGGACATGGAGCGAACGCTCAAGGGCGGCCAGCCCGCCGGCGTCGAGAACTTCGCCGTCGGCGAGAAGCTCGCCGCGACCCCGGGCAAGGTCGTCTACCGCAACGACCTCATCGAGCTCATCCAGTACACGCCGACCACCCCCGACGTCCTCGCCGAGCCGGTGCTGATCGTTCCGGCGTGGATCATGAAGTACTACATCCTCGACCTGTCGGAACGCAACTCGATGGTGAAGTGGCTGGTCGACTCCGGCCACACGGTGTTCATGATCTCCTGGAAGAACCCGTCGGAGCAGGACCGCGACGTCGGCATGGACGACTACGTCCGCAAGGGCGTGTATTCGGCACTCGACGTCGTGTCCGCCATCGTGCCCGGACGCGGCGTGCACGCCGTCGGCTACTGCATCGGTGGCACGCTGCTCGCCATCTCCGCCGCGACCCTCGGCCGCAAGGGCGACACGCGCATCCGCGACGTCACGATGTTCGCGGCGCAGACGGACTTCAGCGAGCCGGGCGAGCTCGCCCTGTTCATCAGCCCGTCGCAGCTCGCCATGCTCGAGTCGCTGATGTTCAAGGAGGGCGTGCTCGACTCGGCGAAGATGGGTGGTGCGTTCGCCATGCTGCGCGCGCACGACCTGCTGTGGCAGCCGGCGGTGAAGAACTACCTCAAGGGCCAGCGCGACGAGATGATCGACCTGATGGCCTGGAACGCCGACGGCACGCGCATGCCGGCGAAGATGCACACGCAGTACCTGTACGGGCTGTACCTCAACGACGACCTCGCCCACGACCGCTTCCAGGTCGAGGGCGAGACGGTGCACCTGTCGGACATCGCGGTGCCGATGTTCGTGGTCGGCACCGAGACCGACCACGTCGCGCCGTGGAAGTCCGTCTACAAGATCGACCGGCTCACCGGTTCCCCGGAGTTCACCTTCCTGCTGACCAGCGGCGGCCACAACGCCGGCATCGTCAGCGGACCGGTGCACCCGAAGCGTCATCACCGCGTGCGTACGCGCCGCGCGGGCGACGCGCGCCTCGCTGCCGACGCGTGGTACGCGACGACCGACAAGGCGGCCGGTTCCTGGTGGCCGGTCTGGGGGCAGTGGCTAGTCGCGCATTCGTCACCCGGGCGGGTGGCGCCGCCCGCCATGGGTGCCGACGGCTACGCGCCGCTCGCCGACGCCCCGGGCGAGTACGTCCGCCAGCGCTGAC
>CAZXAS010000152.1:2290-7086 GCA_964638185.1 uncultured Steroidobacteraceae bacterium | reverse complement strand
ACCGGGATGAACCTGTCGGGATACACGAGGCCGAGGTCCGGGTGGTTCCAGCGCAGCAGCGCCTCGACGGCCGCCACCTTCCAGCGGCGGCCATGGCGCGCGACCTTGGGCTGGTAGTGAAGCACCAGCTGCCCGCGATCCACGGCACGGGCGAGTTCGCGGGGATCGACCGCCTGCTCGGCAATCCGATAGCGCTCCAGTATCGACTCGAACTCGGCCAGCATGATCGGCTTCTGCAGCACGCCGGCCACGTTCAGGCCGATCGAGGTCCCCAGGCGCTCGGCACTGGTCAGCACCCGCGAGTCCATGCCGCTCGAGATCAGCACCGGAGCCTGTACGCCGTGGCGTCCCAGATGACGCAGGAGCTCGATGCCATCGGTGCCGGGCATCTGCAGGTCGAGCACGATCAGGGTCGGCGCGAACTGGCCGACCTCGCGGCAGAACTGTTCGGGCTCGCTGACGGCGCTGACTGCGTAGTGCATGCCCTCCGCCACCTGCTGCACGAAGTCGAGGATGTCCTCCTGGTCGTCGACCACCAGCAGGCGATTGGGGTTTTCAGCCATCGGCTTTCACTCCGTCGATCATGGCGCGCAGTTGCACCGCGAGCTGCTCCAGGGAATAGGGCTTGGACAGGACGTCGACGACCCCGTCGGTCGTCGCCTCGCGCAAGGTGGCGGTATCGGTGAAGCCGCTCGCCAGCAGCGCCGCAATGCCGGGACGCAGGTCGCGGGCGCGGCGCACGACCTCGGTGCCGGAGATGCCGGCGCCAAGGTCCACGTCGCTGAACACTATGTCGACCTGCTCGCCGGCCGCGAGCATCTCGATGGCGCGCTCGCCGCTCGCGGCCTCGATCACCCGGTACCCGAGCCCGGCGAGCGCGGCGCGCGCCGTGGCGCGGCCGTCGTCATCGTCGTCGACGACGAGCACGCACTCGTTGCCGCGCGGGAGCGCAACCGTGGCGTCCGGCTCGCGCACCGGCCGGTCGACCGCCTCGCGGACCCGCGGGAAGTGCATGATGACGCGCGTGCCGGCGCCTTGCGTGCTGTGGATGACCGCCGTTCCACCCGACTGCTGGGTGAAGCCGTAGACCATGGCGAGCCCGAGACCCGTGCCCTTGCCGAGCTGCTTGGTGGTGAAGAACGGCTCGAACGCCCGCCGGACGATGTCCGCGGGCATGCCGGTGCCGGTGTCCGCCACCTCGACCGCGACATACTCGCCGGCCACGACGCCGGCCGCATCGGCGACATCGGCCACGATCGTCTCGTCGCGCGTGGCGAGCCGGAGCGTCCCGCCCTCGGGCATCGCATCGCGCGCATTGATGGCGAGGTTGAGGAGCGCATCCTCCAGCTGGCCGGGATCGACGCGCACCGGCCAGGTCGCCTCCAGCGCCACCTCGACCGTGATGCCACGGCCGAGGCTCCGCCCGATCAGGTCGAGGACGCCGTCGAGCAGCGCGTTGACGTCGACCACCTGTTGCTCGAGGCGCTGCTGGCGCGAGAACGACAGCAGCCGCCGGGTCAGGTCCGCACCCTTGAGCGCCGCGCGCAACGCGGTCTCCGCATTGCGCTTGAGCCTGGGATCCGACTTGAGCGGGCGCTCCAGCAGCTGCAGGTTGCCGATGATGACGTTGAGCAGGTTGTTGAAATCGTGGGCGATGCCGCCGGTCAGGCGCCCCACGGCCTCCATCTTCTGCGCATGCCGCAGCCCGGCCTCGAGCCGCCGTTCGGCCGTGATGTCGCGCACCACCGAGAAGAAGCCGGAGACCGTCTGGCCGTTCTCGAGGTGCGGCCGGTAGGTGATCGCCAGGTCGCGCTCCTCGTCGCCATGGCGGGCCCGCGTCTCGAACTCGACGTCGCTGCCGGCCAGCACCGACTCGATGCGTGGCGCGATCTCGCGGTAGTTCTCCGCACTCACGATGTCCTGCAGCCGATGGCCCTCGATCGCGGTGCTCGGCAGCTGGAACCAGCGTTCATAGGCCGCGTTGGCGTAGGCGAACGCCCCGTCCCGGCGCACATAGGCGATCTGCAGCGGGACCGAGTCGAGGATGAGCTCGTAGAACTCCTTCAGCTGGCGCGCCGACTGGCTGGCGGCCTCGAGCTCACTGACGTCCTCGTGGGTCACGACGATGATGCCGCTCGAGGACTCGCCGAGGCGCTGCACCCGCATGTGCAGGCGTCGCTGCCCGCCGGCCACGCCGCTCGTCCCGTAGATCATGGAGAACGACTGGCGCTTGCCGCCGAGCACTTCCGCGACACCCTCGACAGCGGCGCCGGCCGCGGGCGCGCGCTCGCCGGCGTTGGCGAGCTGGGCGAGGTAGTTCTCGCCGAAGCCAAAGCGCAGCCCGCACAGCGCATCCTCGCCGGACGTCTCGCGCCAGGCGTGGTTGATCTCGATGATCATGCCGTCCGGGGCGAGGACCGCCACTGCGGCGCTCAACCCGTCGAGTGTCCGCCGCAGCAATGCCTCCGACTGGCGCAGGTCCTCGACCGCGCGCCGCTGCTCGGTGCCATCGACCAGCATGCCCGCGGTCCTGAGCGGCCGGCCCGCCGGGTCGCGGTCGGCATCCCCGCGCAGGCGCAGCCAGCGGCCCGCGGCCGAGCCGCCCCTGGCGGCACGGAACTCGACGGTGAGCGGCATGCGCTGCTCGAGATGGCGCCGCACGGCCTGCAGCACCAGTGGCCGGTCCTCGTCGTCGACGCTGGCTTCAAAGGCGGCGAAGGATGGCTCCAGCGGGACGTCGACCGCGCCCAGCAACGCCGAGAATCGCGGCGAGTACCAGGCGCTGCCGGTGACGAAGTCCCATTCGAACAGGCCGCCGGGGATGAGCTCGACCACACGCGCCAGTCGCCGGCCGACGCCGAGCGAACGCGCACGACGCAGCCCGGGCGCGGCGTCGGTGTCGACGCCACCCTGCGGCTCGGCTGAAATGTCGTTGCGCGCTTCCATTGCGATATCCGGCCGGCAAGTGCCGCCAGTGGCGGACTGATGCCTCCCGTCCGGGGTATCGGCGCCCGGCCCGATGCCTTGACTGCGGATTCCCCCGCGCTAGGGGAATGCCTGAGCGAGTGTGACTCAGCTCTCGCTGGTGCCGCGACCGGCGCCGCGACCGGCGACCCAGTTGACCGCGAACTGCACCAGCTGGGTGCCCGTGTTGAGGTCGAGCTTGCGCTTGATGCGCTGGCGATGGGACTCGACGGTCTTGATGCTCAGGTTGAGCGTCTCCGCCGCCTGCCGGGTCGACTGTCCACGACCGATCATCTGCAGCACCTGCAGCTCGCGGTTGGACAGCCGGTCGATGGGGTTCGCGGAAATGTAGGCGCCGCCGGCGGCGAACTTGCGGATCATGCGCGCGCCGATGGCCTCGCTGACGTAGATGCCGCCTTCCAGCACCCGACGCAGCGCCGCGATGAACTGTTCGCTGGCCGCCTGCTTCATGATGTAGCCGCTCGCGCCCGCGCCGAGCAGCCGCTCCGCATAGACGGACTCCTCGTGCATCGACAGCACCAGCAGCGGCAGCGACGGGTAGTGGGCGCGCGCGTCCTTGATGAGCTCGATGCCGTCGCCGTCCTTGAGCGAGATGTCGACGACCACGGCATCCGGGGCATGCTCGCGGATGGCCTGGCGTGCCTCGCGCACGCTCTCGGCCTCGGCACAGACCTCGAGCCCCTCCTCGCTGCCGATCAGGCGGCGCAGCCCCTGGCGCACGATCGGGTGGTCGTCCACGAGCAGGATGCGGCGCGGCTTGCGGCCCGTCCCGCCGGAACTCGCCTCGAGCACGTCGGCGGGGCTCATGCCGTACCCCGCCCGCGCGGCCAGCGCGGCGCCGAGACGACCACGGCGGTGCCGCCCTGTGGACGGCGCTGCACGTCGATCGCCGCGCCGATCATCCGCGCCCGGTACATCATGATCTTGAATCCCATGCCGCCTGCCTGGTCTGCAGACTCGGGCAAGCCGGCGCCGTTGTCCAGTACCCGCAAGTTGACGCGTTCCTGCGTCAGGTTGAGCGTGACCTGGACCCGGCTCGCGCCGGCGTGGCGCGCGGTGTTCGCCAGCGCCTCCTGCGCGATGCGGTAGACGTGCATGGCCACCGCCTGGTCGAGTTCCTCGTGCGGCCAGGCCTTCACGCGCAGGCGGATGTCGAGCCGGTAGAGTTCCTGCGAGCGTCGTACCAGGGCCTTGAGCGCGCCGCTCAGGCCGCCGCGGTCGAGCGCCAGCGGCGACAGGCCGTGCGCCAGCGAGCGGGTGCTGCGAACGGCGTCGGTCACGAGCCCGAGCACGCGCTCGAGGTCGCGGGCGGACTCCGGAGCCTTCTGGTCGAGCGAACCGGCGAGCGCCTTGAGCATCAGCCCGATCCCGGTGAGTTCCTGGCCCAGGCCGTCGTGCAGGTCGTGGCCGATGCGCTCCTGCTCACGACTGACCACCTCGATGATCTCGCGCTCGAGCATCCGGCGCTCGGTGATGTCCTGGGTGGTGCCGACCAGGCCCGCGGCGCCGCCCTGGGGTGAATCGTAGCGACGTATGGCGGTGGCGAACCAGCGCAGTTCCCCTGATGCGTTTCGAGCACGGAACTCGAAGCGGTGGGTGGCGTGGTCGCCGAAGGCGCTCTCCACCGCCCGGGCCACCCGCGCCCGGTCCTCGTCGCTGACGAGCGCGAGGAAGTCGCGCATGGTCCAGGTGTCGAAGCGCGGCGCCTCCGGCTCGCTGCTGCGGTACTCGACGTCGATCCGGTCGCACTCGCGGTCCCACCACCAGGCGACCATGGCCGAGACGTCGATGGCGGTGCGCAGCAGGTCGGC
>CAZXAS010000152.1:0-2190 GCA_964638185.1 uncultured Steroidobacteraceae bacterium | reverse complement strand
CCCACCACCAGGCGACCATGGCCGAGACGTCGATGGCGGTGCGCAGCAGGTCGGCGCGGCGCATGGCCTCGGCCATGCTCTCGGGCGACGCCACGGCGGTCGGTGGCGGGGCCTGGTGCGACTCCGGGTTGACCGCCACCGCGCTCACTGCAGCGGACCACCGCCGTCGATCTCCTCGGCCCAGCGCGCCGCATAGCGCACCAGCGCGCGGGCATTGGCGAGGCCGAGTTTCTCGCGGATGTTGCGGCGGTGGGAATCGACCGTCTTCGGGTTCATGGCGAGCTCGGCCGAGATCTCGCGCGTGGCCATGCCGCGGGCGATGAGCCTCAGCACGTCGCGTTCGCGGTCGGTGAGCGCACCGACCGGGCCTGCGCCCCCCGGCAGCACGCCACGACGCACGCGGGCCACCAGCCGCTCGCCGACCGCCTGGCTGACGTGGATATCGCCCGCCGCCACGCGTCTCAACGCCCGCAGGAACTCGGTCGGCGTCTCCTGTTTCATGATGTACCCGTGGGCGCCCAGGGTGAGCAGGCGCTCGGCGTAGAGGTCTTCCTCGTGCATGGACAGCACCAGGATGCGCAGCTCCGGAAAGCGCTCGCGCAGCCGGCCGATCAGCGGCATGGCCTCCTCGTCGCCGAGCGACAGGTCGAGCACCACCACCTGCGGGCGCGTCTGCTCGATCACGCTCAGCGCCTTGGCGGTGCTCTCCGCCTCGCCGACCACCAGGAAGTCCGGTTGCTCGCCCAGCAGGAAGGCCAGGCCGTCACGGATCACCGGATGGTCGTCGACCAGCACCACGGAGGTCTGCTGCATCATCGCCTGCGTCCCGCCTTTCCCTGCGAGGCCCTGCATGGTAACGCCTGCGGCGCGCGCGCGCGAAGTCCGTCGTTGCGCGGCCATGCCTCAGGCCAGCGCCGCGTCGATGCCAGGTGGCGGCTCCTCGATCGCGGCGCGTACACGGTGCGCGAGGTCACCCGGTGCATACGGCTTCCACAGCACCGCGGCCGGGTCGACGCCGGCACGGCGGAACTCGCGCGCATCCGCGAAACCGGTCGTCATCAGGGTCCTGAGCCGCGGCCATCGCCGCCGGGCCTCGGCCACGAGTTCCGGCCCACGCAGCCCGCCGGGCATGGCGACATCGGTGAGCATCAGGTCGACCGCCGGGTAGCGGTCGAGCATCGCGAGTGCAGCGGGGCCGTCTGCCGCCGCAATGACCAGGTAGCCGAGGTCCTCCAGCATCGCTGTGACCGTGTCCCGCACGTCGGCGTCGTCCTCGACCACCAGGATCGTCTCCCCTGCGCCACGCGGCACGGGGAGCGTGGCCGGCGTCCACGCCGGGGCGAGGCCGGCGACCGACGCGCGCGGGAACAGCATCTCGACGGTCGTGCCCTCGCCCGGCCGGCTCGCCAGGCGCACCACACCGCCGGACTGGTGCACGAAGCCGTACACCATCGCCAGGCCGAGACCGCTGCCCTTGCCGACCGCCTTGGTGGTGTAGAACGGCTCGAAGGCGCGGGCCTGGACCTCGGGCGTCATGCCATGACCGGTGTCGCTGACGGCGATGCAGACGTACTCGCCCGGCCGCGCCTCCTCGCCCTGGCGAATGTCACCGGCACCGAGCACCAGGTTGCTCGCCGAGATGGTCAGCGCGCCGACGCCCTCCATGGCATCGCGGGCGTTGATGGCGAGGTTCAGCACCGCGTTGTCGAACTGCCCGGCATCCATGGCCACCGGCCACAGGTCGCCCGGAACGCGGGTCACGACGTCGATCGAGCGGCCGAGCGTGCGCTCGACCAGCGTCAGCACGGTCCCGACCTGGGCAGCGACGTCGATCACGCGCGGTGCGAGCGGCTGCTGGCGCGAGAAGCTGAGCAGCCGCGCGGTGAGCTCGGCGCCGCGCAGTGCCGCGCGCAGCGCCGCCTCGAGCGGCCGTCGGGCGCGATCCGCGGGACCGAGCTGGCGTTCCTGCAGCTGCAGGTTGCCGATGATCACCGACAAGAGGTTGTTGAAGTCGTGGGCGATGCCGCCCGTGAGCTGGCCCACCGCCTCGAGCCGCTGTGACTGCCTGAGGCGTGACTCGAGTTCGCGTGCCTCACTGACGTCATGCGCCACCGAGAAGAAGCCGACGACTTCGCCACTCTCGTCACGATGCGGCACATAGAAGATGTCGGCGTGGAAACTGCGACCGTC
>CAZXAS010000151.1:0-7155 GCA_964638185.1 uncultured Steroidobacteraceae bacterium | reverse complement strand
CGGTGACCGACCGCGACGGTAACGTCATTACCGGTCGCACGGAGGCCAACGGAACCGTCGAGTTGAGCGACCTCGACATCGGGCTCTATGCGGTCACGGCAGAAGGCCCTGGCTTGGTGACTGTCAGCGAACCCAGCGTGCGTGTGGTCAGCCGCAAGGTGACTCCGCTCAACCTCGAGATGCTCGCCAGCACGGAGGAGCTCGAGGAAGTCGTGGTTCGAGCCCGCGCGCTGATTGCCGATCCGCATGGAGCGGTGAGCAACTCCTTGCTGAACCGGGAGGAACTGCGCAGTGCCCCTGGCACAGGCAGCGACGTCCTGCGAGCGCTCGACGGCCTGCCGGGGCTGGTATCCAACGGCGAATTTGCCAGCTTCTCCGTGCGCGGCCGCGGACCCCGGGACAACCTGATCCTGATCGACGATGTGCCCTTTGACCGTGTGGTTCACTTCGACCAGACGCTCGGCGAGGAGGAGGACATCGGTGGCGGTGGCCGCTATTCGATCTTCGCGCCGAACTCCATCGCGAGTGCGGAATTCTCGCCCGGCGGCTGGAGCTCCGCGTATGGAGGGCGCTCGGGTTCTCTGCTGAAACTCGACGTCGCGGGCGGCAGCCCGACACCGAGCGCCAGTCTGCGGGTGGACATCGCAGGGCTCGAACTCATGTACGAGGGGCCAAGCGGCATCCACGATGATACGACCGTGTTTTTCACGGCGCGCCAGTTCGATTTCGGCGAGGTCTTCGAGATGATCGAAGAACTGGACATTGGCCAGCCGGAACTGACCGACATCATCCTCAAGACAGTGACTACCCTGGATTCGGGCGACACGATCGAGTTCCTCGGCGTCTACGCGCCGGAGGAATACACGCGCGACATCGACAACGTCCTCGAGTCTCCCGACTTCGAGGACGTGGCGCTGATCGACACCGATCAGGACCTGTACATGACGGCGCTGGCCTGGCGCCGTCTGGTCGGGGAGACCGGCGAATGGACGAACCGGATCTACCTGCGCGCGAATGACAAGTTCTCGGCAGAAGGCGAGGCTTATCCGGACCTCGTGCCGGAGGGCACGCCGGCCGAGGACATCCCGGTGCGCGAGCGCCTGATTACCGTCACCGAGGAGGAAACCGAGTTCGGCTGGCGCAGCGACTATGTGACTCGCAACCGCTTCGGCCAGGGATCGGTTGGGCTCCGCGTCACGCAGACCGATGTCGACTATTCGACCTTCCTCAGGGAGGACTGGGACCGGTTCGTCTTTCGCACGACCGACCCGCGTCCGCCCGGCCAGCAGTACATCACGTTGACACCGGGCGACATCGACTCGCTTTTCGAGGCGAAGGAGGTCAGCTATGCGGCCTATGGCGAGCAGGTGTTCGAGTTCGGTCACTGGGACCTGAGGGCAGGGCTTCGTTACGATTACGATGGCTTTGCGGACGAATCGCTCGTCTCTCCGCGGCTTGCGGCGAACTGGCGCCCCAAGCCGGACCTGCGCGTGTCGGCGACCGCGGGCGTGTTCTACCAGTCGCCGCGCTTCCTGGTCCGCGGAGCGAGTCCAGAGAACTTCGGTATCGAGAACGAACGGATCACGCACGTGAGCGTCGGCTTCGAGCGGTACTTCGGCCCCAACTGGTCGCTGCTCGTCGAGCCGTACTATCAGTGGCTGGACAATGTCATCGTCGAGCAGGATCGCACCAGCCTCCAGGCCACCAACGACGGAGACGGCACGAATCTCGGCCTTGACGTCGTTCTGTCGCGGAGTTTTGCGGATGGCTGGTTCGGGGATGTCGGCTACTCCTACAACGACGCCCAGCTCAACGACAATGACGGCTTCGGGGACTACGACGCCGACTTCAACCGCGAGCACTACTTCACCATCGGGGGCAGCTGGGAGATCACCGAACGCTGGAAGGTCGGCGCGCGCTGGAAATGGGCGACCGGACGACCGACGGACGACTTCATCATCAACAGTGACGTGCTGGGACCGGGACAGCCGCTGCGCTACTCGAAGGAGTTGACGGAGCGGAACGCGCTACGGCTCGATGACTATCACTCGCTCAATATCCGGGTCGACTACCGGCGTACCCTCGGCCCGGTGGATCTCGTCGCGTTCCTGGACGTGATCAACGTCTATGGCGGCCCGGGCGGTGGTTCGCAGGAATTCGACCCGCGGCGGGGCGTCATTGTCGAGGACGAAGGGGAAGCATTTCCCATCATCGGCCTCATCTTTGAACGCTCCTGGTGAGAATCCTGCGTGCAGGAAGTCATGAATTTCACCCATCCGCACGGGAGACTCGACCTGGTGGCTGCATTGGACGACGAACGCAGGGACTACGGGTGGCTGGCGCGGATCGGCGTGGCCGTGCCTCACGCCAATCCGACCGTCGAGCCGGAGTTGCGGACCTTGATGCCCGAGGGCGTGGAGGTCCATGCCACGCGGCTGTGGCACCCGTCTCCACGTGTCGAGGAACGTCTGGCGCACTACCTACGCCACATACCGGAGGCGCACGCGACGTTCGGGCCGCTGCGGCTCGCCGCGCTCGGTTTCGGCTGTACCGCATCCTCCTACCTGGCCGGCATTGAAATCGAGGACGGACTGCTTGCCGCCGCGCAGTTGCGTGCCGGGCTCCCGGTCGTCACGGCCGCGCAGGCCTTGCGTGGAGGGCTGGCCGTCCTGGGGATCCGGACCTTCGCACTGGTGTCACCGTATCCGGCGGACCTGGCCGAGGCCGGCTGCCGCTACTGGCGCGAAGCGGGATTCACCGTCGCCGGGATGCTGCGTGTCGATCCCGCGCTTTCAGATACACACGCGATCTACGAACTGACGAGTTCGGATGCGCTCGCTGCGGTCCGACGCCTCGATGCTGGCCAGGCCGAGGCCATCGTGCTCGCCGGCACCGGCATGCCGACGCTGCGTGTTCTCGAGGCAGTTCGTGCCGAGTACGGACTGCCGGTGCTGTCGTCGAACCTATGCCTGGCCTGGGCGCTCCTGGTCGAGGCCCTAGGTGATCGTGCCCCCGTGACTCCACTGGACCTCTTGCGCAGACAATGAAGGCCGCAAGTCGACCGGGGCCGGCTTGGTCACGGGTCGTTTCGCGCCACCAGCACCTCGACGCGCCGGTTCGCCGCCCAGGCACCTGGGCCGTGGGCAAAGTCCTGTGGCCGGCGCTCGCCGAGGCTGACGACCTCGATGATGTCGCGGTCGACGCCGTGTCGCGACAGGAACCGTGCCAGCGAACGGGCACGCGCCAGCGCGAGCGCGTCATTGAAGTGGCAACCGCCGCGGGCGTCAGCGTGGCCGACCAGCACGATCCGTTCCGGATTCTTCTCGCGCAGCGTCGCTGCGATGGCAACCGCCGCCGCAGTGTCGGTGATGGTCGCGACGTCCACCTCGAAGTGCAGTACCGTGGCCAGGGCCTCGAGCCGGCTGTCTGCGTAGGTCGGTACGTGACGTGCCGGGCCGGCGGGGCGACCGTCCCAGGCCACGTAGTCCGCGTCCACTGGGCCTTCCGGCAACGCTCCTGTCGCCTGTGCCTCGACGCGGACCTGTTGCGCCCAGGCGGCGATGCCGCTGTCGGTGCAGAGCGTCTCGAGCCGGCGCGCTGCCCTCGCCGGATCGGGCGCGGCGCGCAAGCCGGTGGCCGGATCCAGGCGCCGGCGCAGCAGGGGCGCCACCTGCGCGATGTGATAGGCGGAACCCAGCGCCGTGTCCGGGAATTCCCGCGTCAGGCGGTCGACGGCATCCGAGGCCTCGGCGGCGTCGATGCGTCCGGAGAATGCCAGCAGGCGGCCGACATCCTCCCGCAGCCGGCCATCGCCGTCGGTGATGGCGGCGAGTGCTGCCGCGTCGCGGGGCGTGCCGGGTGCCGCGATCGCGAGCGTGACGACCGCGGATTCGGCATCGGCGAACTCGCCGGGCGTATGTAACCTCGCGCGGATCTCGTACGAGCCGGGCGCGGCAAAGGTCCAGCCATCGGCACCGAAATGGATGGGGACGGTTCGCTCCGTCCTGGCGCCCGGTTCGAGCATCTCGCCTTCGGCCTCGGCCGGCTCGAACAGGGCCAGTGGCTGGAAGCTCTGCCACGCATCCGACCCCTCGGGCCGGGTCTCGATCACCAGCATGTGGTACGCCGGGTCCAGCCTCTCCCGAACGGGCAGCGCCACCTCGCCGGCGTTGGTGACGACGACACGCACCGACAACGGGTAGCCGAGCGGGTAGGGCGCGGCCAGCGCCTGCAGTTCGAGGACGAGCGGCGACGGGTTCCCCGGTTCCGGCGTGCCTTCGGCGCGGGCGGAGGGGATCAGCAGCCAGTCGAGTCGCCGGAGCGCAAGCTGCCAGCGCGTAAAGGCCGGGGCTGGCACCGCGCTCGAGCGGGCCTCGGCACAGCCGCCGACGCTCCGCGCGCCGGAGTCGAAGGGTGTGTCGGTCACGCCGGGCAGGATCTCCGCCAGCGGTGCACTCTGGAAATGCCGGATCGTCTCCGGCGCCAGCGCGAACAGCGGCGGCTCGACGAGGGTGAGGCTGCCGCCATCGAGGCGGGAGATGCACCGGGTCGGCGCCTCGAGGGTCAGCCGGCCGTCCGGCATCGTCGCGGCGTCGGAGTGATAGCGGTTGAGCGCGTGCAGCAACTCGTGCGTGAACGTCCGCACCTGCAACTGGGTGACGAGATCCACCGACTCGCCCGCGAAGCGGCGCGCAACCGTGCCTGGCGCAATCGCGAAGCCCTCCCGCCCGCCGTAGTCGAACATCACGCCGAACAGGCTCTCGCCACCGTCGCCGATCAGTTCGTGCGTGATGAGCGCATACAGGCGCGCATCCGCAGTGTCCGGTGTCCGCTGGCTGCGCCAGGCCTCGAAGATCTGGTACAGGTCGGCCCGGTCGAGCGCGCCCGCGGATGGGTCGTAGGGGATGTCGTCCTGGTCGCGCCGGACCGTGACGTCGATGCCGGCCGTGGCGAGCACCGACCGCGCCGAGACCACGCCGGATCCGGTCTCAGCCTCGAGCGGCAGTCCCGGCGTCCCACGCAGCGCATCGAGTTCGATCTCGATGCTCATCCGCGGCACCACGCACACGGGATCGCCGCAGGGCGACTCCGGCCACAGCAGCGCCCAGGCAAGGACCGCGACGATGCTCCCCGCGGCGAGGCCCAGCACTCGTCGCGCCGGGCCTGCGCGGCGGCGCCCGGCCGAACTGTTCGTTGTCTGAGGCTGGCCGGTGCCGGAAGGACGTGTGTCGGTCAAGGCGCGGTCCTGGTGCCGGGCGCCTGGCGGCGCCGATACCGCGACTGTAAGCGCCCGCGCCCCCGGCTAAAAGGACGCCGTCAGCGCTACCGACCAGTGGCGGCCCGGTCGGCGATAGAGGTCGAGCAGGGGATCCGAGGCCGGCCGGCCACGGACGTCCGACCACTCGAGGTAGGACTCGTCGGTGAGGTTGAATATCCCGGCATCGATGCGCCAACCCGCGCCCAGCTGCCAGCCGCCGGTCAATTCGATCGTATTGAAACCGTCGGTCCGCAAGGGGTCGGGCGTGGTCGGATCCACGCGACGCTTGGGGGCTACGGCCGTGACATTGACCGCGATCCGCCCGCGCCCGGACGGCGTGGTGTAGTCGAGTCCCAGCACCGCGCGTCCCGGCTCGACGGTGTCGAGCGGTACGTCGCGCTCCAGGTCCTGGCCGTGTGCGTAGGCGATCGAGCACTGCAGCGTCACCGATTCCAGGGCGGGCGACAGAGCGCCGAGCGAGGCGGTGAGCGCCGCCTCGAGGCCCCAGATCTCGGCCCGGCCGACGTTCCGGGACTGGAACAGCACCACGCCGCTCGCCGGGTCGGGGCCGAGGTTCACCTTCGACTGGATGAAGTCGCGATAGCGGCCGAACCAGGCACCGAGGGTCCCGGTCACGTTGGTACCGTGCAGTCGCAGGCCGGCCTCGAGACTGTCGCTGCGCTCAGGCTCGAGGTCGGGATTGGGGATCGCGCGCACGTTGAACTGTGGCAGGTCGAGGCCGATGTTGACGTCCTCGAACGGCGGGGCGCGGAACCCGTGCGCATACTGCACGAAGGCGGTGGCGCCCTCGGCCAGGCGCCAGGTGAGGCCGAGGCGCGGCGAGACCGAGAACTCACTGACGTCGACGGTGTCTTGTCCCGGGTTGTCCTCCTGGTAGAGCGCGTCGGGATCGGCATCGAGCCGGTACCAGTCCGCGCGCAGCGCCGCGATGACACCGAGATCGCCATCGCCTGGACGCCAATCGTCCTGCAGGTATGCGCCAGCCTCCAGTACGTCGGACGTCGGGAAATCGCGCACCGGCATGGACTCGCCGAGCAACACGCTGCTGGTCGCACCGGTGTCGAGGTCGGTCTGCAGACCGTCGCGCCGCTCGTCGATGCGCGACCGGGCAAGCTCGATGCCGCCCACCAGTCGATGGCTGCCCGTCGCGGCGTCGATCGTGCGTGCCAGCGTCAGCTCCCCGCCGAGCGTCGTCTCCGTGTAGTCGAACGATCGGTCGATGGCGAGCGGCGGCGCCACCGTGGTGGCGCGGCGTTCCTCCCTGGTCAGTTGCTCGACCTCGGCGCGCTGCCAGAACAGCCGCCATACGCCCTGCTCGAAGCGGCCGATGTCGTCGAGCGCCTGGTCGAGGACGATGCGCAACGACTCATTGGTGTCGTCGCCCTCGAGCAGGACCGTGTTGGCGAATCGTCCCGGTGCGAGTTCCAGCGAGTCGATCTCGGTCGCGGTCTCGCTCCGGTCCCAGGTCGCGGTGAGCCCGAGCGGGCCGGCCGCCGTCTCGCGGGCCACGCTGGCGTGGAGGCTGTCACGCACGGCCTCCGCCGGGTTCGGCTCGATGTCATCGGCGGCGATGTCGGCTGCGCCGGACTCACGCCGTCCGACCACCATGACCCCGCTCCAGTCTTCCCGCCCCGCGGCGAGCGAGAGACTCGAGTACCAGCCGTCGTCTGCGGACGCATGGCCCGCACGGACCCGCGCCGCAGCTGAGCCACCCTCCGCGAGCAGGTCGCCCGGGCGGACCGTGGTCACGGCGATCACGCCAGCCAGCGCGTCGCTGCCGTAGAGGCTCGAGGCGGGTCCGCGCAGCACCTCGACGCGCCGGACGATGCCGAGGTCGGTGAAGGGCCGGCCGGTGTCGCTGAAGCTGCCGACCGCGA
>CAZXAS010000150.1:0-7208 GCA_964638185.1 uncultured Steroidobacteraceae bacterium | reverse complement strand
CCTCCACGAGCTCCCGGAACGTTCCAGCCCTGACGTCCCGGATGTAGGCCTGCTTATCGTCGTTGTACGCGAACATCCGGTCGTTGATCTGCGTGCACTCGTTGCACGAAGAGCAGCGGATGGTCTCGATCCAGGCCTCGTCCGGCGACCGCGCGGGTTCCGCAGCAACGGTCGCGGCATGCGCCGGGACCGCGGTGTCCGCCGCTTGCACGGCGGACTGGACTGGAGCGCGATCCACCGGTGGCGGTGCGGCCTGGCGGCGCAGTTCCTCCCAGGAGGCGCGCTCGCGGGCAAGCAGTCTTGCGGCATGGGAATTGTGGATGCCGCCGAGCTCCTGCAGACGGTGCCAGTGGTCGAGGCAGCGCCGCGCCGCCTGCACCAGCCGGTCGTCCACGATCAATCGCTGCAGGACGTCATCGGCGTCCACGGCGAGCACGTAGGGCACCCCACCATCGGTCGAAGCACCAGACACCCATCCGGCCACGGGCACCATGTGGCCGTTCCAGGCCTCATGCGGCACGCGGGCGAAATGGCCCGCATACCGGGTATCCGTGGCTACGAAGTCGGCCAGTGTGAAGGCCAGGTCCTCACTCACGCGTTGCAGGGACGCGTCCGCGTACTCGAATGCCACGACCGGCCAGTCGCGCTCCGGCTGCGGGTTGTCCTCCAGCGAGAATCGCGATGCGAGGTCGGTGCCGGCCGCCGGATCGTAGGTGAACGCCGGGAAGGCGCGCGACTGCATGGCCGCTGCGCTGGCCAGGTACCGCGGCAGGTCGGCCGCGTGTGTACCGCTCGCCGTATATATGGAGAACAGCGCCGGCCCGGGGATCGACATGCCCCGTTCGATGCGTGGCGCGAGCGGCAGCAGGTTGGAACTCGTCGACTGCAGTACGAAGGTGTCGGTGAGTCCGGTCGCCAGGCTCGCCAGCTGCACGCTGCGCACGCCGAAGGCGAACTGTCCGCGGCCCATGGACGATTCCTCGAGGATGTCGTCGGCCTCGACCAGCACCTTGACGGATATGCCGGACGACAACAGCTGCATCAGGTTGACGTCGTCCGCGGCGCCGGTCGGACGGCCGCGCAGCGCCACGAAGTAGTCCGGGAACAGCTCCATGTCCTTCGGTGACAGCGCGTCCTCGTCAAAGGCGTCGAAGAACGCATCGTGCCGCGACTCATCGTAGCGGCCGTCGGCCTCGAGTTCGGCTAGCGACATCGCCTTCACCAGTTCCGCCATCTTCGACAGGCGCTCCCGGAAGGCACTCAGCACGGCCCGGCAGGTGTCGAGGCGGAACTCGTAGCCTGTCGCATGCGCGCCGGAGGCCGGGAAGAAGCGCTGCGAGCGCAGCACCGCCAGCGCCCACTCGATGCGTCGCCGGCGCGTGTCGGACAGCCGGCTCGCCGGCGAGCCCAGCGCAAGCAGGCGCGCCATCATGTCGAAGTCGAACAGTCCCTGCTGCCGGGTGCCGACCGATGCCAGCAGGCTGGCCGGCTGACGGCCGGCCTCAGAGCGGACGAAGTCGGCGCGCAGGATGTCGCTGAGACGCACGACCAGGCCATTGATGTCCCGCCGGGCCCGATCGAGCTTGTCGCGCTGCGCCGCCTCCCACGCGTGGACCAACAGCCGCTCCGGCAACCGCTGGTCACAGTCGACGACCTCCCCGTCGACCCTGATCAAGTCGCCGGCGTGCTGCAGCACCTCCACCAGTTCTGGCTCTCCATCCACGGCGACGCGCCAGACCGCCGCCTTCCACATGTCCGACAGCTGGCCGGATGCCCCGGCCGTCACCGCCCGCCTGATCTCGCGCTCGACGTGCAGCAGCTGCTTGCGCAGCGCCTCGCCCGCGGCGCCGGCCGGGGCGGTGTCGCGCGCAAGCTCGTTGACGACGTCGGTCAACGAACGCACGAAGCATCCGTTCACCGCCGGCTCGACCAGCACCAGCGGAAAATCGTGGCGCAGGCGGGTCAGGTCGCGGTAGCGCGCCAGCAGCGCCGGTCGCAGGCCGAGCCGCTCGATCGGCTCGAGGGGCGCGGCTGGTCGCCGTCCGGTCAGGTGAAAAGCGGTCTGAACCTGTAGCGTCGCGTCCATGTTGGGTCCGGCTGGCATGGGTGAACGACTCGCCCCGGGGTCGCGGTCAGGCGGCAGGTTGCCGCTCCTCGGGCCAAACCGTGAACTTGTCGAACTCCGACTCGAGGCCGGCGCGGATCATCTCCGGCGTGCGCTGTACGCCGGCGCGCCGCACCTCCTCGCAGCAGGGCACCTGCGGGTTGCGATACAGGATGCCGACCGGGATCGGGTCCTCGCCCGAGGCTATCTCCCTGGCACGATCGATGTCTGCTGGGTCGTGCTGCAACTGGTTGCGGTAAAGCCTGCTGATCGTCGCGCCCGGGCGGATGCCGTCGTCATGGGTGAGCAACAGGGACTTCTGCGTGTCGTTGAGCCACGCGTCGAATGCCTTCGGCATGAACTCCGGGCAGCGTTGGATGATGCGCACGAACGAGAAGCCCTTGTGATGGAAGGCCGCGGAGATGATCTGGTAGAGCACCTCCGGGATCCAGTCCACGGCCTGCGCCACGAACGATACGTTCTGGACGCCGAGCGTCACGGTCAGCGGGTTCAGCGCCTCGAGGTATGCGCCACGCGGCGTGGTGTTGCTGCGGGTGCCCAGCGGGGAAGTCGGCGAGGCCTGTTTCTTGGTCAGTCCGTAGATATGGTTGTCGTGCAGCAGCATGGTCATGTTCATGTTGTAGCGGATGGCGTGGATCCAGTGCGCCGCGCCGATGCTGCAGTTGTCGCCGTCACCCGTGTTCACGAAGACATGCAGGTCGGGCCGTGTCATCTTGATGCCCTGCGCGATGGGCAATGCCCGGCCGTGGATGCCGTGGAATCCGTAGGTCTTCATGTAGTGAGGAAACCTGCTCGAGCAGCCGATGCCCGACACGAACACGGTCTTCTCCGGACGGAGGTCCTCGTCCCGGCACAGCCGCTGCACCGCCGCCAGGATCGCGTTGTCTCCGCAGCCGTTGCACCAGCGTGGGACGCCGCCCTGGTAGTCCTCGAGCGCGTGATGGTCCTCGTACATGCGCGCCAGGCAATGGGTCGTGTTCGTCATGACTGTTCACCCCGCCGGTCTTCGAGCCGCGTGCGGATTTCGCGACAGATGGCTCCGGGCTTGATCGGGCGGCCGCGCGACTCGCTCCAGCAGTCGACGTCGACCAGGAAGCGCGCCCGGAGCATCCATGCCAGCGCCGAGTAACGCCGGTTGTTGGCGTCGATGATGTCGTCGCTCAGCCTGTCCGACCAGTTGTTCTCGATGGTCATGACCCGGCGGAAGCGGCGCATGACCTCGCCGATCCCCGATGGCATCGGCTGCAGGAAGGTCAGGTGCAGGGAGGAAACCCGGTAGCCCTCGGCGCGCAGCCTGGCCACGGATTCCTCGATCGCGCCGCGCGTGCTGCCCCAGCCGATGAGCAGCATGTCGCCCTCCTCGTCGCCGCAGACCGCCGGCGTCGTGAGCGTCTTCTGCAGTGCCGCCAGCTTCAGGCTGCGATGCCGCAGGCCTTCCTCGTTCGTCGCCGGGTCATAGGCGACGCGGCTCGAGCGGTCGTGGGCAAGGCCGGTGACCGTGTGCATGCCGTGCGGCTGGCCCGGCACGAAGCGCCGGAACAGCCCGGTGAATTCGTCCCAGTCGTAGGGCTTCGAGCCCTCCGGCACCGGGCTCTGGTCGATGGGCGGCGCCAGCCACTCCTCGTCGAACGCGGGACGTGGGAACGGTGTCTGCGCGGTGGCCAGGCTCGAGTCGGACAGGATCACGACCACCATGTTGAAGGTCTCGGCGATCTTGCGCGCGGTGATGACCGAGTAGAAGCAGTCCTCGATGCCCGAAGGCGCCATCACCACCTTGGGTGCGTCGCCGTGGCTGCCATAGCAGACGGTCAGCAGGTCGCCCTGCTCCGCCTTGGTGGGCTGGCCGGTGCTGGGCCCGCCGCGCTGCACGTTGATGATCACCATCGGGATCTCGGCCATCACCGCCAGGCCGATCGCCTCCTGTTTCAGCGAGTAGCCAGGGCCGGAGGTCACCGTGACCGCGCACTTGCCGGCATAGGAGGCGCCGAGCGTGAAAGTCGCCGCGGCAATCTCGTCCTCGGCCTGGTGGACGAGCCCGCCAACCTTCTCGAACACATCGCTCAGGTAATGCGATACCGAGGTCGCCGGGGTGATCGGGTACATGGCGCAGATGTCCATGCCCGATGCGAGCACGCCGAGTGCGAGCGCGGTGTTGCCGTTCACGACGACCTGCGGCTCACTGGCCTTGACGGCCGGGATGCTGAACTTGAAGTCGAGGTGTTCCTCAGCCCATGCGAACCCAGCCTCCAACAGATGCTGGTTGGCCTCGATGACCTTGCGATCCTTCTTCTTCAGGGCAACGGCGACCTGCTCGCGCCCGAGTTCGAGGTCGAGGCTGTAGATGCTGCACAGCATCCCCAGCACGAACATGTTCTTGCCCTTGCGCGCGTCGCGCACCACCTTCAGGCACTCGCGTTCCAGCGGGACCTCGAGCACCCTGTAGCCTTCGCCCAGCAGCCGGTCGACGGTGTCGGCGTACATGGCACGGATCGCCTCGTCGCGGTGCTCGCGCCACATCTCCTCGAGCAGGATCGTGCAGCCGGGCTTGAGTTCGCCGTCGCGCACCCGGCCCAGCAGGACCTGCTCGTTGAACGCGATCACGAGGTCGGCCTCGTCGCCACCGTTGCTGACGGATCTCGACCCCAGCCTGATGCGATTGCCACTCGCCCCCGCGACACTGCGCGCCGGCGGCTGGATCTCGGCCGGGATGATCTCGACCGTCCAGACGCCATTGCCCGTGCGCGCGGCGATCGACCCCAGCGACTGCCCGCAGCGTTGCGCACCTTCGCCGGAGTCGCTGACGATCTCGACCACGTGCTGGTCGAGCGAGACGACCTCCTTCGTGGCTGCAGGGGTACGTCGGCTGCCCGGGTCGATGACTGCTGCGTTGGTGGCATTCATGGATGGGTCTCTGGCTATCTGGATGCGCGGGCGGGAACCTGCGTGCTGCGTGGCACGCGGACCAGGGCGAAATCGTGTTCCCGCGGATCGAGGCCGAACAGCCGCTCGCCGCGTGTGGCGGCGGCCGGACTGAGGGTATCGGCGGTGTCGCGCAGCCCGAGCCAGGCCTTCATGCCACGCGCCGCCCGGCGGCCAGCGCCCATGGCCTCGATGACGGTCGCGGCACCGGTGACGATGTCGCCGCCCGCGAACACGCCTGCGATCGACGTGGCGAGGTTCTCGTCGGTGGCGATGTAGCCGCGTTCATCGAGCTTGAGGCCAGAGGTCTGGCCCAGGATCGGGTTGGCGTTGGTGCCGATCGCATAGACGATCAGGTCGGCTTCGAACTCGAACTCGCTGTCCGGGACCGGCACCGGGCGGCGCCGGCCCGAGTCGTCGGGCTCGCCCAGTTCCATGCGGATGCAGCGCATGCCGCGGACGCTGTTCCGGCCGTCGTCGAGGATCGCGACCGGATTGGTCAGCCAGTGGAACTGGACGCCCTCTTCCTCCGCGTGATGGATCTCCTCGGCCCGTGCCGGGGCTTCCGCGCGGCTGCGACGGTAGATGCAGTGCACGTTCGCGGCGCCGAGACGCAGGCTCACGCGCATGGCGTCCATGGCGGTGTTGCCGGCGCCGATGACCGCGACATTGCGGCTCGGCGGCAACGGCGTGTCGAACCGGTCAGGCTCGCGTCCATGCATCAGGTTGCAGCGCGTGAGGAGTTCGTTGGCCGACAACACGCCATTCAGCGACTCGCCGGGGATCCCCATGAAGCTCGGGTAGCCCGCGCCGGTGCCGATGAACACGGCGTGGAAGCCCATTTCGTCGATCATCTCCTCGACGGTGAACAGGCGTCCCACCAGCGTGTTGCACTCGAACCTGATGCCGAGTGCGACCAGTCTCGCGAGTTCGGCGTCGACGACGCTGTTGGGCAGGCGGAAGTCCGGAATGCCGTACTTGAGTACGCCGCCCGCCTCGTGGAACGCCTCGAACACGGTGACCTCGCAGCCCGCCTTGGCCATGTCGGCCGCGCAGGCCATTCCGGCCGGGCCGGAGCCGACGATGCCCACCTTGAAGCCGGACGGCTCGATGTAGGGCACGTTGCTCCAGCCCTCGCTGATGGCCATGTCGCCGACGAAGCGCTCGAGCCGCCCGATCGCCACCGGCTCGAGCGAGTCGCCGACGGTACACACGCCCTCGCACTGGTTCTCCTGCGGGCAGACGCGGCCGCAGACCGACGGCAGCAGGTTGGTGTCGGTGATGACGTCATAGGCCCCGTGGAAGTTCTTCTCGCCGAGCTTCTGGATGAAGCCCGGGATGTCGATGCCCACCGGGCAACCCCGGACACACGGCTGATCGGCGCACATCAGGCAACGCTCGGACTCGCGCAGTGCCTCTTCGAGCCGGTAGCCGCAGTTCACTTCAGCGAAATTGCGGGCCCGGACGACGGGGTCCAGCTCCTGGACAGGCGTGCGGTCCTGGGGGATGGTCCGGATGGTCCGCTTCTTCGGTGCCATGTTGGTCCCGTAGGTCTGTCGGCCGTCGGTGGACGTGTCTTCGAGTCGTGCAGCGCCGTGTCAGCCCTTGCCGACCTCCTGCGCCGACGCTGCAACGAACTCGCCGTGCATGCGGCAGTCTTCCTCGAACCGCGCGGCGGCCTGGCGCTCGACCTCCCGGTAGCGGCCGAGGCGGGACATCAGGTCGTCGAAGTCGACCTCGTGGCCGTCGAAGTCCGGTCCGTCGACGCAGGCGAACTTGATTCGCTCGCCGATCTTCACCCGGCAGCCGCCGCACATGCCGGTGCCGTCGACCATGACCGGGTTGAGGCTGACCATCGTCCTGATGCCATGGGGCCGGGTCGCCTCCGCGCAGCCTTTCATCATCACGGGCGGACCGATGGCGACGCACTCGTCGATGTCCGGGTGCTTCGCGACGGCCTGCCGGATGCCCTCGGTGACCAGCCCCTTGATGCCGGCAGAGCCGTCGTCCGTGCACACGATCAGCTCGTCGCAAACGGCGCGGAACTTGTCCTCCCAGAAGACCAGCCCGCGGCTGCGGAAGCCGACGACGCCGATCACGTAGGCGCCACTCTCCTTGAAGCCGCGGGCCTGCGGGTAGATCGGCGCGACGCCGAGCCCGCCAC
>CAZXAS010000149.1:1444-7211 GCA_964638185.1 uncultured Steroidobacteraceae bacterium | reverse complement strand
CGCTCGGTCAGCAGCGCCTCGAGGGCCGTCTGCCCGTCCTCCTGCTCGAGCGAGATGCGCCACGCCCCACGGGCGTGCTCCGCGCCGATCTCCTGCAGGGCCGAACGGATCGCCTTGAGATCCGCGTCGGACAGGAACCCGGTGGCATGCAGCATCTCCGCATGTGCGATCGAACCGGTCACGTCGTAGGCGACCAGCCGCTCGTCGAGGGCATGGTCCTCGCCGGCGGTGTAGGCCAGCACCTTCGCGTCGAGCGGCGCGCCCTTGTCCCACAGCCGGGTCATGGGCCGTTGCCCGGGTGCTGCTCGGCCGGCGTCAGCGCGCCGATGTCCTCGACGATCAGCGTGCCCGTGCCCTCGTTGGTGAACACCTCCGCCAGCACGCTGTCGGTCGCCTTGTAGGAAATCACGTGCACGCGCCTGACGCCGCCGCGAATGGCCGTCTCGATCGCAGTCGCCTTCGGCAGCATGCCGTCGGCGAAGCTGCCCGCGGCCTGCAGCCGGGAGAGGCCGGCGAGGTCGGTGTAGGACACCAGGGACGACGGGTCGTCCAGCGACTCCAGGATGCCGGGCGCGCCCGTGCAGAGGATCAGCTTCTCCGCCCCGAGCGCGGCGCCGAGATTGGCGGCGACAGTGTCGGCGTTGATGTTGAGCAGGCACCCGGCGCCGTCGGCCGACAGCGGGCTCACGACCGGCATCAGCCCGGCTTCGAGCTGCTTGAGGATGAGCGCCGGATCCACCGCCGTGACGTCGCCGACGAAGCCGTAGTCCACCTGCTCGCCGTCGACGTCGACCGGCGGCCGGCGCGAGGCGCGGATCAGCCCGGCGTCCACGCCCGAAATGCCGACGGCGTCGATGCCGAGGTCGCGGCAGATGGCGAGGATGCGGGTATTGATCAGCCCGTTCAGCACCATGGTGGTGACGTCGATGGAGCCGGCGTCGGTGACACGCCGTCCCTTCACCATGCGCGGCTCGATGCCCATGGCGCGTTGCACCTGGTCGAGCTGCGGGCCGCCGCCATGCACCAGCACCACCTTGATGCCGAGGTTGTGCAGGATGCCGATCTGCTCGATCAGCGATCGCGTGCCGAGCGGGTCGGCGAACACGGCGCCGCCGGCCTTGATCACGAACACCTTGCCCTTGTACAGGCGCACATAGGGTGCGGCGCCCTTCAAGGCGCGGACAGTGGCGGACTGGTCGGTGCGGTGCCTCGGCATCTTCGGCGTCTCCTCGGGGTCGGATCGTTGGTACCTACGCTGCCTGACGGCCGAGCAGCCGGTGCAGCACGGCCATCTGCACCACCAGGCGATTGCGGGCCTCGTGCAGCACGACGCTGCGCGGGCCATCGAGCACTTCGTCGGCGACCGCCACGTTGCGGCGCACCGGCAGGCAGTGCATGAAGCGGCAGCTGGCGGCCGCGTTCGCGAACCAGTCCTCGCGCACGGTCCAGTCGCGGAGCGCGCCGCGCAGTTCGCGGTCGGCCTCGGGATCCCCATAGTGGGTGGTCGAGCCCCACTCCTTGGCATAGAGCACCTGCGCGCCCGCGAGCGCCCGCGCGCGGTCGTCGGTCTCCTGCACCGAGCCGCCCGCCGCCGCGGCGGCCCTGCGCGCCTTGTCCATCAGGACCTCCGGCAACGCGAAGCCTTGCGGCCGTAGCACCACCACTTCCATGCCGCGCTGCGCCGCCATGTGCAGGACGGCCGCCGGCACCGCGAGCGGCAGCGCGCGGGGGTGGTTGACCCATGACAGCACGAACTTGCCGGTACGCGGCACGGCGAGGTCGTCGAGCGTCTTCCAGTCGGCCAGCGCCTGGCAGGGGTGGTTCATCGCCGATTCGAGGTTGATCAGCGGCTTGTCGACCAGCGCGGCCATCGCCGCGAATCGGGTCTCGGCGAGGTCCGCCGCGAGGTCGCTGCCGTCGGCGAAGGCGCGGATTCCGAGCGCGTCGCAGTAGGATGCCAGCACCGGCAGACCCTCGCGGATGTGTTCCGCGGCCTCGCCGTTCATGATCGCGCCGGTGCGCGTCTCGAGCTTCCAGGTCCCGGCCCCCGGGGTCACGACGAAGGCGCTGCCACCGAGGCGTGCCATGCCGGCCTGGAACGATGACAAGGTCCTGAGCGACGGGTTGAAGAACAACAGGCCAAGGATGCGCCCGGCGAGGGCCTTCGGTTCCGGGTGGTCCTGCAGGCGCCGAGCGAGCGCGAGCAGGTCGACGATCTCGTCGCGACTGAAGTCGGCCAGGTCCAGGAAGCGGTTCATTCGCGAAGCTCCGCCAGCGCGGCGGCAAGCAGCGCCACATGGGATTCGTCGAGCGTATAGGGCGGCAACAGGCGGAGCACCTGCGGGTCGCCGCTGGTGCCCGTGAGGATGTCGCGATCGAGCAGCGCCGACTGTACCTGTTTTGCGGGGACACGGGTCCTCAGTCCGAGCAGGAAGCCCTCGCCCTGGATCCCGGTGACCGGTCCGGTCACGCAGGTGTCGCGGATGTGCGCCGACACGCGCCGCACGTTCTGGAGCAGACGCTCCTCGACGATGGCGTCGAGTACCGCTTCGACGACGGCGCAGGCGAGTGGCCCGCCGCCGAAGGTCGTGCCCAGGTCGTTCAGCTTCACGTGCGCGGTGACGGCCGGCGTCATCATCAGCGCGCCGACCGGGAATCCGGCGCCGAGCGCCTTGGCAGTGGTCAGCATGTCCGGCGTCACGCCATAGAGGTTCGCGGCGAACGGCTGGCCGGTGCGCCCGACGCCGCACTGGACCTCGTCGAAGATGAGCAACGCACCCGCCGCGTCGCAGTGCCGGCGCAGCGCTTCGAGGTACTCGCGGCCCATGTCGAACGCCCCGCCGACACCCTGCACCGGCTCGACGATGACCGCAGCCGTGCGTCCGGTGATGGCGGCCGGCAGCGCGCTGGCGTCGCGCCGCGGCACGAAGGCGACGTCGAACGGCGAGCGCGGGAAGCCATACCACCCGGCCGAACCCCAGGTCACCGCGCCGGCGGCGGCGGTACGGCCATGGAACGCACCCTCCACCGCAACCACCTGGTCGCGACCGGTGATGCGGCAGGCCAGCTTGAGCGCGTTCTCGTTCGCCTCCGCACCGCTGTTGACGAAGAACACGGTGTCGAGTGGGAGTCCGGCGAACTCGACCAGCTTGCGTGCGGCGCGGGTACGCACCGCCATCGGCACGGCGTTGCTCTGGAACACCACGTCGTGCGCCTGTCTGGTGAGTGCCGCAAGCCAGCGCGGGTGTCCGTAGCCGAGCGCGGCGACCGCATGGCCTCCGTACAGGTCGAGGATGCGCCGGCCGTCGAGGGTCTCGAGCCACACGCCGTCGGCGCGCGCGATCTCGATCGGATACTGGGCGAACACCCGGGCGAGCGGATCACGCCCCGGTGCTGCGGCGCCTGCGATGCCCTGGTCCATCGTTCAGGTCCAACCGGGTGCGGGCGCGGCGAGGCCCGTCGTCTCGTCGAAGCCGAACAGCCGGTTCATCCACTGCATCGCGCCGCCGGCCGCGCCCTTCACCAGGTTGTCCACGACCGACATCACCACCACCGTGCGCCCGTTGCTGGCCGCGGACAGGTGCGCATGATTGCTGGCCACGACGTCCTTGATGCGCGGCGGGGTCGACTGTACGCGCACGAACGGCGCATGCGCGTAGAACCGCGCCAGGCCCTCGAGCAGGTCGGCGGCGGACGCTGCACGCGTGAGCGATGCCTGCACCGTGACGTGGATTCCTCGCGCGAACGGACCGGAATGAGGCACGAAGGCGATGTCGGCATCGATCCCGGTCGCAGCGCGTGCGAGCGTGGCCACCTCCGGCGCATGGCGGTGGCCGAGCGCGTTGTAGCTGTACAGGTCGCCGTGGCGCTGCGGATGGTGGGTTCCCGCGGTCGGCTTGCGTCCGGAGCCGGTGCTCCCGGTCACGCCGGACACGAACAGTCGCGGCTCGACCAGGCCGAGTGACAGCAGCGGCACGACGGCGAGCAGCGTGGCGGTGGCGAAGCACCCTGGATGGGCCACGTGCGGCGTGCGCACCGCGGCCAGGTGTTCCGGAACGGCGCAGGTGAACTGCGGCAGGCGCTCGGTCGCGCCATGCGCGTGCCGATAGACCGCCTCGTAGGCGGCAGCGTCGGCGAATCGGTAGTCGGCGGAGATGTCGACGACAGTCGGCCTGGCGCCGGCCGCCTCGGCGCGCGTCAGCAGGGTATCGATCAGCTGCGCCGAGACCCCGTGCGGGGCCGCGGAGAACACCGCGGTACGCGGCAGGCGCGAGGCCAGCGACAGCACTTCCTCCTGCGCGGCGAAAGCGAGGTCGCCGCATACCGGCGCCAGGTGCGGGAAGGCATCGGCAACGGACTCGCCGGGCTGGCTGTCGGAGGCGATCGCGGCCAGTTCGAAGCCGGGATGCCCGGCGAGCAGGCGCACCAGCTCGCCGGCGACATAGCCGGTGCCGCCGAGGACGATCGAAGGCACCACCGTGCTCATTCCGTCACCACCGCGGGACGCGCGGCCGCGTCGAGTCCGGCGGCGCTGATCACGCAGTCGCCGAGCGCCGGGCCGTCGGTCATCGCATTGAAGGCCGGCACGCCCATCTGCTCGCGGATGATGTCGACGCCGACCGCGTTGTCGGTCGCCGGTCCGGTGACCACGCAGGGCTCGATGCCGAATCGTTCGCGCAGCAGCTTGACCCCGCCCCAGGCGGCCACCGGGTCGTTGGCAGACAGCACCAGGCCTGTCAGCGCCGGGCGGATGTCCTCCGCCAGGAGTATGGCCTCGACGCCGTAGGCGCCGAGCAGCCCGTCTCCGAGCTCGAACACGATCACGTCGGGCTGGCCCGCTGCCATGTCGTTCAGCATGGTGCGGGTGAGCGCCGGACCCGTTTCCGCGGTGGTGGTGACGACGCCGAGGTCGGTGAAGATCATCGAGCGGCGCGCGCCGGCATCTTCCATGGCGAGGATGTCACGGCGCAGCGAGACGCCGGTCGCCTTGAAAGCGTCGACGGTGAGGCCGCGGTGGCGCATGCGCGCCACGATGGCGCAGGCAGCGGCGGTCTTGCCGGCCTCCATGCAGGTCCCGGCGAGCGCGATCACCGGCACGCCGCGCGTGTCGGCGCGCGTGGCCGGATCGATCCGGCGCGAACCCACCCGCGCCGGGACGCCGATGCGCTCGCCCAGGAACGGGAAGTGCAGCACCACGCCGAGCACGCGGCAATCGAACGGCCGGCCGCGCTCGGGATTGGCCGAGTCGCATATGCCGAGCACGCCGCCGATGTTGAGCATCTGGATCACGTCGCCGGGTTCGAGCTTCGTCGGCAGGTGGCCGGAGTAGCCGAACAATGCGCGCCGGTGGCCGAGCGCGCCGACCACGACGTCGCCGCGCGCCACCTTGGCCATGCGGCCGCTGACCAGCTCGAGCGTGTTGTAGTTCGCCTTGTTGGTCAGCACCTCGACCGCGATCACCACCCCCTCGTCACAGGGGATGTCGGTGGAGATGCGCAACTCGTGCGACAGGCTGCAGGCCTGGGTCACCGAGGCGATCTTGTCGACGATGATCGTGCGCATCACTGGCCTTTCCTCACTTGTCACCGGCGCGTGCCCAGAACATGGACGGGAGCGCCACCATCCTCGAGAAGCCGAGTGCGTCCGCGGGCGTCCACTCGCCGGCCGACTCACCATAGACGCCCTTGGAGGCCTTCATCAGCGAGTACGGCGAGTCGGTGCCCTCGACGAACACGCTGCCCGGCCTGAGCAGCACCTGCACCGTGCC
>CAZXAS010000149.1:0-1344 GCA_964638185.1 uncultured Steroidobacteraceae bacterium | reverse complement strand
GCGCCGCGCGGCGGCACCGGGAGCTTGCGCTCCTCCAGGAACCGGACCTGTTCGGGGCGCTTGAAGGCCTCGTCCCGCACCGGCGCCAGCGCCTCGAGTCCGGGCGCGAGGGTCCGCAGGGCGACCTCGAAGCGCACCTGGTCGTTGCCGGCGGCGGTGCAGCCGTGCGCGACCGTCGTTGCGCCGAGGCGGCGCGCCATCGATGCCAGTGTCTGCGCCTGGATGGCGCGTTCGGCGCCGACGCACAGCGGGTACAGCTGGCCGCGGCGCACGTTGCCCATGACCAGGAACTTCAGCACCTGGTCGAAGTAGCTGCGGCGGGCGTCGATCAGGTGGTGGCCGATGGCGCCGAGGTCGCGTGAGCGCTGCTCGAGCACCCGCGCCGCGTCGGCATCGATGCCGCCGGTGTCTACGGTTAGGGTGACGACCGGCCGGCCATGCCGCTCCTTCAGCCAGGGCACCAGGAACGAGGTATCCAGGCCGCCGGAGAACGCGAGCAGGATGGGCGAGTCCGCCCGATTGGACTTCTGGGTCATGGGTTGATGCTCAGGCTCGGAAGAGGTCGCGCAGGCGATCGAGCACCTGGCGTTGTGCCGCGCTGTCCGCGGTCGCGACGAAGATCGTGTCGTCGCCGGAGATGGTGCCCGCGATTTCCGGCCAGCCGGCGCGGTCGAGCACGATCGCGACGCTCTGCGCCGCGCCAGCGGTGGTGCGCACGATGGTGAGGTTCGGGCCCGCCACGCGGATCTGGCGCACGAAGCCGGCAACCGCGCGAAAGCCGCCGTCCGCCGGGGTGTCGTCCGCTGGAAGCACGTAGCGATCGCCGCGCTTCGCCACGCCGAGCTCGCGCAGGTCGCGGCTGACGCTCGACTGCGTGGCCGGATGCCCTGCGCGGGCGAGCATGCGCACCAGGTCGGCCTGCCGGCCGACCGCGCTCGCGGTGATGATCCGCCTGAGCGCCTCGCGGCGCGCCTGCGTCATCGAATGTTCGCTGCTGCTGCCCATCCCGGAGTCTGGCCATCGTTGTGCATAAAGTTGCAAGATAGTTGCATAATTATGCAATCGCAGTCAAGCGCGGGTGCCAACGCAGGTGCCGGCTCAGCGATCGACGGTGTATTCAATGTCGGCGCTTGCTTCCTGGCCGGCCTCGCCGGCGATCACCCAGTTGTCGCCGATGGTGTAGCGCAGCTTGAAGGTGTTGATGGCATCGGTCAGCGAGATGCCGTAGCCGACGTACAGGCGCGGCGACAGGAACTTCCCGAGCACCAGCGAAGCCTCCTCGTATTCGGCGTCGGTCTCGATGCTGATCTCGTCGATGCCGACGTAGCGGCCGAGCTGGCCGGC
>CAZXAS010000148.1:0-7232 GCA_964638185.1 uncultured Steroidobacteraceae bacterium | reverse complement strand
CTCACACATCAAACCTGATTCCCTGCGCCAGCGGCAGCTCCGACGAGTAATTGATCGTATTCGTCTGCCGGCGCATGTAGGCCTTCCAGGCATCGGATCCGGACTCGCGACCGCCGCCGGTGTCCTTCTCGCCGCCGAAGGCGCCACCGATCTCGGCGCCTGAGGTGCCGATGTTGACGTTGGCGATGCCGCAGTCGCTGCCCGCGGCCGACAGGAACCGCTCGGCGTGCTGCAGGCGATCGGTGAAGATCGCCGACGAGAGTCCGTAGGCGGCGTCGTTCTGCAGCGCGATCGCCTCGTCGAGTGATCCGAAGGGGATCATGTAGAGGATCGGCGCGAAGGTCTCGTGTTGCACCACGGGGAGGTCATTGCTGGCCTCGACGATGGTCGGTTCGACGAAATACCCGGGGCCGGGCAGGACCTTTCCGCCGCAGACGATGCGGCCACCCTGCTCGACGGCCGACACGAGCGTCTCGCGGTACCTGTCCACGGCCGCGCTGTCCACCAGCGGCCCGACGAGGGTGGTCCGCTCGAGCGGGTCGCCGATGCGGAGTTGGGCATAGGCGCGTGCGAGCCGCCGCTGCAAGTCCTCGAAGCGCGACTCGTGCACCAGCAGGCGGCGCGTCGTGGTGCAGCGTTGGCCGGCGGTGCCGACTGCGCCGAACACGGCGGCCGGCACGACCAGGTCGAGGTTGGCGTACTGGTCGACGATGATGGCGTTGTTGCCGCCGAGCTCCAGCAGGCTGCGCCCGAGCCGCGCTGCCACGCGTTCGGCAACCTTGCGGCCGACCGGCGTCGATCCGGTGAAGCTCACCAGCGCGATGCGCCGGTCGTCGATGAAGCGCCCGGCCAGCTCGTTGTCGGCGGTGACGAACAGCTGGAACACGGGCGGCAGGCCCATCTCCTCGAGCACCCCATTGCAGATCTTCTGCACGGCAATGGCGGTGAGCGGCGCCTTGGGAGAGGGCTTCCAGACGCAGGTGTCGCCGCAGATCGCGGCCAGGAAGGCATTCCAGGCCCAGACGGCGACCGGGAAATTGAACGCGGAGATGATGCCGACCACGCCGAGCGGGTGCCATTGCTCGTACATGCGATGCTGCGGGCGCTCGGAATGCATGGTCAGGCCGTAGAGCATGCGCGACTGGCCGACGGCGAAGTCGGCGATGTCGATCATCTCCTGCACCTCGCCGTCGCCCTCGGCCTTGATCTTGCCCATCTCGAGCGACACCAGGCTCCCCAACAGGTCCTTCTTCGCACGCAGGGCCTCGCCGATGAGCCGCACCGCCTCGCCGCGTCGCGGCGCCGGTACGTCGCGCCAGGCGCGGAAGGCGGTCGCGGCCGTTGCGATCACGCGGTCACAGTCGGCGGCGGTGGCTGCACGCACGCGCGCCAGCACCTGCCCGGTGGTGGGGTTCAGCGACTCGATCAGCGGCGCTCCCGCATCGCCGAGCCACCCGCCATCCCCGCACCAGGTGCCGGGATTGGTCTCGCCGAGGCCGAGCCCGGCCAGCACGTCCCGTGCGTTCATGCCGCGTCTCCGAGGCGTGAGCGCTGCCGGCCGGCCTTGCCCTCGACCACGACGCGTGCCGATACGGTCTTGTCGCCGCCCTGCACGTACCAGCGGCCGAATCGGTTGGCGAGGATCTCCGGCAGGCGGAACTGCTCCTGGCGCACGAAGCCTTGGTAACTCGCCGGGTCGGTCAGCACGAGGTCGAGCACGGCCGTCACGCCGGCCGCGGTGGTCACCTGGATCGCCGACCACAACCGCCCCGACAGTTCCTGCGGGTAGACCTTGTTGACGTAGTTCTCCTCGCGCAACTCGCCCTCCTGGGTCCCGGTCACGGCGACATAGACGATGACCACGTCCTGCAGCGTCTGCGGCACGGCGTTCTCGAGGATGCGCTTCAGCGTGTCGCGATCGTGGTTCAGCTT
Source organism: uncultured Steroidobacteraceae bacterium (assembly GCA_964638185.1). Taxonomy (GTDB): domain Bacteria; phylum Pseudomonadota; class Gammaproteobacteria; order Steroidobacterales; family Steroidobacteraceae; genus SG8-30. Next base: position 5,300 of record CAZXAS010000148.1, on the reverse strand, counting down.
GAGGTCATTCATCAAGAGCCGCACCTGAGCGCAATGGCCGGGGTAGCGCATGGTCTTGTAGTTCATCTGCTCGCAGCGGTCGCCGTAGGTCTCGCCGAGCGAGCCCAAGCCGCCGGAGGTATTGAAGGCCTCGTAGGGCGTGCCGTCGATCTCGATTTCCTCCAGCCCCTCGAGCGGCGCGGCCTCGACCAGGCGGCCGTCGGCGATCGCGAGGCAGGGGTTGCCGTACTCGTTGATGAGGCCTTCGGTCGACCAGGTCAGCGAGTACTTCAGCACGTTGTTCGGGTGCTGCGGCAGGGCGCCGACCCTGAGCTTCACGGTGCGCAGCTCGTCGAAGTGGCTGATGAGTTCGTCGGCCGCGATCGACACGAAGCCCGGCGCCAGGCCGCACTGCGGCACGAAGGCCCGCGAGGCGCCGGCGGCGATGGCGCGCACGCGCCGGGTCACCTCGACATCCTCGGTCAGGTCGAAGTAGTGCGCGTCGCGCTCGCGCGCGACGCCGGCCACGGCGACGTTGCAGTAGAAGGGCAGGGACGAGACGATGGCGTCCGCCGGGTGCTTGTCGAGGTGTCGCCGCAGGGCCTCGGGGTCGGATGCATCGACCGCATGTGCGCTCAAGCGCGCCATGCCATGCGCCTTCACGACGCCTTCGGCCTTTTCCCGGCTGACGTCGCCGACCGCGACATTGTACTCGGCGTTCTCGCCGAGCAGGCCTGCGATGAGTGCGCCGATCTTGCCGGCGCCCAGTACCAGAACACGATGCATGGTTTCCATTCCTCCAGAAGCGGAGCGGGCCCGCCGGTACTGCACGGGGCAGTGGGGCAGGGCCCGTATCGAGGCTGCGGATTCTGCCAAGCGCGGACGGTATACACCAGCGACCGCTCCGCGCATTTTGCGGTGCAACGCCGCACTGTGTACGATGGGGAATCCATGGATACGCACATTTCAGCCGCCGATTGGTCGCCGTCCAGCTGGCAGGGCAAGCCTGCGCGGCAGCTCCCGGTGTATACCGATCCGGTGCGCCTCGACCAGACGCTGGTCCAGCTCGCGCGCCTGCCGCCCATCGTCGTCTCGTGGGAGGTCGAACAGCTCAAGAAGCAGCTGGCCGACGCCCAGCGCGGCCAGCGTTTCCTGCTGCAGGGAGGCGACTGCGCGGAGAGCTTCGACGACTGCGAGTCGGGCCAGATCGCGCAGAAGCTGAAGATCCTGCTGCAGATGAGCCTCGTCCTGCTGCACGGGCTGAAGAAGCCGGTGATTCGGGTCGGACGCTTCGCCGGCCAGTACGCCAAGCCGCGCTCGGCCGACACCGAGACGCGCGGCGCCGTGACGCTGCCGACCTATCGCGGCGATGTCGTGAACCGGCCGGAGTTCACGGCCGAGGCCCGTGCCGCGGATCCCGAGCTCATGTTGCGCGCCTACGAGCGCGCGGCGCTGACCCTCAACTTCGTGCGGGCGCTGGTGGACGGCGGCTTTGCCGACCTGCATCACCCGGAGTACTGGGACCTCGATTTCGTCAAGCACTCACCGTTGCGCGAGGCGTACGAGCGCATCGCGGCCTCGATTGCCGATTCACTCGACTTCTTCGAGGCCCTGTCGGGTGGGCCGATCCACGAGGCCTCGCAGGTGCGCTTCTACGCCAGCCACGAGGCGTTGCTCCTGCCCTATGAACAGGCGCAGACGCGGTTCATTCCGCGCCAGGGGCGCTGGTACAACCTCTCGACCCACCTGCCCTGGATTGGCCTTCGCACCGCACAACTCGACGGCGCACACGTGGAGTACTTCCGTGGCATCTCCAACCCGGTCGCGGTGAAGGTCGGCGCGGCCATGGATGCGGACTGGATCCGTGGCCTGGTCGAGGTGCTGAACCCGCAGGACGAGCCGGGCCGCCTCACGCTGATCCACCGCTTTGGTGCCGCGGGAATCGAGGAGCACCTGCCGCCGATGATCGAAGCGGTGCGCGCCACCGGCCGCACGGTGCTGTGGATCTGCGATCCGATGCACGGCAACACCGAGAGCACGGCCTCGGGCGTCAAGACGCGGCGCTTCGAGAACATCCGCGCCGAGGTCGAATCGGCCTTTCGCGTGCACGAGGCGATGGGCTCGATCCTGGGCGGCGTGCACTTCGAGCTGACCGGCGACGACGTCACGGAATGCACCGGCGGTGCGCGCGGGCTTGCCGACGTCGATCTCGCCCGCGCTTATCGCTCGACCGTGGACCCGCGGCTCAACTACGAGCAGGCCCTCGAACTCGCGATGATCATCGGCGGTCAGCGGCGGCGCTGAAACGCGGCGCCGGGCGGATCCACCTCGCGGAACTGCCCCGGCCGCAGGCCATCGAGCTCCCACGGACCGACCCGGTGGCGTATCAACCTCAGGGTGGGGTGGCCGACCGCCGCGGTCATGCGGCGCACCTGGCGGTTGCGGCCTTCCTCGATCCCGAGGTCGATCCAGCTGGTCGATATCGACTTGCGCTGGCGGATCGGCGGGTCACGCGGCCATAGATCCGGCGGCTCGTCGATGCGCGAGGCGGTCGCCGGGCGGGTGGGGCCGTCCTTCAGCATCACCCCGGCACGCAGCCGCTCGAGCGCCTGCTCCTCGATCGTCCCTTCCACCTGCACCCAGTACGACTTCCTCCAGTGGTGCCGGGGGTGGGTGATGCGCGACTGCAGGGCGCCGTCGCTGGTGAGCACCAGCAGTCCCTCGCTGTCGAGGTCGAGTCGGCCCGCCGGGTACACGTTCGAATGCGGAACCAGGCCCGCCAGGGTCGGCCGGCCGGTCGAGTCCGTGAATTTCGGCAGCACACCGAACGGCTTGTTGAGGACCAGCGTCGTCACGACGTGCCCGGCCCTTGGCCGCCCGCCAGGCAGTGGTCCCCGGCCGTGGCCGGCCAGCGCGGCCATTTCGTCTTGCGCAGCACGGCGTCGACACCTATCCTGTTGCGTTGCAAAAGGCGCGCCCCGTCAGGGGCAGTGCGGATGCTCGGCACGCGCGGCTGACCTAGAATAATTGTTGAGACTTTAACGATTATAAACAAGGGTTTGCAATTGAAACCTAACAGTCAACTGGATATCCCGGCAGGAACCACCCTCACCGCCGCCGTTGCGCCCGAGTGGAACGCGATACTGTCACGCCCGGCGCTCGAGTTCGTCAACGAGCTGGCCCGGCGCTTCGGGCCGGAAGTGAGCGCGCTGCTCGAACGCCGTGCGCAACGCCAGGCCGAAATCGATGCCGGCGCCTTGCCCGATTTCCTCGAGGAGACCCGCAAAGTGCGGGAGTCGGACTGGCGGGTGGCGGCCATTCCGGCGGACCTCGCGGACCGGAGGGTCGAGATCACGGGTCCGACCGACCGCAAGATGATCATCAACGCGCTCAACTCGGGCGCCCGGGTGTTCATGGCGGACTGCGAGGACTCGCTGTGCCCGAGCTGGGCCAACGTGGTCCAGGGGCAGCTCAACCTGCGCGACGCCGTGCGTCGTTCCATTGATTTCACGAGCCCCGAAGGCAAGCGCTACAGCCTCAATGAGCGGACCGCGGTGCTGATGGTGCGACCGCGTGGCTGGCACCTCTATGAGAAGCACTGGCTCCTCGACGGGCAGCCGGTGCCCGGGGCGTTCGTCGACTTCGGCCTGTATCTGTTCCACAACGCCGCCGAGCTCCGCACGCGCGGCAGTGGACCGTACTTCTACCTGCCGAAGCTCGAGAGCCACCGCGAGGCCCGGTTGTGGGCGCAGGTGTTTGCATTCGCCGAACAGCGCCTGGGGCTCGCGGCGGGAACCATCAGGGCAACGGTGCTGATCGAGACGATCCTCGCCGCGTTCGAGATGGACGAGATCCTGTGGGAGCTGCGCGACTACATCGTCGGGCTGAATTGCGGGCGCTGGGACTACATCTTCAGCTTCATCAAGAAATTCAGTCACCGTCCCGATTTCGTGCTGCCGGACCGGGCGCAGGTCACCATGACCACGCACTTCCTGCGCTCCTATTCGCTGCTCGTCATCAAGACCTGCCACCGCCGCGGCGCATTCGCGATGGGCGGCATGGCCGCGCAGATCCCGATCAAGGGAGACGCCGCCGCCAACGACGAGGCGATCGGCAAGGTACGCGCCGACAAGGAGCGCGAGGCAGGCGACGGCCATGACGGGACCTGGGTCGCGCACCCGGGGTTGGTCCCGGTCGCGAAGGAAGTCTTCGACCGGCTGATGCCCACGCCCAACAACCTGGCGCGCCTGCGCGAGGACGTGCAGGTCACCGCCGCCGACCTGCTGGCCGTGCCGGTGGGCAAGATCACCGACGCGGGGCTGCGCAGCAACATCGACGTCAGCATCCGCTACATGGCGGCGTGGCTCGGCGGAAATGGCTGCGTACCGATCCACAACCTGATGGAAGACGCCGCGACGGCGGAGATCTCGCGTGCCCAGCTGTGGCAGTGGGTGCACCACGGCTCGGTGATGGATGACGGCAGGACCGTCACCCTCGAGCTGGTCCGCGCCGTGACGCGCGAGGAACTCGCCAAGATCCGCGCCGAAACCGGCGACGAGGCCTTCGGTGCGGGGCATTTCGAGCATGCCGCGCGCCTCGTCGACAGGCTCACCGCGCAGGAGCGATTCGCGACCTTCCTGACCCTCACTGCGTACGACGAAATCGACTGACCATCCATGACAGTGCTTGTGGCCGATTGCCAAAGGAACCGCCCATGACCGCCAAGACCGCCGATCAACTGCGCCAGGACTGGCAGACCAATCCGCGCTGGAAGGGGATCACGCGCGCCTACACCGCCGAGGACGTCGTGCGCTTGCGCGGCAGCCTGCAGATCGAGCACACGCTCGCGAAGAATGGCGCCGAGAAGCTGTGGCGGCTCGTCAACACCGAGCCGTACATCAGTTGCCTCGGTGCGCTCACCGGCGGGCAGGCCATGCAGCAGGTCAAGGCCGGCGTGAAGGCGATCTATCTGTCCGGCTGGCAGGTGGCGGCCGACAACAACAGCTACATGTCGATGTATCCCGACCAGTCGCTGTATCCGGTCGACTCGGTGCCGGCGGTGGTCGAGCGGATCAACAATACCTTCATCCGCGCCGACGAGATCCAGTGCCAGCGCGGCATCAAGCCGGGCAGCAAGGACTACGTGGATTACTTCGCGCCGATCGTCGCGGATGCCGAGGCGGGCTTCGGCGGCGTGCTGAACGCCTTCGAGCTGATGAAGGCGATGATCCGCGCCGGGGCAGGCGGCGTGCACTTCGAGGACCAGCTCGCGTCGGTCAAGAAGTGCGGCCACATGGGCGGCAAGGTGCTGGTGCCGACGC
>CAZXAS010000147.1:0-7259 GCA_964638185.1 uncultured Steroidobacteraceae bacterium | reverse complement strand
GACACCGTGCAGGCCGAGATCGAGGCTGCCGGATTCGTGCTGGCGGAGGTCAGCGACCTGCTGGCGCACCCCGACGATCCACGCACGGACTCGATCTTCGACGATGCCCGGCGCGGCAAGACGGACCAGTTCGTCTGGAAATTCGTCAAGCCGGAGTAGCCGGCGGCGTCGCCGCGGCTACCAGCCCTTGAAGAAGCTGCCGTCGGCAAAGTCCCACAGCAGGTTCAAGTGTGCGCGGTAGTCTTCCGGCTGGTCGGAGAGCGGCACCTCGACGCCCAGGTTGAGCGCCACGTGGCCGCCGCGCGTCAGGCCGATGCGTACCTGCGGGATCACGCTGAACTTCACGCGGTCGCCACCGTCGTCGTCGAAGGGCGTGGTTGCCGTGAGCTCCAGCCCGCCGAACACGCGGCGCGGCCACGGCGTCCACTGGTAGTGCACGATTCCCGACAGCTCGAGTTCGCCGTCGCCGGCATCGTCCGTCGGCAGGATGGCACGCGCACTGCCCTGGAACACCCACTCGTCCGACCACTGCCGGCCATAGGCGAGGTAGGGGATGATCTCCTCCGACGCATCGCTGTCGGTCGGGAACGCGACCACGATCGCGCCGGACAGGATCGAGCCCTTGGCGAGGTTCCAGGCCAGCACGTGCTTGTACCCGGCCTCGATCTCGGTGACCTCGCTGTCGAAGCCGTCGTCCTCGTGCACGACCTCGAGTGACACCTGGCCACGCTTGCCCACCCGCTTCTCGATCTCCAGCACGTTTCGCAGGACGTCCTCGCCGTCGCGCGAGGTGTAGCGCGACTTCCACACGATTTCGTCCTCGGGAAAGGCCTTCTTGGTGCGGATCGGCAGGAACAGGTTCATCTCGCCCGGGGGATAGCCGCGCGTGTCGGCAAGCGTCTTCACGTAGGCCACGACGTCCCGCACCTCGCTGTCGGACAGCACCTCCTGCTGTGCGGGCATCTGCGCCGACAGGCCCATGGCGTGCCCGCCGTGGGTGACGACCATCTCCCAGTCGCCGGCCGGCTCGCGGCTGTTGAACAGCGGGTCCGAGAGGTCGGCCGGCTCCACGCCGAGTGCCTGCACCACCGGGCTGGCCGGATCCGGACGACCCGCCGGCCCATGGCAGGCGGCGCACGCGGTCTCGAACGTGCGGCGTCCGGCATCGAGATCGGCCCCCAGGGCCACCGGGATGCAGGGCGCGACGGCGAGCAGCAGCACGAGCAGAGCGCCGCGGGCAACAGTCAGGGATGCAGGTCTTCTCGAATTCACGATTACCTCGTTGGATCAGGTCTCGACGTGCAGCCGCAGCAGGTTGGACGCGACCTTCGATACCAGTGTGAACGCCTCGCCATGCGGGGCCGACTCGGGCCAGGCTGCCTTCGCGCGCGACAGGTCGAAGATCATCTCGCGCACGCGCGCATCGCGGACCAGGCTCTGCACCCAGCCGACGCACACTTCGCGTCGCCCCGACGTTACCGTCTCCACCCGGTGCAGCGCCGTGGCCGGGTACAGGAACAGGGCCCCGGCATCGAGTTTGACCGCGCTCTCGCCCTCAGCCTCCATCAGCACCAGTTCGCCGCCCGAGTAGTCTTCCGGCGGCGACACGAACAACGTCCAGGCAAGGTCCGTGCGGATCGTCGGCCCATGCATCAGCGCATTGTCGAGGTGGGGTCCATAGCCCATGCCGGCGTCGTAGCGGGAGAACAACGGAGCACTCACGATCCGTGGCAACGCTGCCGCCTGGAAGGTCTCGTTGCCGCCGAGTGCAGCCTCCACGAGCCCCGCCGCCCGGCGGTACTCCGCACAGTCCGGCCGCAGTTGCCGGTTCAGCTTGACGCTCGCGGCCGTGCTGCCGGCGGTACGCGCCCCGTCGGCCCAGGTGCCACGTGCAAGCAGGCCGCGCATGGTCCCAAGCTGCGCCGTCGTGAGGACTCGCGCGATAGCAAGGCGCATGGTCGCGGCTCAGTGGCCTGACTTGTCGCGGAACACCTCGAGTCGCCGGCCGTCGACCAGGTCCTTGCCGCTGCCGTAGGTACGCTCGCCGTCGCCGATCATCACGAACTTGGTGACGAAGCCAATGTAGTAGCAGCCGGTGCCGTCCTCTGCCCGGCCGGAGTACGCCGGCATGCATACACGACCGTCACGGATCTCGTACTTGCCCACGATGGGGTTGACCACCGCCGTGTAGCACTTGCCGTGCTCCACCTCGTGGTTGTCCCCGAGGGGCGTCGGACAGGCGCTCATGTCTTCGCTGGCCGACCAGTCGCGTTTCCAGCCCTCCACGTTGCCGTCCTGGCCGAAGTAGATCGCCACCGCCTGGTCCTTGCGTATGGTCCTGCCGGGCAGGGCAACCGCCAGCTGTTCGCTGGTCAACGCCGGTGTTGCGAACACCGGACCCGACTGGCTGAAGCCGATCCCGCCCTCGCCTCCCTCGCCGTCGAGGATCTTCGACAGGCCGCGCTGGAACGGCACCGAGTCACCGGTCTTCGACGCCGGAAACACGCCACCCGGTGACTCGTCGGCCCCGGCCACGCCGCCGCCGATGAGGGCCGCGGCCATCCCGATGCCGGTCCACAGCTTGCGTCGGATGATCATGGTTCTTCTCCTGTTGAAGACGACTCAGAACATCCTCGTGGTGAACGAGAAGCGCACCGTGCGCGGCAGGCTGACACCGAGCAGGTTGCTGCCGGTGGCGGACCAGTACTTCTCGTCGGCCACGTTCTCGACGTAGAGCCGGAAGGTGGTCGCCTTGCCGGCCAGCTGCGTGTCGTAGCGCGCGCCGAGGTCGAAGGTCGTGTAGCCGTCGGCAAAGGCCGTATTCTGTGCATTGATCGGGCGATCGCCGACATGGAACACGCCGGCGCTCAATGACAGTCCGGGCGCTGCCGCCAGCCGATAGTCGATGTACAGCGAGCCGGTGAACTCGGGCGTGTTCTCCGGCCGATTGCCGATCACCGCCGCACTCGCGGCGCGCTCCAGTTCCGCATCGAGCCACATCGCGGTGCTGTAGATCGACAGGTTGCCGACCTCGCCGGAGGCCGAGAACTCGACGCCCTTGTAGGAGGTGTTGCCGTCCTGCACGAACACCGAACTCGCGTTCAGGAAGGACGAGGGACGGTCGATGTCGAAGTACGCCAATGTCAGCAGCACCTCGCCGAACTCGGCCTTCACGCCGAGTTCCGACTGCTCCGTGACGCCCGGCGGCAGGATCTCGCCCGCGTTGACCGCGGTCAGTGGCGCCACGCCGCCCTCCTCGAGGCCCTCGATGTAGGTGCCATACACCGACAGCCAGTCGCGCGGCTTCACCACGAGCCCGATCGCCGGCGAGTCCTCGTCGGCGGTATAGGTGATGCCACGGTCGATGCTCTCGTAGTCGGTGTTGCGCCATCCCGCCAGCACCTGCAGCCAGTCCCCCTCCCCATAGGTGATCCGGTCGAACACGTACAGGCCCTTGTCCTCGATGTCCGACACCCGGGTCACGACCCGCGCGGGCAGCGGCGTGACCGGGATCTCCACCGGCGACAGGAAGTTCTGGGCGAAGTTGACCGACGGATTGCTCGGGATCTCCGAGTCGCGCTCGTTCTGCGTGTATCCGAAGACGAGTTCATGCTTGAGCGGCCCGGTCAGGAACGCGCCGGCGATCTCGGCGCGGTAGTTGTTGTTCTCATTGACGTTGCCGTTGGTGAGCGTCACGCGCAGCGTGCCGTCGCCGGTCGTCGTGTCGTAGTTCTGGAACTGCGAGAAACGCCGGTCGCGGTCCAGGTAGGAGCGCCCGCCATAGAAGCTCAGCTCCCAGTCGCGGGCGAAACGCCAGGACACCTGTCCCAGCAGGTTGGTTTCGTAACCCTCGCCATACTGCCACTGTCCGCCGAGGTTCTGCTTCGGGTCGGGCACGCGTGGCAGCGTCGTCACGCCCGCGACCGCGGCCGGCGCCAGCCAGGTCGCGGGCTCCGTGATCGTCTTGAAGATGTACTCGTAGTCGAGCTTGATGGACACGGAGTCGACTGGGTCATAATCGACGGCGAGGCTGCCCATCTTGCGATTGCCACTGACATTGTCGACGCCGATGTCGAGGTCTGCGTACACGGCATTGAGGCGCAGGCCGAGCTTGTCGTCGAGGAACCGCGCGCCGGTATCCACGTGCACGCCCGTGGCGCCGTGGTCGTTCACATTGGCGGAGATATCGAGCAGCGGCTGCGCCGGCGAGCGCTTGGTCGTGAGGTTGACGATTCCTGCGGGCGTGGTGAAACCGTAGTACAGCGCCGAGACACCCTTCAGAACCTCGATGCGCTCCTTGTTCTCCAGTGGCAGGGCGATGAGGTTGACGATCGGCAGCGCGCCGTTCATGCGGTAGTTGCCGCGGTTCTCGACCCCGATGCCGCGGATCGCCAGGTTCGAGTAGATCGCGCCGCCGATCTGCGCGAAGGTGACGCCGGCGGTATTGCGCATCGCGTCGTGGATGCTCTCCGCCTGTTGTGACTCGAGCAGTTCACGCGGAATGATGTTGATCGACAGTGGCGTGTCGATGACCGCCGCACCACGGAAGGTACCGGCCTGGACCAGGTCGGCGCCAAAGCTGTCGACCCGGTCGGCAGTGACCACGATCTCCTGCAGCAGCGACTCGCTGCCGGATGCCGGCTGCTGCGCCAGTGCGACTGCCGGCGAGAGCATGGCGGCGCCCAGCAGCGCCCGGCGGACGGACATTCGGATTCCAGACTTGTGCATGACTCGTTTCCCCCGTTGTCGAGACCGGCCCGCATGGACCGGGCCTAGCGTGTGTGGATCCCCCAGAGAACCGGCGTGGCTCCGGGCCAGTTGCGATAACCGGTGATTCCTGCTGCGACAGCCGTCACCGCCACGCCGTTGTAGAGGCCGACGATCGGCACCTCCTCGGCCATGAGCCGGTGCAGCTGCCCGAAGACCTCGCGGCGCCTTGCGTCGTCGGTTCCGGTGAGCGCCTCGCCGAGCAGCCTTTCGGCCTGCGCACTCTCCCATTGCGCGGTGCGCCGCTCGCGCTTGTCGCCGATGAGCAGGTCGTACATCAGCGCCGGATCGAAGCGCGCGGAATAGCCGAAGGACGACACCTGGAAGCGGCCCGCCTGGTAGTTCGACAGCTGTGTCGCCCAGTCGAGGACCTCGATGCGCGCGTTGATGCCGACGGCCTGCAGCAGCGCCTGCGTCATCACCGCGTTGTCGTACATGTTCGGGTACAGGCGGTTGGTCTGGATCACCAGTGGCTCGCCGCGATAGCCCACCTCCGCGAGCAGAGCGCGTGCCCGCGCCGGGTCGTATGACGGGAACTGGTCATGGGTCGCGGTGCGCCAGGTGGAACCTGTCGGCACCGCCGACGGGTTCGGCCGGCCGCGACCCGCCGTCGCGATCTTCGCGATCTGGGCGCGGTCGAGCGCATGCGCGATGGCGCGGCGCATGCGCACGTCGTTGAGGAGCGGCGCGCGCGTCTGCAACAGCAGAACGGTCCAGCCGAGCAGCGGCTGCGGCACCAGCGTGGCGCCCCTGTCGCGGCGCAGGTCCGGCACCAGGTTGGGCGACAGGCTCGGCAGCACGTCCACCTGGCCGGCATTGAATGCCTGGATCGAGGCCGTGACGTCGGGGACGATCATGAAACGCAGGCGCCCGACCCCGGGCGTCCGGTCCCCGGCCAGTCCGTCCGGCGGCTCGCTGCGCGACTTGTAGGCCGGGTTGCGCACCAGCGTCACGTCTCGGCCGCGCCGCCAGGTCTCGAGCATGAAAGGACCGGTCCCGACCGGCTTCTGCCAGCTGCCGTCCGCGGCGACGCTCGAACGCGCGTAGACCCCCGGCAGGCATTGCACGCTCGCGAGCAGGGTCAGGAACAACGGCGAGGGCCGCGACAACCGGAACACGACCGTGGCCGGATCCGGCGCCTCGACGGCGGCGAGCGGCACGCCGCCGTCCGCCCCGAACTGGCTGCGGCAGGTCCATTGCGTGGCCGGGTCGAGGAAACGCTCCCAGTTCCAGCGCACGACCTCGGCGGTGACCGCGGTGCCGTCGTGGAACTCGAGCCCGGGCCGAAGGTGGAACGTGTACGAGCGGCCGTCGCTCGAAGCCTCGAAGGACTCGGCGAGCATGGGCGCGATGCCGAGGTCGCCTCGAAACGTCACCAGTGTCTCGACGACGTGGCTCAGCACGGCGTCCGTGGCATCGTCGCGGTTGACGCCGGGATCAGTGCTGCGCAGGTCGCTGCCGATCACGACTGTGACCGCGTCGTCCGCGCCGCCAACGGCGGCCAGGGCGCCGTTGCCCGTGGCGAGCACGCCGGCCGCGACCGCGGCACACAGGCGCGCGGCCGTGCGCAGGCCCCCGGGGGGATCACCCGACGCGGAAGCTGCGCGGCATTTGCTAGCCTTCACCAGGGGATTGCCTCGGCACCGTCACGTCGGGCAGTCTGCACTATATGATAATAAAGTGCAATTTGGACGCCATACCGTGCCTCGACCCTCCATGACCGCCAAGCATCCCGGCGCCCGCGCCACCAACGGCAGCCGCCTGCAGCGCGAAGTCGCCGGACGCATCCGCGACCTGCTGGTGCGGCGCGAGTCTCCCGCCGGCACGCACCTGCCCGAGGTCGAGCTGGCGCGCGAACTCGGCGTCTCGCGGACCCCGGTCAAGGCGGCGCTCAGCCTGCTCGCCGGCGAAGGCCTGCTCGAGTTTCATCCCGGCCGGGGCTTTTTCCTGCGCCGCGAGCTCCGCGACTCCGACCGCGATCCGCGGGCCGGCACGGATGCCGAGACCGACGAACTGTCCGTGGCGATCGCACGCGACCGCCTGCGCGGCGCCCTCGCCGACGAGATGTCGGAGGCGGACTTCATGCGCCGCTATGGCGTCACCCGCGCCGTGCTGACGCGGGTGTTGCGCCAGCTCGCCGAGGCCGGGATGGTCGAGCGCAACCGCGGTCACGGCTGGTCGTTCCTGCCCGCGCTGTCCGATGAACGCGGCATCGAGGACAGCTACCGCTTCCGCATGATCATCGAGCCTGCGAGCCTCCTGGAGCCAGGCTTCCGGCCCGATGCGGAGTGGCTGCGCTCGATACGCGCGCGGCATGAGCGGTTGCTGGCGCCCGGCAAGAACCGGTTCTCCGCCGTGCGCTTCTTCGAGATGAACGCCGAGTTCCACGAGGGGCTCGCACGCGCGAGCGGCAACACCTTCCTGCACAAGGCGGTCGTGCAGCAGAACAAGCTGCGCCGCTTCCTGAACTACGACTGGACCTACGGCTCCGA
>CAZXAS010000146.1:0-7309 GCA_964638185.1 uncultured Steroidobacteraceae bacterium | reverse complement strand
GCACCCTTCACCCAATTTCTCATCGCTCACTCTCCCTGTAGTTGGAGTCGCAAAGAAACACTCGATCCTGCGCCCGGCAGTGGAACGGGACGAGGTCAGTAAGGTCCTTGACACGCGAATGTTAGACGAGCCGCCACGACTGCGTCATTACAAAAAGCCGCACGGTCCGCGGCCGCTTCCCGGACCCCTGGTTTCCTGGCCCGGGGCCAGGGGGGAGGCTTCAGGCCGGGCCGCGCGCGTGCCAGCCGAATCCTGCTGCGGCGCAGCGGGCCGCCGGTGGCTCAGAACTGGTGTCAGCCCCCACTGGCCAGCGTCGCCGGATCGAGGGAAACCGCCACCGGGACCCCGCGGGCCTCGCTGAAGGCGCGCTGCACGGCGGTCCAGTCGACCGGCGTCAGCGATTCCCGGGTTGCCTCCACCACGAGCCGCGACAGGTCGGTGAGGGTCGGCGGATCGACGTTGTCCTCGGCCAGCGGCGGGTGCACTTCCACCCACAGTCGCCCGGCCTCCCAGCCGAACTTGAACGGCTGGTTCACGATGTTGACCGACTCGTTCATCGGTACCAGCCCGAACAGCTCCTCGATGTCCTCCGGATAGAGCCGCATGCACCCGTGCGTGACCTGCATGCCGACACCGGCGGGGCGGTTGGTGCCGTGGATCAGGTAGGCGCCGCCGGGGATGCCGAGGCGCATCGCGAACTGCCCGAGCGGGTTGTCCGGACCCGGCGGCACGCGCGCCGGCAGGATGTCGCCGCGCCGCGCATGTTCGTCGCGGACGGACTGCGGCGGATGCCACGCCGGATCCTTGACCTTCGACACGATCCGCGTGCGCCCGAGCGGCGTGTTCCAGTCCATCTTCCCGATGCTGATCGGATAGCTGCGGACCGTCGGCTCCTCACCAGGCCCTACCCGCGGGAAGTAGTACAGCCGGTGTTCCGGCAGGTTGATGACGATGCCTTCGCGCGGGGCATTCGGCAGGATGCGCCGCTTCGGCAGCATGACGGTGGTACCGGCGCGGGGCAGCCACGGATCGACGCCGGGATTGGCGTTGACGATCTCCTCGTAGCCGAGCCCATGGGTGCGCGCCAGGTCGATGAGCGTGTCCTCGTGGCTCGCCTCCGTGCTCTGCGGCGCGCCGATCAGGTCGGCGCCGTCCGGCGGCAAGGGGTAGGCCTCACCGGCGGCACCGTCGGGCAGCAACGAGCCGGCGAGCAGCAGTGTGGCGATGCGGGTGGACAAGCGGGTTCTCCGTGCCATGGCGCGCGATGCACTTCGATGGACTGTCCTGGGCGCGCGCGGTTCCCTCAGAAGCGCACCAGCGCCGAACCCCAGGTGAAGCCGCCGCCGAAGGTTTCCATCAGCAGCAACTGGCCACGCTTGATGCGGCCGTCGCGCACCGCCGTGTCCAGTGCAAGCGGGATCGAGGCCGCCGACGTGTTGCCGTGTTCCTGCACGGTCACGATCACCTTCTCCATCGGCATGTCGAGCTTGGCGGCTGCCGACTGGATGATCCGCAGGTTGGCCTGGTGCGGGACCAGCCAGTCGATCTGGTGCTTGTCGATGCCGTTCTTGGCGAGCGTCTCGTCGACGAGGCGCGACAGCGTGCGCACGGCGACCTTGAACACGTCGTTGCCCTGCATGGTGATGCCCTCGACCGCCCCGGCACGCAACTTGTCGAAGCCCGACGAGGGGCCGTAGGGAAAGTACAGCAGGTCCTTGTAGCGACCGTCGGAGTGCAGGTGCGTGGCGATGATGCCGGGGTCAACCGATGGGGTCAGCACGACCGCGCCGGCGCCATCGCCGAACAACACGCAGGTGCCGCGGTCGGTCCAGTCGACGATGCGGCTCAGGCACTCGACACCGACCACCAGCGCGCATTTGGCCTCGCCCAGCCGCACGTACTTGTCGGCCACCGACATCGCGTAGATGAAGCCGCTGCAGGCTGTCTCGAGCGCGAACGACGGGCAGCCGTGGATGCCGAGCCGCTGCTGCAGCAGCGTGCCGGTGTTGGGGAAGATGAGATCCGGCGTGGTGGTGCCGACGACGATGAAATCGACGTCCGCCGGCGTCAGGCCGGCCGAGCGCAAGGCGCGTCGTGCGGCATGCTCGGCCAGCGAGGAACTGGTTTCATCCGGACCGGCGACGTGTCGCCGTTCGATGCCGGTTCGGCTCCTGATCCACTCGTCCGAGGTGTCGACCATCTTCTCGAGGTCGGCATTGGTCAGCACCTTCTCGGGCAGGTAGCTGCCGGTCCCGGCGATACGCGAGTACATCATGGCGCCCGACCTCCTGCGGCGAACCACGGCGCGCCGCGAGCCCGTCCCGCGAGGACGGCAGCGGCCAGCGCCAGTGCGTGACGATACACGTCACCGCCCCCGCCGGCACGCCTGGCGCCGGCCGACCCGCCCGCCGGGCGGCGGGCAGGCAGGACGTCAGTCCTGCGCCTCGTCGGCCGGCGTCTGGATCACCTTCTTGCCGCGGTAGTAACCGTCGCGGCTGACCCGATGACGCGCATGCGTCTCGCCGGTGGTCGGGTCCTTGGACAGCGCCGGGGCCTTCAGGCTCGCGTGCGCACGTTGCATGCCGCGCTTGGACGGTGTCTTGCGGCTCTTCTGGACGGGCATCTCGATATCTCCGGGCTAGTTCTTCAACAGGTCACGCAACGCCGCGAACGGCCGCCGCGTCTCGATGGGTTCTTCCGCGACGGCGTCGGCCGGCGCAGCGCCCGCTTCGGCACACGGGCTGTCGTCTCCATGCAGCGCCACGATCGGCAGCGCCAGCAACAGTTCGTCCTCGACCAGCTCATGCAGGTCGACGCGGCCATCCGCCATGATCACCGGCTCGAATCCTTCCGGAATCGACGTCGCCCGTTCCTCGCTCGTCACGAACGCGAGCCGCGAAACGGTCGCTACCGGCAACCCGAAGGTCTCGAGGCAGCGCTGGCAGCGCACGATCGGCGACGCGTCCAGCTCGAGTTCGCAACCAGGCAGGTCGCGGTCCGCAGCAAAGAACCGGAGCCGCACCCGCGCCTCGCCATCCGTGGCCACGAGCAGGTCCCCGAGGCGCGCGAACGAGTCGAGGTCGTAACGACGCTCGATGCTCGCACCCCGGGCCGCCAGGGCGGCCGGGTCCAATCTATCCGCCTGGGGTGCTGACATGGGCGCGGTATCATAGGCGCGCGGACCCCGGCTGTCAAAAAGTCGCGGCACGCAAATCCTTGTTTTTGCACGCCGAATCCACATGCCGCAGACGCTGGTCCTGGCTTCCACGTCCCGCTACCGGGCGGACCTGCTCCGTCGCCTCGGCTTGCCCTTCACGAGCGAGGCGCCCGGGGTCGACGAGACCCCCCTGGTGGGCGAGACGCCGCGGGCCCTCGTCACCCGGCTCGCGCGCGCCAAGGCCGAGGCCGTCGCCCACCGCCACCCCGGGGCCTGGGTGATCGGCTCGGACCAGGTCGCGGTGCGTGACGGCGAGGTTCTCGGCAAGCCGCTCGACGCGCCACGTTGCGAGGCACAGCTGCTGGCATCGAGTGGGCGGCAGGTCGAGTTCCTGACCGCCGTGTGCCTCACCCACCGCGCCAGCATGAGCCGGCTCGAGTACGTCGATCGCACGCTGGTCGAGTTCCGCGCGTTGACGGCAGCGGAGGTCCGGCGCTACGTCGAACTCGAACGCCCGTTCGACTGCGCCGGTGGCTTCAAGTGCGAGGGCCTCGGCATCGCGTTGTTCGCACGCATCGAGACGAACGATCCGACCGCGCTGGTCGGCCTGCCGCTGATCTGGGTTGCCGGCGCACTGCGGCAGGTGGGACTGGATGCGCTGGGAGCCGGGCCATGAGCCGCTTGCTATACTGGCGCGCATGCAGCCTGTGCCTGCCGATGCGCGCGTCGCGGATCTCGCCACCCGGCTGAAGCAAGGCACCCACGACCTGCACCGGGCGGCCGAGCGCTCGGGATTCATGCGCCGCATGTTGAGCGGCAACCTCGACGGCGATGTGTACTGTCGCCTGCTCGTGAACCTGCACGCGATCTACGGCGCGCTGGAGACTTCGCTCGGGCGTCATGCTGCCGCCGGGCCGGTCAGCCGGGTGCACGCTCCCGCGCTGTCGCGAACGGCCGCGCTCGAGGCCGACCTGGACACGCTGCACGGCGGCGACTGGCGACAGTCGATCCCGTTGACCGCGGCCGCCGGGTCCTATGTGGACCGTGTGCGGTGGCTCGACGAGACCGAGCCCATGCTGCTCGTGGCGCACTCCTACGTGCGATATCTCGGTGACCTGAGCGGCGGGCAGGTGCTCGGCCGCGTGGTCGCCGGAGCACTGGGACTGCGCGACGGGCGCGGCACCTGCTTCTACACCTTCGGGCCACCCGGGGCCGCGGCACTCGCGAGCCGCTATCGGCAGGGCCTGTCGGAAATCAAGCTGGACGAGGCCTCGGCCCTGCGGATCGTGAATGAGGCGCGCGATGCGTTCCGCCGGCATTGCGCCATGTTCGAGGAGCTTGGCTGAGACCCGGCCGTCCTCACGCGCTGCGCGTGTACTCGCGCAGCTGGCGATAGAGCGCCGAGGCACGCTTCGTCGAGGCCTCGAGTTCCTCCAGGAGCGGCGCCGTCTCGGCGCCTGCGGCGACCTCCGCGATGTCGCTGGCCGCGCGGCCAGCATCGGCGAGGATCGCGCCGATGACCGGGTCGATCCCCGACCCATCCGTGGTCCCCGCCAGCTGTTCCGCGCGCCGCGTGTCGGCGAGCGCAGCCTCGAACTGCGCGCGTGCCACCGCCGACCTGCGGAGCACGGTGAGATCGCTCAGGATCACAATGAAGCCGAGCGGCAATCCCAGCGGCCCGGGCACGAGGTCGGCGCGCATGCATACCGGCAGCGGCCCGCGTGGCGTGGCCTCGAGGGTCAGGTCGCCCTGCCAGGAACGGCGCTCCATCACCAGCGCATCGAGTATCGCCCGCGCGGCGATGGGCTCGGAAAAAAGACCGGCGAGGTCCTCGAGGCGCGCGGGCCGGCGCACGTTCCCGGGCATCAGGCGGACGAGCGATTCGTTCATGAACAGGATGGCCCCGGAGGCATCCGCGATCGCGACCGGCTCCATGGCACTCGAGACGTCACGGCGCACCTGCGACAGCTGGTGCTGGGCGATCAGCAGCTGCACGACCTGGACCTGCATCATGAAATCGGCCAGCGAGGTGCCGATCGCCCGCGCCAGCGTCATCTCGGCACGGGTCCAGCGCACGGCGCTGCCGCGAACGATCTCGGACCACGCTGCGAAGGAGCGCCGCGGCGACAGGTTGAGCGGGTCGTCGTCGATCATGGGCTTCGCCGGGTCGCCCGCCCAGGTGACCTCGGCGATCTGCTCGGGCCGCAGCCAGATCAGGAAGTCGGGCCGCGCCAGCGACAACCGCACGGCCAGGACCCCGCTCGCCGTCGGTGACAGCGCCGCGAGCGCAGGGTCGGCACGCTCGATCGAGGCACAGCTGAACAGTGGATCGGGCGCGTGGGCCGACAGCCAGTGCACCAGGGAACGCAGCTCGGCCGTCGACGGCACCTCGCCGGCCGACATCACCTCGCCCGCGTGCATCAATGCGACGCCCGACGCGCCGAGTGGCTGCATCAGCGCGCGCGGCTCCTGGAACAGCGCCGCGCGCCAGTCGCCATCGGTGGCGGCCGCTTCGACGAGGCGCTGCTCGAGCCGGCGCAGCAGCGCGCCGACCTGGCCCAGCACACGGTTCTCGAGCACCGCGATACGCGTGGCGATGACCTCGCCGAGCAGTTCCGCCGCGGCGCGCATGGCGTAGTGCAGCGGCTTCGGCGAATAGTGATGGCAGGCCACGAGCCCCCACAACTGGCCCTCGCGCACCAGCGACACGACCAGGGTCGCGGTGACGCCCATGTTCTTCAGGTACTGGATGTGCAGCGGCGACATGCTG
This sequence comes from uncultured Steroidobacteraceae bacterium, assembly GCA_964638185.1. Classification (GTDB taxonomy): domain Bacteria; phylum Pseudomonadota; class Gammaproteobacteria; order Steroidobacterales; family Steroidobacteraceae; genus SG8-30. The sequence continues at coordinate 1,382 of CAZXAS010000146.1, read as the reverse complement.
CGCAGCCAGCACAGCGACATGTCGAGTTCGTCGTCCGCGCCGGGAGTCCGCCGTGGCAAGACCGGCACGGGAACGTAGTTCGCGTCCACCAGCACGCGGGCACGGTTGGAGATGTACAGGTCGCGCGCGCGCTGCGGAATGTCGGAGGCCGGGTAGTGGTGGCCGAGGAGCGACTCCAGCGCCTCCTGGCGCGCCTCGGCGATGACCTGGCCGTGGCCGTCCGGATCGAAGCGATAGGCCATGACGCGGTCATAGCCGGTCATGCCGCGGAAGCACGCCACGACCGTGTCCATCAGCGCCTCGAGCGTCTCGGCGCTGCTCACCCGCTGCACGGCGTCGGCAACGGCCTGCTCCAGGTCCCGGTGCATGGCTTGCAGCTGTTCCGGCCCGACGCCGGCCAGCGGCTCGAGCTCGAGGACCAGGTGGCCGCCGGCGAGGCGGTGCATCAGGCCCTCGAATTCCCGGCGCGCGCCGCCCGCTTCGACGTGGCAGCGCAGGGGCCAGCGGTCCTCGGACGCGAGGGCCGATCGCGCCCGTTCGAGATTCGCCCGGAGGCCTCCCCCGAGAATCTCGATCGGGGCATCGAGCAGATCGTGGGGGCCAACGCCGAGCATCGGCGCCGTGTTGGCGCTCGCCTGGACGACCCGGAGGTCGTGCTCCCGCAACACCAGCAGCACGCCATGCGGCTGGATCGAGCCGGCGAGATGGATGAGCTCGCGTTCGCAGTTGCTCAGGTCCGCCTTGCCGAACGCGGGATGGCCCGTGGTGGTGCTCAAGATGTCCTCTCGTGGCGCGCGGGCGTACGGAACGCGGAAGGATCGCCGGCAGAGCGCTGTGCGTCTAGTGCAACCCGCTGCTCGTCTCGTCGATGCTGTGATCGTGCGGCGGCACCGTGGAACGGGGAATCTTCCTGCGCAGGATGAACCCGATGCAGCGCTGCGTCTCGTCCGGAAGCAGCGTGACGGACGCCTCGACCAGCAAGTCCCGTCCGAGCTCCGTGCGCAGTCGGGCATCGAACTTCGGGAGCGACACGGTGCCGGGTGGTGCGGTGCCTGCCGGCGGCACGTGGGCCTCGTCCACCGCCAGCCAGCGGCCGAGCGGCTGGCCCTCCGCCGACTCGGTATCGCCGAGCTCGAGCAGCGATGCGAGGGCCCGATTGCAGGCGAGCAAGCGGCCGCCCTCATCGGTGATCGCGACGGCATCCTGCATGTGTTCGACCAGGGCCAGGAGCCTCGACTCGCGGCCCCGAGGCCGGGCCTCGCCCGCGGTGGCGCGCGCCGCCTGGCCGACCTGGCGCTGCTTCCAGTAGCCGCGCTCCATTTCCTGCTGCGCGTCGATCAATCGCTGCTGCATGGCGCGGATGGACCGCAGGTCGCGCCCGA
>CAZXAS010000145.1:0-7325 GCA_964638185.1 uncultured Steroidobacteraceae bacterium | reverse complement strand
GCTGCGCCGCGCCAGCGGCGAGGACTTCGACCTGACGACGATCGACGCGCTCGGCAAGCTGGCGCGGCTCGTGGTCGTGGTACTGGCGGTGCTCACTGCCGCGCAGACCCTGGAGTTCAAGATCACCGGCCTGCTGGCCCTCGGCGGCGTCGGCGGTATCGCGGTGGGCTTCGCCGCCAAGGACCTGCTGGCCAACTTCTTCGGTGGCCTGACCATCTACCTCGACCGCCCGTTCAGCGTCGGCGAGTGGATCCGCTCGCCGGACAAGAGCATCGAGGGCACGGTCGAGTACATCAGCTGGCGCCACACCCGGATCCGCGCCTTCAACAAGAACCCGATCTACGTGCCGAACTCGGTGTTCACCAGCATCGTGGTCGAGAACCCGTCGCGCATGAGCCACCGCCGCATCAAGGAGACGATCGGCCTGCGCTACGACGACTTCGCGCAGGTGGCGCCCATCGTCGCGGACATCAAGTCCATGCTGCGCGACCACCCGGGGATCGACACGACGCAGACGCTGATCGTGAACTTCAACCAGTTCGGCGCATCCTCGCTCGACATCATGATCTACACCTTCACCCGCACGATCGTCTGGGTCGAGTACCACGAGGTGAAGCAGGACGTGCTGCTGAAGATCGGCCGGATCATCGCCGATCATGGCGCCGAGATCGCCTTTCCCACGCGCACGCTGCACCTGCAGGGCGACGGGGCGCCAGGGAGCGGCGGGCAGGCAGGCTCATAGTTCGCCGAGCCGCGCCAGGCGCTGCTCCAGCAGGCGTCGCTCCGGCTCGAGGCGCACCAGACCAAGCGCGCGGCGATAGGAGGCGATGGCGTCTCCGACGCGGCCGGCGCGCCGGCACAGCTCGGCCCGGGCCGAATGCGCAAGGTGGTAGTCCTGCAGTTCGCCGCGCGCCAGGATCGCGTCTATCAGCGTGACGCCGACGGCCGGGCCGTCACGCATGGCGACGGCTACCGCCCGGTTGAGCTCTACGACCGGTGACGGGTCGATGCGCAACAGCAGGTCGTAGAGCCCGACGATCTGGTTCCAGTCCGTAGCCGCGGCAGTCGGTGCCCCAGCGTGCACGGCGGCGATCGCCGCCTGCAACGTGTACGGCCCGAACCGGCGCGACGCCAGGGCCTGCTCGACGAGCTCCAGGCCCTGCGCGATCTGCGCACGGTTCCACAGCGAGCGGTCCTGCTGCTCGAGCAGCACGACGTCGCCATCCGCGGTGCTGCGGGCGGCACGGCGCGACTCCTGCAGGAGCATCAAGGACACCAGGCCGAGCACCTCGGGATCGGGCAGGAGTTCGAGCAGCAGGCGCCCGAGGCGGATCGCCTCGGCGGACAGGTCCTGGCGCGTCAGCGACTCGCCCGCCGAGGCCGAGTAGCCTTCGTTGAACACCAGGTAGATCACCCTGAGCACGCTGTCCAGTCGCGCCGGCAGGTCTTCGCGCGCCGGCACCTCATAGGGAATGCGCGCGTCGCGGATCTTGGCCTTGGCGCGCACGATGCGCTGCGCGAGCGTCGCCGGGGCGGCGAGGAAGGCGCGGGCGATCTCCTCGGTCGTGAGGCCGCAGACCTCGCGCAGCGTCAGCGCGATCTGGGCGTCTGGCGTGAGCGCCGGATGGCAGCAGGTGAACACCAGGCGCAGCCGGTCGTCCTCGATGCTGTCGTCGTCGAGGCCGGCAGGATCGGCGGTGGTCGCGTCGAGGCGGTCTGCGAGGTCGTCGAGCGACGCGCCAAGCCGGGCACGGCGACGGATGCCGTCGATGGCCTTGAAGCGTCCGGCCGAGACCAGCCACGCGCGTGGATTGCGCGGGATGCCGTCGCGCTGCCATTGCTCCACGGCTGCCACGAAGGCGTCGTGCAGGGCCTCCTCGGCCAGCTGGAAGTCGCCGAGCAGGCGGATCAGGGTCGCCAGCACGCGGCGCGACTCGAGGCGGTAGATTGCCTCGATCCGTGCCTGGACGGCGGCTCGCGACTCGTCGCTCATGGGCGTCGCATGCCCTGAACCCGCCTCACCAGAACTGGACCATCACCTTGAAGCCGCCCCAGATCATGCGCCGGGCGTCGAACGGCATCGACTTCGGGTCCATCATCGACTTGAGTCGCGGATCCTTCATGACCTTCGCGTTCACCCGGTCGCGGTGCGCGCGGCTGCGATAGACGATGTAGGCGAACACCACGGTCTCGCCCGCCTTGAGCTTGACGCTCTGCGGAAACGAGGTCAGCTTGCCGGGCTTCACGTCGTCGGCCACGGCCTCGATGTAGTCGAGCGCGCCATGCTCGCGCCACACCTTGCCTGCCTTGCGTGCCATACGCTTGTAGGCAGCCATGTTCTTCATCGGGACAGGGAGCACGAATCCATCAACGTAGCTCATCATCCACCTCCGTTGCATGCCTCAGAGTGTTCAGTTCGCGTCCCCGGATTCCTGCATCTCCCGCAGGCCGCCCGGAATCATCAGCATCATGAATCGCATGTATGGCACTCCTATGGCTGGCGGCCGGCACTCAGGGCCGGCCGTAGCGGCTTTCCGGGCGAAGTTCGTCCGCTACCGGGCGGACCTCGATGCTGCCGAAGCGCGCCGAGGGCCAGCGCGAGGCGACCACGATGGCCTCGTTGAGGTCGCGCGCCTCGATCATGAAGAAGCCGCCCAGCGTCTCCCTGGTCTCGGCGAACGGCCCGTCCGTGGTGATGAGCCGGCCGTTCCGGACGCGTACCGTCGTGGCAGTCGTGACCGACTCGAGTGGCGCAGAGGCGACATGGTGGCCGCTCGCCTTCAACTGCTCGACGCAGGCGAGCGTCTCCGTACGCAGGGCGTCCCACTCCTGCGGGGACAGGGCGTCGAGCGTCCGCTCCTGTTCGTAGGCCAGGCACAGGTAGCGCACGGTCAGGGCCTCAGTTCGCGGACCGGCCGCACCTCGATGCTGCCGACCCGCGCCGGCGGTATCTTCGCCGCGATCGCGAGGGCAGCGTCGAGGTCCCTGGCCTCGATCAGGTAGAAACCTGCCAGTTGTTCCTTGGTCTCCGCGAACGGGCCGTCGGTGATCGACACCTTGCCGTCACGGACCCGGACCGTGGTCGCGGTATGCACGGGCTGGAGCGCCTCGGCCGCCACCATGCTGTCGCTCGCGCGCAGCGAGTCGCCGCAAGCCAGGCACTCGCCGTCCGGGAAACCCTCCAGCTTCTTTTCGTCGCTATAGACGAGGCACAGGTACTTCATGGCCGGCTCCGACTTGCCGTGTTGGGTACAGCATAGTCGTACCACACCCCGGCATTTCGACACCGGCTGTTGCTCAGGGACGCGTTCCGCCTCGGCCGCTCCCGGAGCACCTACAGAACGGGCATGGACTCCGATGCTACACCCGCGCCACGAACCACACGTTCATCGGGTCGTGCGGCAGCACGTGGCGCTCCACGCTGGCGAAGCCGGCCTGCCGCAGCATGGCCGTGGCGGTCTCGTGGCCCCACATGGTGCCGAGTCCCTCGCCGCCCTGGGCCAGCGACACCGGCGTGCAGTGCACGCAGGAGACCGCGTACAGGAACGACGCCAGCGGAAAGTCGAGGTTGTTCTCAAGCCGCGCCGACCCGGCGATGTCCTGCATGAGGTAGAACCCGCCGGGACGCAGCGCACCGTGCAGGCTCCGGATCAGGCCCTGCGGGTCCTTCTGGTCGTGCACGGCGTCGAACGACGTGACGAAGTCGAAACGCTGGCGCTCGTCGTAGCCGGTGAGGTCCCGGGTCTCGAATCGCAGGTTGCCGAGGTCGGCCTCGCGCGCCGCCGTGGAGGCGTGTTCGATCGCGTCCGCGCACAGGTCGTAGCCGGTGAACCGGCTGGCCGGATAGCGCCTGGCCAGCGCCAGCAGCGCCGAGCCGCGACCGCAGCCCGCGTCGAGCACCTCGATGCCCCGTTCGAGGCGCGCCTCGATGCCCGGAACGAGCGGCAGGACGGTCTCGAACAGCCGCGCGGTGACGTTCTGACCGCTGTCTTCCTCCATGATCTGGTGGAAGCACGGGTACTCTTCGTACGCGATGCCCTCGCCACTGCGGAAGGCCTCGACGACCCGGTCCTGCATCGCGCCCATGATCGCCACGTGCTGGCCGTACACGGCGAAGTTGCCGCAGGCCCCGTCGCGTGTCAGGCAGGCCGCATGTTCCGCGGGCAGGACATACTGGCGGCGCGCCGGGTCGTAGTCGAGGATCCGGCCGGTCACCATCGCGGCGAGCCACTCCCGCACATGGCGCTCGGACAGTCCTGCGGCGCGGGCGATGTCGGCGCTGGTGGCCGGTGGCAGGGCGGCGAGCGTCTCGAACAGGCCGGCACGATGCCCGATCGACATCATGACGGCGACGGCACCGTGGTCGAGCGTGCCCATCAATCGTGCGGCAAAGGCATCGGCCGCCGCGGCGTCGAAGGCCGGAAGTTTCTCCTGGGGTCGTGACATGGCGGGTGCTCCTGGTGTGGCTCGTTGTCGAGGCGCGCAGGTTGCCTGCGCACGAGCGCCAGCGTCAGGGTCATATCGGCCAGGAGCCGGGGTCCTGTGCCAGGTCAACCGCTCCCGGTCGGTGCAGCCCGCGACCGGCAGGACTCCGCCACGCGTTCGCGCAGGATCTCTACCAGGCGGCGCGTGCCGGGCCCGGCCATGTCGCGGTTGGCGTAGATCAGGTACAGCGTGACGAAGCGCTCGCTGCCCTCCTCGAGCGGCAGCGGCACCAGGCTGCCCGCGTCGAGTTCCTCGCGGATGCTCTCCTCCGGATACCAGGCGAAGCCGAGCCCCATGCAGGCGGCGCGGATCGAGGTCGACTTGCTGGTCATGGTCCAGCGCTGCTCATTGAGCCAGCCGCCGGCACGGCTCCTGAGCGCGCCGGAGTCGCGCACGACCAGGTGGCGGTGCCGGCGCAGGTCGTCCAGGCCGAGCGCGCGTCCGAGCCGGTTGAGCGGATGAGCGGGCGCCGCGGCACAGACGAAGCGCACCTGCATGAGCACGTCGCCGAGGAAGCCACCCGGCACGAGGCCGCCGATGGCCACGTCGGCCCGTCCCTCCATCAGCGCTTCTTCGGTCCCGCCGAGCACGGATTCGATGAGCTCGATGCGCGTGTCGGGCTGCTCATCACCGAAGGCGGCGAGGCACTCGAGCAGGAGCCAGGTCGGGAAGATGATGTCCACGGCGAGGCGGATCTCGGGCTCCCAGCCACTGGCGAGCCCCGCCGCCGCATGCTCGAGTCGCCGGGCCTCCTCGACCAGCACCCGGCCGCGTCGATACAGCACCTGCCCCGCGGCGGTGAGTACGGCCCGGCGGCCCTGTTGCTCGAACACCTTGAGCCCGAGCAGGTCCTCGAGCTTCTTGATGGTGTAGGTCACCGTCGACTGCGAGCGGTGCAGCCGCTCGGAGGCCTGCGCATAGCCACCGGCCTCGACCACGGCGACGAGCGCATTCCACTGGTCGAGGGTTATCCGCGGCGCGGCCATGCACTCGGTCTGTCGAGGGTTTGCAGGCACAATAGCGCAGGCGCCAGCCACCGGCCAGATTGCACCTGAAGCCGGTCGGGCGCTGCTGCAGGAGGCACGCCGTGGACGAGAGCGTAGGGACGGGCGAACGCATCACGCGCCTCGCCGAGGCGGTGCTGGCCCAGACCATCGGCCAGTTGCCCGCCGTGGTCGGCGCCGTCCTGCTGCTGCTCGTGGGCTGGGTGCTGGCCAAGCTGCTGCGCGGACTGGTGAGCCGTTCCCTGGCGCTCTTGGAAACGGGCCTGGCGCGGCTCGTCGGCGAGGGTCGGGCGTCCCGGCTGCGCCTCACGCGATCATCCGCCGTGCTGGGTGCGGTCGTCTTCTGGGCGGTGCTGCTCTTCTTCGTGACCACCGCCACCCAGTTGCTCGGACTGGTGACGTTCACCGAGTGGCTCACGCGGCTCCTGGTCTACCTGCCGACCCTGATCGCCGGCCTGCTGATCGTCGTCGCCGGCTACCTGCTGTCGCGCTTCGTCGCCGATGTCATCCACTCGACGCCGGGCGCCATGACGCCGGCGCAGCGCAGCGTCGTCGCCCGTGCGGCACAGGTCACCATCCTGGCCGGTGCCCTGCTCGTCGGCGCCGACCAGGTGGGCATCAAGGTCACCTTCCTCGCGATCTTCGCCGGCGCGGCACTCCTGGCCATTGCCGGTGGCGTGGTGGTGGCCACCAGCCTCGGCGCGCGCACGCATGTCGCAAACCTGATCGGGGCGCACCAGCTGCGGCAGTCCTACGCCGTGGGCCAGCACATTCGCGTCGCCGGCCACGAGGGGCGCATCCTGGAGTTGACCGCGCATTCCGCCGTACTGGAGACGCACGAGGGTCGTGTCAGCGTGCCCGGCCGCCTGTTCAGCGAGGAAGTGGTGGTGTTGCGCACGACGGACGCCGACGATGGCTGAACTCGACGACCTGACACACGCCTACCTTGCGGCGCATCCAGTCGACGCGGCGCGGGAGCTCGAGCGACTTGCGCCGGCGGAGGTCGCGGCGCTCCTGGCCCAGGACCCGGTCCGACTGACCGCGGCGGTGGTCGAGGCGATGTTGCCGGCCGCGGCGGCGAACTGTGTCCAGGTCCTTGCCATCGAGCGCGCGGCGTTGCTCATCGGCACGCTGCGTACCTCGTCGGCGGCCGGCATCCTGCGCCACCTCCCGGACGCGACCGCGGCCGCGCTGCTCGAGGCGCTGCCCACCGCGAAGGCGATCGCCTGCCGTGCCCTGCTGCGGCATCCGGAGGACTCCGTCGCCGCACTGGCGGACACTACCGCCCTGTGCCTGGCCGCAGGCATACGTGTCGACGCGGCGCTCGAGGCCCTGCGGCGCCACGACATCGAGGGCACGTCCAGCGTGTATGTCGTCGACGGCGACCTGCGGCTCACCGGGATCGTGTCCGTCGCCGGTCTGCTGCGCGCCGGGGCCGAGGTCAGGCTGCAGGCGCTGCAGCATCCAGTGGCCACGCTGCCGGCCCTGATGCCGCTCGCGGCCGCCGCCGGGCACGACGGTTTCAGCACCGCGAACGAACTGGCCGTCGTCGAGCAGGGCGGCCGGTTCTTTGGCACGCTGTCCGCGGCGACGCTGCGTCGTGCGCTCGCCGCGCGTCGCGCCCCGGCGGACGCGCCTGGAATGACGCTCGCCGGCGTACTGGGCGAGGGCTACTGGATCGCCGTCTCGTCACTGTCGCAGGCGCTGGTCGCGGCGCTGTCGCCGGGAACGAGGAGGCAGTCATGAGCACCGGCGTGCTGCCCGCAGCCACCGCCCTGAGCCGGCGCTTCCTGCTCGACTACCCCTACGAGGCGGCACGGCAGATCGAGAAGATGT
>CAZXAS010000144.1:0-7406 GCA_964638185.1 uncultured Steroidobacteraceae bacterium | reverse complement strand
GTGGCGGCATCCCGGCGAATTGCGGGATGTCGTCGCCGATCTCGAACCACGGTGCCATGGACTCGACGAAGATGTGTGCGCCGGGGCGCATGCCCGGGTCGGCGTCCATCGCGCCGACCGGCAACATCACACGATTGAACTGTTCGATGACCCGTGGCCCGGGGCTGCCGCAAGTGCGGCAGAAGTGCTGGGTGAAGTACTGCGCATCCGGTACTTTCCAGGCGTCCGATGCGTCCTCGCCGCGGATCCAGTGGAACTGGGGCAGCTTGTAGAACGCGTTGGTGGCGTGCGCGGCGCCCCGCGCGCGCCGGCAGCGCGAGCAGTGGCAGTTCATCACCATCACCGGTGGACCCTCGACCTCCCAGGCCATGGTCCCGCACAGGCAGCTGCCCGGCACCACGCCGGGCTGCGCCTCGATCGCCGCACGCTCGACGCCGTCGCCGCCGCCAAGGGCGGGCGGATACGCCTCGTGCTGCGGCAGGTCGTCGCTGATTTCGTAGCCCGGTGCCTTCGACCCGACGAAGATGTGCATCTGCGGGCGCAGGCCCGGGTCCTGCTCGAGGCAACCGGCGGGCACGATGACCCGCTGCGCATCCTCGAACACGAGCGGTGCGGGAGAGCCGCAGCGGCGGCAGAAGGCGCGCTTGCCCTCGTCGGAGGACGCGAACTCGACCACGTGCTCCGCCCCGGACAGCCAGTGGAACGCGTCGAGCGGCGCGGCGGCAAAGGTGGCGAACTGGCTTCCATGATGCTTCCGGCACATCGAGCAATGGCAGTGCACCATCGCCGTGAACGGAGCGTCGACCTGGTAGCGGATGCTGCCGCACAGGCAGGTACCGGTAGTCATGAAGTCGTCTCCAGGATGTCGGGCCGGCGCTGCGGCAGGGGCAGTCTGCGCCGCGATCGACGGAGCGTAAAGACGCCGACCGCAACATTGCTCTTGAATTCTCTACACGATGCACGGCATTGTTCACCTTGCCCGTCGCGCTGCGGTCGGGTTTATCCGTCAATTTATTAACGGGTTAGTCCAGCTCAGGGCGCAGCGCGGCGGGCCACTCACGTTCCGGGCACGCGATCCAACAGAGCAGCAGCGGCGCCCGCGCCGTCGTCATCCGCCTGCCACGCCGGGAAAACAAGGCTCCGCGCGAGCCTGGCAGGAGTCCGCTTGGCCGTCGCAAGACCACCGCGCGTCACCCAGGTCCTGATCGCGGTCAACGTCGCGGTGTTCGCTTCGATGGCGCTGGCCGGTGCCGGGGTGATGCGGCCCGACCCCTTCGTGCACATCGCCTGGGGTTCCAACTTCGCGCCGCTGACCGTTGCCGGCCAGTGGTGGCGGCTCGCCACCTCGGCCTTCCTGCACTTCGGGCTGATGCATCTCGCCTTCAACATGTGGGCGCTGTGGGTGAGCGGCAGCCTCGTGGAACACGTCTTCGGTCGCGGCCGCTTCGTGCTGCTGTACGCGATCGCCGCGGTGTTCGCGAGCCTGGCGAGCGCCGCGTGGAACCCGCTGGTGAACAGCGCCGGGGCGTCCGGTGCGATATTCGGCGTGCTGGGCGCGCAGCTCGCGTTCTTCCTGAGCGCCGGTCACGGCATCCCGCCGGAAGTCGTGCGCACGCAGCGTGCCAGCACGCTCGGGTTCATCGGCTACTCGGTGGTCTTCGGGTTCCTGGTCCCCGGCATCGACAATGCGGCCCACCTTGGCGGCCTGGCTGCCGGCCTGTGTCTCGGCTGGGTGATGGTGCCGCCGCGTGGCCCCTCCGGCGCGCGGGCAGGTTCCCTGCGCGTGATCGCCGCCGCGACCGCCGGGGCAGTGCTCGTCGGGGCGGGCGCCTGGGCCGCCCTGTCCATGGGCAATGCCCATGCGGCGGAGCAGGCGTACCTGCGGGCATGGCAGGAGTACGCCCAGGACGAGGGAGCGCTGGTCGAGCGCACCAATGCGCTCATGGGCCGTGCGCGCAGCGGCGAACTGGCCGACGCCGAGGTCGCCGACGCGCTCGCGACGGACATTGCGCCGGCGTGGCGGGCGCGCCGCGACCGGATCGCGGCGCCGGCGCTGCCGCCGTCCTCGCCCCTGCATGCCGAGCAGTCGCGGCTCGTCGACATCACAGGCGCCAGGGCCGAGGGCTTCGCCATGATGGCGAGCGCCCTGCGCAGCCGCGACCGGGCCGCGATGGAGCAGGCCATCCGGCTGCTGGAGCGGGCGGGGCGGCTGGCCATGGACAAACCCGCGCGGTGAGCGACGGGCGTTCTATGATTCTTGGGTCGGTCGAGCGCGAAGGAGCAGGAACGTGCGAAAGGGAATCGTCTTCATCCTGGCCGCGGTGGCGGCGGGAGCCGGTTGCGTGAGTGCGGGCGGGGCCGGCCAGCAGTCGGTGGTGAGCGGCCAGGCGTTCTATCGTGAGCGCATCGCGGTGCCGCCGGGGACCCAGCTCGAGGTGGTGCTCGAGGATGTGTCGAAGGCGGATGCGCCGGCCGGATTCGTCGCGTCCGCGGTCATCGCCGACGCCGGACAGCCACCGTATTCCTTCGAGATCCGCTACCTGCCCGACACGATCGTCGAGGACCATCGCTACTCGGTGCGTGCGCGCCTCACCCACGAAGGCCGCCTGCTGTTCACGACCGACCAGGCCTACCCCGTGATCACCGGCGGCAACCCGACGGAGGTCAGGCTCCTCCTCAGGAGCGTGGGCAGCAAGGCGGTGGCGGCGCCGGCCCCGGCCGCCGGGCCGCTCGGCATGCTGCCGGCAACCTTCACCGGCGCGTTGCCCTGTGCCGACTGCGAGGCGATCGATCACCACCTCGACCTGTTGCCCGACCGTTCCTTCCAGCTGCGCATGTCGTATCGCGGCAGGCCGGGCGGTCCTTTCGACGACATCGGTTCCTGGGCACTGTCCTCGGATGACAAGGTGCTGGTGCTCGCGGGCGGGCGCGAGGCGCCGCTCAGCTACTCGATCGAGGGGCCGGGCGAGCTTCGCCAGCTCGGCGTCGATGGACGGCCGATCGACTCGAAGCTCGACTACTCGCTGCGGCGCGCGGCGGACTTCGCACCCATCGAGCCGCGCCTGATGCTGCGCGGCATGTACGCCTACATGGCCGATGCTGGCATCTTCACCGAGTGCCTGACCGGCCGCCGGCTGCCGGTGGCGACGGAGGCCGACAACCGCGCCCTGGAAGCGGCCTACGGCGCGGCCCGCGGCGAGCCGGGCCAGCCGGTGCTGGTGACGCTGGAGGGGACGATCGCCGCGCGCATGCCGATGGAGGGACCGGGCCCGGTGCCGACCCTGGTGCCGGAGCGTTTCGTCGGCGCCTTCCCCGGCGAGAGCTGCGGCGCGCGGTTCGCGACCGCGGATCTCCGCGACACATACTGGAAACTGACACGCCTGGGCGACGAGGCAATCAGCCGTCCGCCCAACCAGCGCGAGCCCCACGTGGTGCTCCACGGCGCCGGGCAGCGCCTTGCGGGATCCGACGGCTGCAACCGCATGGTCGGCGGCTATCGCGTCGAGGGCGACAGCCTGTCGTTCTCGCAGGTCGCTGCGACGATGATGGCCTGCCCCGAGGGCATGGAACAGGCCCGCCGGTTCGCCTCCGCGCTCGGCGCCACGGCGCGCTATCGGATCGTCGGCCAGCACCTGGAGTTGTACGACGGCGCCGGAGAGCTGCTGGCGCGGTTCGAGGCGGTCGCCCTGCGCTGAGGCGCAGCTCGGAAAAAATACGCCCCGGCACCAAGGGGGGGGAGGTGCCGGGGCGGTGACTGAACTGCTGTGGGGCGAGCTCGTCAGAAAGTTGGCGCCAGCGTCTGGCGTCTGTTCCCATAGGAGCAAGAACCGTACCAGCGCCGGGGCGCGCAGCGACTTGCTGGCAAGTCAACGAGTTGCGCGAGCCCGCCCCGTCCGGGTGCACGCCAGGCGCACCACCCGCGTGCGCATGCGCGCCGGTCGCGCGCGATCAACGTGCATCCGGACCGGTCAACGGCGGCGGGACCGGCGCGTTGTCGGCGGATGCGCGGCAGTCCTTTCGGCCGGCTTGCGGCTACGCGAAGGGCACTACGGGTGTCGGCCGTGGTCTATGACGCTCTGGCAGTACGGCCCGACGAGGCACAATGCGACCCGTGCAGATGCAGACAGCCGACCAGCGCGCCGACAGCCACGTCATCCATGCCGAGGGACTCGAACGCCATTACCGCATGGGCGCCGAGGTGGTCCACGCGCTGAACGGCGTCGACGTTTCCATCGATCGCAACGAATACGTCGCGGTGATGGGCTCGTCCGGGTCCGGCAAGTCGACGCTCATGAACATCCTCGGCTGCCTGGATACCCCGGATGCCGGCCGCTACTGGTTGAACGGCAAGCTGGTGTCCGACCTGAGCGATGCCGAACTCGCGCACCTGCGCAATCGCGAGATCGGCTTCGTCTTCCAGACCTTCAACCTGCTGGCACGCGCGACCGCGCTCGCCAATGTCGAATTGCCCCTGGTCTACGCCGGCGTCGGGCGCGCTGAGCGGCTCGCCCGCGCCCGTGCGGCGCTCGAAAACGTCGGCCTGGGTGATCGCGTCCGCCACCGGCCGTCGGAGATGTCGGGCGGGCAGCGCCAGCGCGTGGCCATCGCGCGCGCGCTGGTCAACCGGCCGGCGATCCTGCTGGCGGACGAACCGACCGGCAATCTCGATTCCACCACCGGGGCGGAGATCATGGCATTGTTCGACGCCCTGCACGCAGCCGGCAACACCATCATCCTCGTGACCCACGAGGCGGAGATCGCGGCACACGCTGCGCGCGTGATCCAGTTCATGGACGGCCGGATCCTCGCGGACACGGCCCGGGAAAAGCCACAGTGAAGTCACCGAACACGACGCGCCTTGCACCCCTCCTGGCCCTGGCCGCAATGGCGCTGACCGCCTGCGAGCCCGCCGGCGACGACACCGCGCCGCTGTATGACAGCGCGACGGTGGAACGCCGCAACCTCGTGGTCGCGGTGGAGGCGGCCGGGACGATCGAGCCGATCACCACGGTCGAACTCAAGTCGAAGGCATCCGGCGAGATCCTGCAGATGATGGCGGAGACCGGCGACGAGGTCCGCCAGGGCGCGCTGCTGGTGAGGATCGATCCGCGCACGGCACGCAACCGGCTGGCCCAGGCCGAAGCGGACCTGGTCGCGGCCCGCTCGCGCCTCGCGATCGCCCGGGCGCAGAACAAGCGTGCGGCGACACTGGTCGAGCAGGGCGTGCTGAGCCAGCCGGACTATGAGCAGACCGCGCTCGAACTCGCCACGGCCGAGGCGGCGGTGGTCACCGGCGAGGTCAGTGTCGAGAATGCCCGCATCGCCTTGAACGACACGGAGATCCGCGCGCCGATCGCCGGCACGATCATCGAGCGCAACGTGGAGCCGGGACAGGTCATCTCCTCGCCCACGCAGGATGTCGGCGGCGGCACGCTGCTCATGAAGATGGCCGACCTCGCCCAGGTCCAGGTGCGGGTACTCGTCGACGAGACCGATATCGGCAAGATCCAGGCCGGCATGCCGGCGACGGTCAGTGTGTCCGCCTATCCGAACCAGCCGTTCGAAGGGAGCGTGCTCAAGGTGGAGCCGCAGGCGGTGGTCGAGCAGAACGTGACCATGTTCGGCGTGCTGGTGTCGATCGACAATCGTTCAGGGCTGCTCAAGCCCGGCATGAACTCGGAGGTCGTGATCACCGTGGCGCGCCGCGAGGACGTGCTCACGATACCGGTCCCGGCGCTGCGTACGGACCGCGACCTGTCGACCACGGCGGGCATCCTCGGTATCGGCGAGGACGCCCTGCGAGAGCAGTTGCGCGCCGCGGCCGGCCAGTCCCCGGGCGCCGGCACGGACGATGCGCCGGCCGCCGCCGGCACCGAAGCCGGCAATACCATCACTGTCGGCGAGCGCACCATCACGTTGCCGGCGGGAGTGAGTGCGGAGGAAGTCCGTGCCGCGATGGCCAGGAGGCGCGCGGGCGAGGAGCTGTCGTCCGCCGAGCGCAGCCTGCTGCGCAAGGTGTTCCAGGGAAGCGGACAGGGCGGCCGCCAGTCCGGCAGCTACCAGTTCGGCTCGAATTTCTGGGTGGTGGCCGAACGCGGCGGCGAGCGCGTGGCCGTGCCCGTACAGACCGGGATCACCGATCTCGACCGGGCAGAGATCGTCGGCGGGCTCGAGGAGGGCGACAGCGTCCTGCTGCTGCCGAGTTCGCACCTGCTCGAGACCCAGGCGGAGCTGCAGTCGTTCATCACGCGCCGCATCGGCGGCGTGCCGGGCATCAGCCAGCAGCGCTGAGGTCGCCATGCCGCTCATCGAGATCTTCCGCGTCGCGTTGCAGTCCATCCGGGCGAACCTGTTCCGGGCGGCCCTGACCATGCTCGGGGTCATCATCGGCGTCGCGGCGGTCATCACCATGGTGGCGCTCGGGTCCGGCGCGCAGCGCGCCATCGACGAGCAGCTCGAGTCGCTCGGAGCCAACATCCTCACGGTCAGCTCAGGACTGTGGTTCCAGCGCGGCGTGTCGCGGCAGCAGAACACGCTGGAGATGGACGACGCGGAGCTGCTCGCGCGCGAGGCCGGGCATCTCGTGGCGGTGGTGCCGGAGATGGCCATCCGCGAGCAGATCAAGGTGGGTGGCAGCAACCTGAACGTCAGCATCACCGGCACGACGCCCAACTATGCCGACGTCCAGGCATTCGACGTGGCCGAGGGCCGCATGTTCACCGCCGCGGACGACGCCGCGCGCCGCCGCGTGGCCGTGGTGGGCGGCGACATACCCGGCATGCTCGATACCGATGCCGCCGCCATGATCGGCCGGACGCTGCTGATCCGCGCCGTGCCCTTCGAGGTCATCGGCGTGTTCGCGAGGAAGGGCGGCATCGGCCCGATGAACCCGGACGACGACGTGTGGATTCCGCTGCAGACGGCGCGCTATCGCGTGACCGGATCGGACACGCTGCAGTCGATCAGTGTCGAAGTCGCGCCGGAGTCCACCATCGAGCAGGCGCTCGTCGACATCGAGCGCATCCTGCGCCGGGCGCACGGCATCCTGCCAGGGCGCGACAACGACTTCATCATCTTCGACCGCAAGACCTTCCTGAACACCCAGGCGCAGGCCACCGAGATCTTCACGTTCCTGCTGGCCGGCATCGCCGGGGTCAGCCTGGTCGTCGGCGGCATCGGCATCATGAACATCATGCTCGTCACGGTGACCGAGCGGACCCGGGAGATCGGCATCCGCAAGGCGCTCGGCGCCACCCGCACCGCGATCCTGCTGCAGTTCCTGGTGGAGTCAGTGACCCTGTGCGTGCTGGGCGGGGTGCTCGGCATCCTGCTGGGCACGGGGCTTGCGGAGCTGCTCGCCCGCTTCGCCGGCTGGCAGACCTACGTCACGCCCGGCAGCGTGCTGC
>CAZXAS010000143.1:0-7497 GCA_964638185.1 uncultured Steroidobacteraceae bacterium | reverse complement strand
ACCGAAAGTACGGCGCCGTTCGCGATTTCGAGGCGCCACGCGGGTTTACGTACCCCGACCCCTGCCTCAGAATAGCCCGATGTTCGAGCCCGTGGAGGCACCCTCAGCCGCCGGGGCACCGGTGGTCTACGAGCAGCCGCTGAACGAGCGGATGCGCACCCTCCTGCGCCTCGAATTCCTGTGGAACCAGGCGGTGTTCCACGCCGAGTCCCCGAGCGAATGGTCGAGCCGCGCCGCCGTCGGCAGCGTGCTCGAGATGCTCGCCATCACGGCGCGCGGCGACCCGCGCGGCGACGTGCTCAAGGACCTCGAGCGGCACATGCACCTGCTGCGCGACTACCAGAACCGCCCCGGCGTCGACGGCGCACGGCTGCGCGCGGTACTCGCCGCCCTGGTGCGCCGGCGCGAGGAGCTTGCCGCCTCCGGCAGCAACAGCCTGCAGCCGCTCCGGGATTCCGAGTTCCTGAATTCCATCAAGCACCGCAGCGCCATTCCCGGCGGCACCTGCGCCTTCGACCTGCCCGACTACTACCACTGGCTCAACGAGCCGGCGCAGACGCGCGAGGACGACCTCAAGGGCTGGCTCGACCGCATGCGACCGCTGTGCGAGAGCGTCACGGAGCTCCTGTGGATCACCCGCGAGAATGCACGGCCGCGCCGCGAGGTCGCCAAGGGCGGCGCGTTCCAGCTGGTGCTCGAGCGCGAGAACCCGGTGCAGCTGCTGCGCATCGAGGTTCCGGCGGGCTCCAGGCTCTTCCCCGAGGTCAGCGGCAGTCACTACCGCTGCAGCATCCGCTTCCTGCTGTGGGCCGACGTCCAGACGCGTCCGGCACAACCTGCCGAGGACGTGCACTTCGTCCTGACCTGCTGCAGCTGATCGGTGACGGCGATGCGCGTCAGGTGCCCGACCTGCGGGCGGGAAGGCGAATGGGATGCCGCGAATCCGTGGCGGCCATTCTGCTGCGAGCGTTGCAGGCTCATCGACCTCGGTGCCTGGCTCACCGAGGAACACACGATCCCGGGCGAACCCGCCGCCGACATCACCGAGGCCGACCTCGCCGACGCCCCGCCGCACCGGCACTGAGGACCACGCATGCATCCTGAGTTCTGGCACGAGCGCTGGCAGCAGGGCCAGATCGGGTTCCACCAGCCCGACTATCACGACGGTCTCACGCGCTACTGGCCGACCCTCGGCGCCAAGGGCCGCGTGCTGGTGCCGTTGTGCGGGCGGAGCCTCGACCTGGCGTGGCTTGCGCGCCAGGGACACGACGTCACCGGTGTGGAATTGAGCCCGATCGCGGCGGCCGGGTTCTTCGAGCACGAGCGCCTGACGCCGGTCGTCACCCACGACGGTGTCTTCGGACACTACACCGCCGCGGGCATCGAGATCCTGCAAGGCGACTTCTTCGACCTGGAGGCCGGACGCGATCATCGCTTCGACGCGTGCTACGACCGCGCCGCGCTCATCGCCCTGCCGGCGGACATGCGTTCACGCTATGCAACGCACCTCGGTCGCCTGCTCCGCCCCGGTGCAACAGGTCTCCTGGTCACCCTCGAGTACGACCAGGAACGCATGCCCGGACCGCCGTTCTCGGTGCCGGTTGCGGAAGTCGAGGCGCTGCTCGGACGGGACTTCGCCCTCGATCTGCTCGAGACGCGCGACATCATCGGCCAGGAGCCGAAGTTCGCCGCACGCGGCCTCACGAGTTTCGTCGAGACGGTGTTCGCGTTGCGGCGGCGCTAGCGGGCCGTCACTCCATCCCGAGGTGCCGCACCAGGAACGCCCACTGGTCGGCGTAGTCCTCGATCTGCATCCAGGCCGGCTTGCCGGCGCCATGGCCGGCACGCGTCTCGACGCGGATCAACACCGGATTGGCGCAGCCCTGGGCATGCTGCAGCGCCGCCGCGAACTTGAAGCTGTGCCAGGGCACGACGCGGTCGTCGTGGTCCGCGGTGGTCACCAGCGTCGGCGGGTAGCACCCGCCCTCGCGCAGGTTGTGCACCGGTGAATAGGCCGCGAGGGCCGCGAACTCGGCCGGATCCTCGACGGTGCCAAAGTCGCTCGACCACTGGTACGCGTTCGCGCTGGCCGTGTGGTAGCGCAGCATGTCGAGGACGCCGACCGCCGGCAGGGCCGCGGCGAAGAGCTCCGGCCGCTGCGCCAGCGCGGCGCCCACCAGGAGCCCGCCGTTGCTGCGCCCGAGGATGGCGAGCCGGTCCCGCGATGTGTACCCGTTCGCCTGCAGCCACTCGGCGGCGGCGATGAAGTCGTCGAACACGTTCTGCTTGCGGGCCTTGGTGCCGGCCAGGTGCCAGTCCTCGCCGTACTCGCCTCCACCACGCAGGTTGGCGACGGCGTAGATTCCGCCGAGGTCGAGCCAGGCGGCGACCGTCGGGCTGTACGCCGGCGTCAGCGAAATGTCGAAGCCGCCGTAGCCGTAGAGCAGCGTGGGATTGTCGCCGTCAAGTCGCGTGTCCCGCCGTTTCGTGATGAACATCGGCACGCGCGTGCCGTCGCGGCTCGCGTAGAACACCTGCTCGGTCACGTACGGCGACGGGTCGAAGTCGACCTCGGGCCGGCGGAACAGCGTCACCGTATCGGCCGCGACGTCGTAGCGGTACAGCGCGGCCGGCGTCAGGTAGTCGGTGTACTGGAAGAAGGTTTCGGCCTGCCGCGGCGCATCCGGAAAGCCGAGCACCGTGCCGGCGCCGGGCAGGTCGATCTCGTTGCGGAGCGTGCCATCGAGGCGGTACACCTTCACGATCGAGCGCGCGTCCTTCAGGTAGGACGCAATGACATGGCCACCGACGAGGCTCGCGTCGTCGAGTCGCTCCGCCTGCTCCGGCACGACCTCGATCCAGTCCGCCGGGTCGGGGCGCGCGGCGTCAATCGCGACCACGCGCCCGCGCGGTGCGCCCTGGGTGGTCTTGAAGTAGAACCGGTCGCCGTCGCTTTCCAGGAAATCGTACAGGCCGTCCCAGCGATCGAGGAGGCGCCGCACAGGCGCGTCCGGCCGGTCCAGGGCCTGCACATGGTAGGCGTTGGTCTGGAACCCGTCGCTCAGCTGGATCATGAGCCAGCGTCCGTCACCCGATACCTCGGCATAGGGATTGCGGCGCGGATGATCGGTGACGGCGTAGACGGGCTCGTCCTGCCCGGCCGGCGTGCCAAGCACGTGCCGGTAGACGCGCACCTGCTGATGGTCGTCACCGCTGCCGTCGGGCTTCGCCGGGTAGCGGGAGTAGTAGAACGCTGCGGAGTCAGGGGTCCAGGAGACGGTGGTGAACTTCGTATTCTGGATCACTTCCGGCAGGTCGCGGCCGGTGTCGACCTCGCGCACTCTCCAGGTGTCCCAGTCGCTGCCGCCCTCCGAGATGGAATATGCGACGAACCGCCCGTCGGGGCTCACCACGAAGTCCGCCATCGACGCGGTCGCGTCGCTGCTGAAGCCGTTCGGGTCGATCAGCACCGCGGGCTCGGCGTCGAGCGAGGCGGTCCAGTAGAGGACACCCTGGTCCTGCTCCGGGCCCTTCTCGACGAAGAAATAGCGGCCATTCCTGCGCACCGGCACGCGCTTCTCGCCAGCGAGCCACGAGTACCCATACTGCTCGTAGCGCCACAGCGTCGTCAGCCGTTCCTTGATGCGCGCGCGGGCGGGAACCGCCTCCAGGTACGGCTGGGCGAGTCGGTTCTGCGCGGCGACCCATTCCCCGAGCTCGGCGGAGTCGCCCTGCTCCATCCAGCGGTAGGGATCCGCGACACGGCGGCCATGGTAGACGTCGACGTCCGCCGCGCGGCGCGAATCAGGATAGACGAGGCGAACGCCCGAGGCGGTTTCAGGCGGCACGACCGGCCCTCCGGCGCAGGCGGCGATGACCGCCGCGGCCGCGACGAGCGCCGCACGCGGCATGGATCTGTGGAAGCGATGGCGCACGGTGCTTACACTCCCGGTCGCAAAGCTGGTCGCGGAGTCTAGCAAAAGGCCCGCATGCCACTGAACCCGGGAGGAGACTCATGCGTCCGGCCCTCGTTGTTTTCGCCGCCTGGCTCGGCATCACCGCGGCGAGCGCAGACACGCTCACCATCGACCGGCTGTTTGCATCGCCCGACCTGCAGGGCCCGACCCTGCGTGCGGTGCGATTCTCGCCCGATGGGCGGCTCGTGACCTTCCTCAAGCCACGCGCGGGTGACGTCAACGTGCTCGACCTGTGGTGCTACGACATCGGGCGGCGCGAGCAGCGCCTCCTGGTCGATGCGCGTGCGCTCGTGCCGGAAGAACGCGTGCTCTCGGCCGAGGAGGAGGCACGCCGCGAGCGCCAGCGCATCGCCGCGCTGCGCGGCATCGTCGACTACACCTGGTCGCCGGACAGCCGCGCCTTGCTGTTCCCGCTCGACGGCGACCTGTACTGGTACGACCTGCGCGAACCGGCGGAACGCGCCGTGCGCCAGCTGACGGCGACCGAGGCCGCCGAGACCGACGCGCGCATCTCGCCGCGCGGACGCTACGTCAGCTTCGTCCGCGGCCAGGATCTCCATGTCCTGGAACTGGCGAGCGGGCGCGAGACGCGCCTGACCGAGGGCGGTGGCGGGCTGGTCAGCCATGGCATGGCCGAATTCATCGCGCAGGAGGAGATGGACCGCGACACCGGCTACTGGTGGTCGCCCGACGAGCGCCACATCGCGCTCACGCGCGTCGACGAGACGCCGGTGCAGGAAGTCGAGCGCTTCGAGGTGCTGGCGGACGGCTTCAATGTCTATTCCCAGCGCTATCCCGCCGCCGGGACGGCGAATGCGCGGGTGGACCTCGGCATCGTGGCCACGGGCGGCGGCGAGATCCGCTGGCTGGACCTGGGGCCGGAGCCCGACATCTACCTGGCCCGCGTCGCCTGGTTCCCCGGCAGCGATCGTCTTGCCGTCCAGCGGCAGACGCGCGACCAGCGCCGGCTCGACCTGTTGAGTTATCCGCTCGCCGGCGGCGAGCCTGTGCTGCTCCTGTCCGAGGCCAGCGACACCTGGGTCGACCTGCACGACGACCTGCACTTCCTGCCAGGCCGGCGGCAGTTCATCTGGGCCTCGCAGCAGAGCGGCCACAAGCACCTGTACCTGTACGGCTACGACGGCCGGCTCGTCCGGGCGCTGACTGCCGGAGACTGGGACGTCGCGGGCGAGCGCCAGCAGGCAGCCGTGCTCGGCGTCGACGAGGCGCGCGGCCTGGTGTACTTCATGGCGACCGAGAAGTCGCCCCTCGAGCGTCACCTGTACGTGGCGAGCCTGGACACCCGCAGGCCCGCCTCGCCGCGGCGCATCACCACGGCCGACGGCTGGCACGCGCTGGTCATGGCCAAGGATGCGCGCCGCTACATGCAGACCTACAGCGACCCGACGCAACCGCCGCAGGTGTCGGTGCACGACGTCACGGGCCGGCGCCTGGCCTGGATCGAGGAGAACCGCCTCGGCCCGGAGCATCCCTACGCGCCGTACCTCGCCCGGCACGTGGCGCCGGAGTACGGTACGGCGGCCGCGGAGGACGGCACGCCGCTCTACTGGCAGCTGTTCCGGCCACCGGGCTTCGATCCGGCCGAGCGCCATCCCGCCGTCGTCATGGTCTACGGCGGCCCGGGCGTGCAGACGGTGCAACGCCGCTGGGGCGACCGTCGCGGCAACATGGTGATCCAGGCGCTGGTGCAGCGCGGCTACGTCGTGTTCGCGCTCGACAATCGCGGCTCGAGTGGCCGTGGCGTCGCCTTCGCCTCGGCCCTCCACCGGCGCCTCGGCGACGTCGAGGTGCGCGACCAGCTGGTCGGTGCAGAATTCCTCAAGACCCTGCCGGGCGTCGATCCCGGCCGGCTCGGCGTGTTCGGCTGGAGCTACGGCGGCTACATGACGCTGATGCTGATGCTGAAGTCGCCCGAGACCTTCCGCGCCGGCGTGGCCGGTGCGCCGGTGACGGACTGGCGCCTGTATGACACCCATTACACGGAGCGCTACCTCGGCACGCCACAAGAGGACCCGACGGTGTACGAGGCCGCGAGCGTACTGCCACACGTCGACAGCCTCGAGGGACGGCTGCTGGTGATCCACGGCATGGCGGACGACAACGTGCTGTTCACCAATACGACCACGCTGATCGACCGGCTCACCCGGGCCGACCGCTTGTTCGAGGTGCTGCCCTACCCTGGCTCCAAGCACGCTGCGCTCACCTTCACCGACACCGGCCGGCATGGATGGAAGTCGGTCCTCGACTTCTTCGATCGCCACCTCGGTGGGCCGGGCGCTCCGTGACGCCGATCGTCAACCGCCATTGGGTGATGGCATCGCGCCCCGACCCCGAGGTGCGCGAGGACAACTTCCGCCTCGAGAGCTCGCCTGCGCCGACACCCGGCCCGGGCGAGTTCCTGGTGCGCACGCTGTACCTGTCGCTCGCGCCGGTGATGCGCATGTACATGCTGGATGGCGCGGGCATCGAAAAGCCGCTCGAGATCGGCCAGACGATGCGCGGGCGCGGCGTCGGCGAGGTGATCGCCTCGCGCCACCCGGACTACGCGGTCGGCGACATCGTGCAGGGCAAGCTCGGCTGGCAGGAGTACTCGGTCAGCGACGGGTCGCCCTACTTCATGATGTACAAGGTCGGGCAGCGACAGGTGCCGTTCTCGACCGCACTCGGCGTGCTCGGCATGACCGGCTTCACGTCCCATGTCGGTATGACCACCATCGGCCGCGTACGGCCCGGCGAGACGGTCGTCGTATCGGGCGCCGCAGGCGGCGTCGGCTCGGCCTGCGGCTTCATCGCCAGGAACCTCGGTGCCCGCGCCGTGGGCATCGCCGGCAGCGACGAGAAGTGCCGGCTGCTGGTCGATCGGCTCGGCTACGACGCGGCGATCAACTACCGCAGGGAGGACGTCACCGCGCGCATCGGCGAGCTGTGCCCGGGCGGCGTCGACGTGTACTTCGACAACGTCGGTGGCGCCATGCTCGACGCCGCGCTCGCGCACATCCGGCGCTATGCCCGCGTGGTGCTGTGCGGGCGCATCTCGGAGTACCTGAAGCCGGACGACGACATGTACTGCCTGCGCAACTGGTGGCGCGTAGGCAAGCAGCGCGCGACCATGCAGGCGTTCTTCATCTACGACTACGAAGCGGCGTTCCCGGCTGCGGAGACACAGATGGTGGCGTGGATCGCCGAGGGGCGCATGACCTACCAGGAGGACCGGCTCGAGGGCATCGAGCAGATGCCGCGCGCCCTCATCCGCCTGTACGAGGGCGCCAACGTCGGCAAGCAGGTCGTCCGCGTCGCCGCGCCCACGCTCACTCCGGAGCCGGCCGCCGGGTAGCCACGGGCCGGCGTGTCCCGGCTGAGACCGATTCGGGGGCGGTCACGGTTCGGGCCTGGCCGGACGTCGGCGGGTCTGCGTTGAGGGCGATTCGGGGGTGATGACGGTTGGGGGCGGGGCGCGCGGCCTACTCCTGTATGGTCCTCTGCGAGTTCGGAAGAGTCG
>CAZXAS010000142.1:0-7510 GCA_964638185.1 uncultured Steroidobacteraceae bacterium | reverse complement strand
TTCTACGGCTCGATGGACGGCGCCAGCAAGTTCGTCCGCGGCGACGCCATCGCCGGCATCCTGGTGGTGTTCGTCAACCTGTTCGGCGGCCTGGCCATCGGCATGCTGCAGCACGACCTCGGCCTCGCCGAGGCGGCCCGCAACTACGCCCTGCTGACCATCGGCGACGGCCTGGTCGCGCAGATCCCGGCGCTGCTGCTGTCGGTCGCGACCGCGGTGCTGGTCACGCGCGTCTCGCGCTCCACCGACATGAGCGAGCAGGTCGCGAGCCAGGTGCTCGGGCAGCCGCGCGCGCTCGGCGTCACCGCCGCGATCCTGGTGGTCATGGGCGCCATCCCGGGCATGCCGCACTTCGCCTTCCTCGCGATGGGCGCGATCTGCGGGATCGGCGCCCTGCTGACGCGGCGCAGGCTCGACCGCGAGGCCTTCGAGCGGTTGCGCAACGCCGAGCCGGCGGCCGCGGTGGCCGGCGCCTCCGGCAGCGAGAACCGCGAGCTGACCTGGGACGACGTCGAGGCGGTCGACCTGATCGGCCTCGAGGTCGGCTACCGGCTGATTCCCCTGGTCGACAAGTCGCAGGGCGGGGAACTGATGGGGCGGATCAAGGGCGTGCGCCGCAAGTTGTCCGAGGATCTCGGCTTCCTGATCCAGCCGGTGCACATCCGCGACAACCTCGACCTGCCGCCCAATGCCTACCGCGTGACCATCCTCGGCGTGCCGGTGGGCGAGGCGGAGGTGTTCCCGGATCGGGACCTCGCCATCAACCCAGGCCAGGTGGCGGCGCCCGTGGCGGGCATCGAGACCCGCGACCCGGCCTTCGGGCTCGAGGCCGTGTGGATCGACAAGCCGCGGCGCGAGCAGGCGCAGACGCAGGGCTACACCGTCGTCGATGCCGGCACCGTGATCGCGACCCATGTCTCCCACCTGCTGCAGCAGCACGCGCAGGAACTGCTCGGCCACGAGGACGTGCAGCAGCTGCTCGACCGCCTGCAGCGGCAGGCGCCGAAGCTCGTCGACGACCTGGTGCCCAAGGTCCTGCCGCTGTCGGTCGTGGTCAAGGTGCTGCAGAACCTGCTGGCCGAGCGGGTGCCGATCCGCAACCTGCGCACCATCTGCGAGACCCTCGCGGAGCACGGGCCGCGCACCCAGGACCCGCAGCAGCTCACCGCTGCCGTGCGTGTCGCGCTCGGCCGCAGCATCGTGCAGGCGATCACCGGGCTCAAGCAGGAGCTGCCGGTGATCACGCTCGATCCGAAGCTCGAGCAGCTGCTGCAGGACTCGATGCTCGCCGGCGACGGCGGCCCCGGCTTCGAGCCCGGTCTCGCCGACCGCATGCACCAGTCGCTGGCAGAGAGCGCGCGGCGCCAGGAGATGTCCGGCGAGCCGGCCGTGCTCCTGGTCGCGCCGAAGCTCCGCCCCTGGCTGGCACGCCTGACCCGCCACAGCGTGCCGTCGCTGAACGTACTTGCCTACAACGAGATCCCCGAGAACCGCCGCATCCGCGTGGTTGCGGCGGTCGGCCGGTGAAGGAACCACGGGAGTAGCCGATGAAGATCCGCAGATTCCAGGCGCCGACGATGCGCGAAGCCCTGGCCGGCGTGCGCGATGAACTCGGTGCCGAGGCCGTCATCATCTCGACGCGACGCATCGATGGGGCCCTCGAGGTCATCGCCGCGGCCGACTACGACGCCGGCCTGGTAGCCGGAACGCTCGCCGGCCTCGATACGGCGGCCGCACGGCGTCCGGCCGCGGCACCCGCACCGGCCGCGGTGGAAGCCGCTGAACCCACGCCCGCCCGGGGCTTCCAGTCCATCCTGGCGCGCGTGACCGGCACCGGCGGCGCGCGCGCGGCCGCCGTGACGGGACGCGAGCCGCCGCCGGCTGCCGGCGCAGGCGAGGACGAGCCGGCGGACGAGGACGTGGCCGGGGCGGCGCCAGGTGCGGCGCGTCCGCGCATGGTGTGGTCACAGGACGAGGGCATCGTCGCCATGCGTCGCGAGCTCGCCGGCCTGCGCAGCATGCTCGAGTACCAGCTTGCGCGGCTGGCCTGGGACGACCTCGCCCGCCGGGAGCCGTTCCGCGCCAGCGTCCTGCGCGACCTGAGCTCGCTCGACATCGCCCCGGACCTCGCGCGCCGGCTGGCCAACTCGATGCCGGCGGTCACCCGGCCCGACGACGCCAGCCGGGTCGCACTGGCGCTGCTGGTCCGTCACCTGCCGATGGCCGACGACCGCTTGATGGAGCGCGGTGGGCGCTTCGCGCTGGTGGGTTCCACCGGGGCCGGCAAGACCACGACCGTCGCCAAGCTGGCGGCGGCCTGGGCCCAGCGGCATGGCCCGCAATCGGTTGGCCTCATCAGCATCGACGGCTACCGGATCGGCGCACGCGAGCAGCTTGGGGCCTTCGCCCGCATGCTGGACGTGCCGATGCGCGTGGCGCGCCACCCGGACGAGCTGAAGGCGGCGCTCGCCGCCTTCCGCGACCGCAAGCTGGTGCTCGTCGACACCGCCGGGGTCGGCCAGCGCGATCTGCGCCTGCGGGAGCAGGCCGCCCTGGTGGCGTCGCAGGCCGGCGCCCTGCAGTCGCTCCTGGTGCTGCCGGCCAATGCCGACCTGGCGAGCCTGGACGACACCGTGCGCGCGCACGCCCCGCTCCGGCCCGCCGCCTGCATCGTCACCAAGATCGACGAGACCGCGAGCCTCGGGCCCGTCCTCTCCGCCGCCATGCGCGCGTCGCTGCCGATCACGCGACTGTGCGACGGCCCGCGGGTGCCCGACGACCTGCACGTCGCGGGACCGAAGCGGGTCTGGCTGGTGCGCCGCGCGGTGAAGCTCCGCAGCCTGAGCGGCAGGGTTGCCGACGACGAGTACCTGGCGGATCACTTCGGAGGTCAGCAAGCCCATGCTTAAGTCTCATCCAGGACGGCGGGGCCCGCTCCCTGCCGCGGTCACGGCGCCGAGGCCGGTCAAGGTCATCGCAGTGACCGGCGGCAAGGGAGGCGTCGGCAAGACGACCGTCACCGCGAACCTGGGCGTCGCGATGGCCGCCCGCGGCCTCGACGTGATGCTGCTCGATGCCGACTTCGGCCTCGCCAACGTCGACGTGGTGCTCGGCCTGGCGCCGCGCCGCAACCTCGGCCACGTGCTGGCCGGCGAGTGCGGCCTCGAGGACATCATCGTGCCGGGCCCGCGCGGCCTCAAGGTGGTGCCCGCGGCGTCCGGGCTCGGCCGCATGGCGGTGCTGTCGGGCCCGGAGCACGCCGGCATCATCCACGCCTTCAGCACGCTGACGCGTGGCCTCGACGTGCTGCTCGTCGACACCGCGGCGGGGCTGTCCCCGTCGGTGACGACCTTCTCGAAGGCGGCGCATCACGTGCTGGTGGTTGTGTGCGACGAGCCGGCGTCGATCACCGACGCCTACGGGCTGATCAAGGTGCTGTCGAGGGAGCACGGGGTCGGCCGCTTCGCGGTGCTCGCCAACCAGGTGACGAGCCCCGGCCAGGGGCGTGAGCTGCATCACAAGATCGCACGGGTCTGCGACCGGTTCCTGGACGTGACGCTGGAGTACGCCGGGCACGTGCCGCACGACGACTACCTGAAACGCGCGGTCCAGCACCAGCAGGCGGTGGTCGAGGCCTTCCCGTCCTCCTCTTCGGCCCAGGCGCTCAAGATTCTGGCGGCCAGGGCCGATAAGTGGGAGGTGCCGGGAGAGGCACGAGGCCACCTGGAGTTCTTCGTGGAGCGGCTGGTGGGAGCCAGCGCGCCGGCCACGGCCGCCTTGCAATGACTGCAATGAAGCAATACCTGGAGACCGGCACGGGCCGGCCGACGCCGGCTGGGTTCGATCCCGACCAGCTCGTGCTGAGCCATGCCGAGCTCGTCAAGCGCATCGCCTTCCATCTCGTCAGCCGCATGCCGCCGAGCGTGGAGGTGGACGACCTCATCCAGGCCGGCATGATCGGCCTGCTGGACGCCGCCCGGAACTACTCGCCGAGTCGCGGCGCGAGTTTCGAGACCTATGCCGGCATCCGCATCCGCGGCGCCATGCTCGACGAGGTGCGTCGCGCCGACTGGACGCCGCGTTCGGTCCATCGCGGCGCGCGGGACATGGCGGACGCCATCCGCCGCATCGAGAACGAGACCGGTGGCGAGGCGCGGCCGGCCGAGATCGCCGAGGCGCTCGGCGTGTCCATGGAGGAGTACCACCGCCTGGCGCAGGATGCCGCCGCCTGCCGCCTGTTCAGTTTCGAACAGATGAACGCGAGCGGCGAGGACAACCCGGTGGACATCGCCCCGGACGCGGGCCCGGGGCCGGCCCAGGTGGCCGAGGACGACGATTTCCGCAGGGCGCTGGCCGCCGTCATCGAAGGCCTGCCGGAGCGCGAGAAGATGGTCCTTTCCCTCTACTACGACGAGGAGCTCAACCTGCGGGAGATCGGCCAGGTGTTGTCCGTCACGGAGTCGCGCGTCTGCCAGATCCACGGCCAGGCGCTGGTGCGCGTGCGCGCCCGCATGAAGGAATGGGTGGCCGCCCGGTGAGCCGGGGGCACTGAACCGCCATGGATATCCTGAGCCTCACCGGCGTCGTCCTGGCCTTCGTCTCGCTGATCGTCGGCAGCATCCTCAAGGGGGCCGGCGTCAAGGGCCTGATCGGCGGCGCGGCCTTCATGATCGTGGTGGTCGGCACCGTCGCGTCGATCCTGCTGCAGACGCCGCTCGCGACCTTCAAGCGCGCGCTCGGCATCGCCGGCTGGATCTTCAAGCCGCCGTTCACCAATCCCGCGGCGGTCATCGAGAAGATCGTCGAATGGAGCAACGTGGCCCGGAAGCAGGGGCTGCTCGGGCTCGAGTCATCGGTCGAGCAGGAGCAGGACGACTTCATCAAGAAGGGCCTGCAGGCACTCGTGGACGGCGGCGAGCCGGAGGCCATACGCCAGGTCATGGAGGTCGAGCTCGAGACGCGCGAGCATGCCGACACCCAGGCCGCCAAGGTCTTCGAGGGGATGGGCATCTATGCACCGACCCTCGGCATCATCGGCGCGGTGCTGGGCCTGATGGCGGTGATGCAGAACCTGAGCGACCCGAGCAAGCTCGGCCCGGGCATCGCGGCGGCGTTCACCGCCACGGTCTACGGCATCGGACTCGCCAACCTGGTGTTCCTGCCGATGGCCAACAAGCTGAAGGCCCTGATCCACCAGCAGAGCCAGGTCCGCCAGATGTGCATCGAGGGCATCATCTCGATCGCGCAGGGCGAGAACCCGCGCAACATCGAGTCGAAGCTGAACGGCTACCTGCACCATTGAGGAGCCGGCATGGCGCGCAGGAAGAAGCACGAGGAGCACGTCAACGCCGAGGCCTGGGCCATTCCCTACGGCGACCTCATCACGCTGCTGCTGGCATTCTTCGTGGTGATGTACTCCATGTCCTCGGTCAACGAGGGCAAGTACCGGATCCTGTCCGACTCACTGGTGGCCGCGTTTCGCGGCGCACCCAAGACGGTCACGCCGATCCAGGTCGGCACCAGGTCCTCCGGTGGCAAGGGCGGCCAGTCGCAGCTCTCGGGCGGATCGGCGACGACGCTGGTCAAGATTCCCGACCCGCGCCCGCTGCCCGAGGCCGACGGCCTGAAGGCACAGCGCCGGGCGGCCGCCGATGCCGCCGGGCGCGACGCACTGGAGCGCATGGCCGGGCAGGTCCGCGCGGCGCTACAGGGCCTGATCGACCTGGGCGACGTGCGCATTCGCGAGACCGAGCGCTGGCTGGAGGTGGAAGTCAACACCGACATCCTGTTCACCAGCGGCGATGCCCGGGTCGCGGATGCGGCGCTGCCGGTCGTCGACCGCCTGGCCCGGATCCTGGCGCCGTTCCCGAACCCGATCCGGGTCGAGGGCCATACCGACAACGTGCCCATCCGCACGACGGTCTTCCCTTCGAACTGGGAGCTGTCGGCGGCGCGCGCGGCCAATGTCGTCCGGCAGTTCGAGCGCTCCGGCGTCGACCCCACCCGCATGGAGATCATCGGGCTCGGCGAGTACCATCCCGTGGCCGGGAACGAAACGGCCGAGGGCCGCAACCGTAACCGCCGGGTCATGGTCGTCGTGCTGGAGACGGCCGGCGCCCAGGGCGACTATGCGGACCGGCAGAAGGTCGACGAGGCCGGCGTACCGGAGGCCGACCCCGTCGCACCACCGGTACTGCCGATCGCCAGTCTCGAGGCCCCGTCGCCCGGGCCGGTGGCAGCGACCGCGACGCTGGCGGAGGTCCCCGCAACCGCGCCCTGAGGAGGGACGATGGCCGAAATCGAACCCGTCCGCGGTCCGTGGCCCATGCGGCCGGTACGGCCGGGGCCTTCGGCACCCCAGGAGCGTCCGTCGCACCGCAAGCGGCCGGACGCCGACAAGCCGGACCCGGATCCCGCCCAGCGCCGGCGCGTGGACGAGTACGCATGACCGTCGATCCGCTGCTGGCGGCCATCGTGGCCGTCCTGCTGCTGGCGGCCGTCCTCCTGTGGCAGCTGGCGAGGTTCGCTGCCCTCAGGCGCCGCCTGCTCGCGATCGAGACCCAGCTCGGGGCGGTACGGGCGGATCTCGAGGCCGTCGGCACCGGCAGCCTGACCGCCCTGGAGCGCCTCGACCAGCTCGAGCCGGTGACCGAAAGGCTGGTGGAGCGGGTCGGCCTGGTGGAATCGAGCACCCAGGGCCGGTCCTACGAGCAGGCGGTCGAGGCCGCCCGGCGCGGTGCGACCCGCGAACACCTGGTCGACCGTCTCGGCCTGACAGCGGCCGAGGCCGACCTGGTGCTGGCCGTCCACCGCCCTGCCGGCCGCTGAGCCGGCGGTCCCGGCACCGCCCGCCCGGCCGCCGGACCCTGGTCCGGCCACCGGCTCCGCGGTTCCGAGGGGTGTTTCCGGCCGTGCCCGGACCTCGGCCCCGTCCGCCCGGCGGGCCTCGGGGCCGACCCGCGCGCCCGCTCCCGGGTGTCGCAGTGCATCACCACATTGACAGTTCGTCCCGCAGTGCCGAAAATACGCGGCTCATTTGCCGGAGGGGTACCCAAGCGGCCAACGGGGGCAGACTGTAAATCTGCTGGCTCATGCCTTCGTAGGTTCGAATCCTACCCCCTCCACCAGTTCATCGATCCGGCGGTGCGGCGTCTACTTGCGGCCCGCGCGCTCGTATTTCCGGGAGCGAGAGTGCGGGTGTAGTTCAATGGTAGAACCTCAGCCTTCCAAGCTGATGATGTGGGTTCGATTCCCATCACCCGCTCCAGGAGAAGGGAAGAGGCCCACGTAGCTCAGTCGGTAGAGCACGTCCTTGGTAAGGACGAGGTCACCGGTTCGATTCCGGTCGTGGGCTCCAGATGACAGGCGGCCGGGGTGGACGGGCGCGGGACAGGACACAGGCGGGGCCCGGCGGGCTCCATGGCGACAACGAGACGATCTCCTTGAGGTGATTCGTGGCTAAGCAAAAGTTCGTACGCAGCAAGCCGCACGTGAACGTGGGGACGATTGG
>CAZXAS010000141.1:0-7575 GCA_964638185.1 uncultured Steroidobacteraceae bacterium | reverse complement strand
GCGACGGAGACGCCGGGTGCCGTGAGGACCGTGCGTGGCGACAGCGCCGTCATCTGCGAGGGACCGCGGCTGCTGCAGATCGACGGCCGCAACCTGAGCGTCACCGGCGACGCCGTGGTCGCGCGCGACGGCTGCGAGATCCACATCACCAACAGCCGCATCGACGCGAGCCGCATCGGCGTCAGCGTCAGCAACGCGAGCGTGCACATCAGCAACAGCACGGTCAGTGGCAGCCTGCGCTCGCTCGACATCGCCGGCGGCGGCAAGGTGTTCGCACGCTCGAGCGAGTTCAACGGCCTGGTGCAGCGCAGCGGATCGGCGGAACTGGCGGACCAGGGCGGCAACCGCTGGAACTGACCGCAGCCGCGGATCGCGCGGGCGTGATCCGAATCCGGCTCCGACGGCGCATGGGTACAGGACTACCCATCACTGTCCAGGAGTCGTTCCATGAACCTTCGCTTTCCTGCCAGTCTGGCGCTCGCCATGGTGCTGGCAATCCCCGTCGCCAACGCGGCCCCCCTGCCGGCCCCGAAGTCCGTGACCGTGTCGTTCGGCGACCTTGACCTGACCAGGCCGGCCGGCGTCGCGACGCTGCGCCAGCGGCTGGCCGCCGCGGCGTACGTCGTCTGCACAGACGACATCTCGACCAGCCTGGCCGAACAGATCCAGCGGCAGAAGTGTCGCTCCGTCGCGATGCGACGCGCCATGCAGCAGATCAACCCGCCGGTGTTGATGGCGGCCCGTTGAGCGCGCGGGTCGCCGGTGGCCCTCCCCGCGCCGGCGACCCGTCATTTCTGACCCGCCGCTCAGCGCTCGACGAGCCCGAGGGCGAACTCGGCCAGCTTGCGGGCATCGGCATCGAAGCGCCGGATGCCCTCGGCCAGCTTCTCGGTGGCCATCGCGTCCTCGTTGTGATGCCAGCGGAAGGCGGCCTCGTCGAGCACGAGGCGCTCGATGACCATGGCGCGGGCCGCCTCGACCTTCAGGCGGGGCTCTACCTCGCCCGCGGCCCCGGCGAGCTCGGCCAGCAGCTCCGGGCTGATGGTCAGGAGGTCGCATCCGGCCAGGTCCAGGATCTGGGTCGCCTTGCGGAAGCTCGCTCCCATCACCTGTGTCGCGTAGCCGAACTTCTTGAAGTAGTGATAGATGCGCGTGACGGAGGCGACGCCCGGGTCCTCCTCGCGCGCGATGTCGTCGACCGAGCGCGCGGCGCGGTGCCAGTCGTAGATCCGCCCGACGAAGGGCGAGATGAGCGTGACGCCGGCGTCCGCGCAGGCGACTGCCTGGGCGAAGCTGAAGAGCAGCGTCAGGTTGCAGTGGATGCCCTCGCGCTCCAGCCGCTCGGCCGCGCGTACCCCCTCCCAGGTGCTGGCCAGCTTGATGAGCACCCGCTCGCGCGACACACCCTCGCGCTCATACAGCTCGATGAAGCGTCGCGCCTTGCGCTCGGACGCCGCCTGGTCGAAGGACAGCCGGGCATCGACCTCGGTCGACACGCGCCCTGGAACGAGCTCGAGAATGCGGCAGCCGAACCCGACGAACAGTTCCTCCATCAGGCGCTCGGCCCGCGAGCTGCTGTCGCGCACGCCCGCGGCCCTCCCGATGGCCGAGTCGACCACCTGCCGATAGCGCGAGTCGCGGGCGGCCTTGAGGATCAGGCTGGGGTTGGTCGTCGCGTCCTGCGGCCGGAAACGCTCGATGGCCTCGAGCTCGCCCGTGTCGGCGACGATCACCGACCAGCGTGCCAGCGACTCGAGCTGCGTCACCATGGCCACTTCCAGTCGCGTTCCTGCGCCCGGTCGACGCCGTGCTCGTGGGCGTGGTTCAGGCAGTCGATCTGCATGTCGCGCAGCGCCTCCTTCACGTGGGCGCCCGCGACCTGCAGGCGCGGCACCCGGTCGATGACGTCGATCGCCAGGCTGAAGCGATCGACCTCGTTGCGGATCGCGAGTTCCAGCGGGGTGTTGATGTTCCCCTTCTCCTTGTAGCCACGCACGTGCAGGTTGCCGTGGTTGGTGCGCCGGTAGCTCAGCCGGTGGATCAGCCACGGATAGCCGTGGAAGTTGAAGATGATCGGCTTCGAGGCGGTGAACAGCGAATCGAAGTCGCGGTCCGAGAGCCCGTGCGGGTGCTCGCGCGGCGGCGTCATGGTGTACAGGTCGACGACATTGACGAAGCGCAGCTTCAGGTCGGGGAAGTACTCGCGCAGCAGCACGGAAGCGGCCAGTGCCTCCTGGGTCGCCACGTCGCCGCAGGCGGCGAGCACCACGTCCGGCTCGCCCCCCTGGTCCGTGCTGGCCCAGTCCCAGAGCCCGATTCCCTTGGTGCAGTGGCGGATCGCCGCGTCCATGTCCAGGTACTGCAGGTGCTTCTGCTTGTCGCAGACGATGACGTTGATGTCGTTGGTGCTCTTGAGGCAGCGATCAGCCACCGCCATCAGGCAGTTCGCGTCCGGTGGCAGGTAGATGCGCGTCACCCGCGGGCTCTTGTTCACGACGAGGTCCAGGAACCCTGGGTCCTGGTGGGTGAAGCCGTTGTGGTCCTGGCGCCAGACGGTCGACGTGATGAGCAGGTTGAGGGAGGCGACCGGCGAACGCCAGGGGATGTCCTCGCAGGTGTCGAGCCACTTGGCGTGCTGGTTGAACATCGAGTCGATGACGTGGACGAAGGCCTCGTAGGTGGAGAAGAATCCGTGCCGCCCGGTCAGCAGGTACCCCTCGAGCCAGCCCTCCAGCGTGTGCTCGGACAGCACTTCCATCACCCGGCCGTCGGCCGCGAGGTGTCCCCCGTCGGCGTCGACCGGAAGCATGTCCGCCATCCAGGTCTTGCCGCTCGCCTCGTACACGGCGTCGAGCTTGTTGGACGTCGTCTCGTCCGGTCCGAAGACGCGGAAGTTGTCGGGATTGAGCTTCAGGGTGTCGCGCAGGTACTCGCCGAGCCGGCGGGTGTTCTCGAACTCGCCATGGCCGGGCTTGTCGACCCGGACGCGATAGTCGCGGAAGTCCGGCAGCCTCAACGGCCGGCGCAGGCGGCCGCCGTTGGCATGGGCACTGGCGCTCATGCGCCGCTCGCCCTCGGGCGCGAGCCCCCGCAGCTCCGCCACCAGGCGCCCCGTGTCGTCGAAGAGTTCCTCCGGGCGATAGCTCCTGAGCCACGCCTCGAGCTGGGCGAGGTGCGCGGGATTGTCGCGTACGTCGGCGAGCGGGACCTGGTGCGCGCGCCAGTAGCCCTCCACGGTGCGTCCGCCGACCTCCTTCGGGCCGGTCCACCCCTTGGGGCTGCGCAGCACGATCATCGGCCAGCGCGGGCGCGCCGGCGTGCCGCCGTTGCGCGCGGC
The DNA here is from genome assembly GCA_964638185.1 of uncultured Steroidobacteraceae bacterium. Taxonomy (GTDB): domain Bacteria; phylum Pseudomonadota; class Gammaproteobacteria; order Steroidobacterales; family Steroidobacteraceae; genus SG8-30. The sequence goes on along the minus strand of CAZXAS010000141.1, from coordinate 4,238 downwards.
CGCCTGCGCGCGACGGATGTCGGCCAGGCAGCGCTCCAGGGTGCGCGACATCAGCGCGTGCATCGCCATCGGGTCGTCGCCCTCGACGAAATGCGGCGTCCAGCCATAGCCGCGGAACAATGCCTCGAGTTCCTCGTGCGAGATGCGCGACAGGAACGTCGGGTTGTTGATCTTGTAGCCGTTCAGGTGAAGGATCGGCAGCACTGCGCCGTCACGCGCGGGATTGAGGAACTTGGTCGAATGCCAGGCCGTCGCCAGCGGTCCGGTCTCGGCCTCGCCATCGCCGACCGCCACGGCAACCAGCAGGTCGGGATTGTCGAACGCAGCGCCGAAGGCGTGGGCGACGCTGTAGCCGAGTTCGCCGCCCTCGTGGATCGAACCCGGCGTCTCGGGCGTGCAGTGGCTGCCGATGCCGCCGGGAAAGGAGAAGTCGCGGAAGAACTGCCGCATGCCGTCGAGGCCTTCGCCCTTCTGCGGGTAGGTTTCCCCGTACGTGCCCTCGAGGTAGACCGGCGCCAGCACGCCGGGCGCGCCGTGACCGGGGCCGGCGAGGAAGATCGCGTCGAGGTCGTGGCGCCGGATGAGGCGGTTCATGTGCACGTACATGAAGGCGAGCCCCGGACTCGCGCCCCAGTGGCCGAGCAGCCGGCGTTTCACGTGCTCCGGACGCAGCGGCTCGCGCAGCAGCGGGTTGTCCTGCAGGTAGATCATCCCCGCGGCGAGGTAGTTGCACGCGCGCCAGTAGGCGTCGATCTGGCGCAGCTCCTCGTCGTCCGGTGTCGCGGCGCCGGCCCGTCTTGACCGTGTTGCAGCAGCCATGTCCATTCCTCCGTGAACCTGCTCGACGCCGGCGGGGATGTCGGCGCTTGCCCCAACCTTGGCAAAGCATCCCTGCCGTCGCAAGTCGAAGTGCGAAAACAAGCGGGGGCGAGGCCTTGCGGCCCCGCCCCCGGGGTGGACTCAGCGGAATGTCCAGTACGTCAGAAGCGATAGCCGACCATCAGGCTGTACACCAGCGGGTCGATCGCAACGGTGCCGAGATCGGCCTTGTCCGTGCCGACCGTCAGCGTGGCATCCGTCTCGATGTCGATGTAACGGACGTCGACGTTGACCAGCCACTTCTCGCCGATGTTGAAGTCGGCGCCGAGCTGGGCGGCAAAGCCCGTTGAATCGTCGAGCTCGAGCCCGTCGGCCACGGCCGGGTCGATCTTCTCGTCCGAGAAGATGGTCCAGTTGAAGCCGATGCCGGCGTACGGGCTGAAGCCCTTGCCCGGCATGAAGTGGTACTGCACCGACAGCGTCGGCGGCAGGTGCTTGGTTTCGCCGATGTTGCCGACGCCCTTGAGGTCGATGTCGTGGCTGAACGGCACGGCGGCCAGCAGCTCTACGCCGATGTTGTCCGTCGCCATGTAGGTGACGGTCAGGCCGAGGCTCTCGCCGGTATCGACTTCGATCGTGCCGACGCCGGCGACGGTCAGGTTGTTGGACTTCGGATCGACGACCGTCAGGCCGGTCTTGAAAATCCAGTCGCCCTGCTCCGCCTGTGCCATCGGCGCCACGGCCAGGACGGCAAGCCCGACAGCGGCAATACTCGCGACTTTCTTCGAATACTTCGACACGATTGTATCTCCTGGTTTACACAACTGTGGCGGCCACGACACGGCCGGCCAAGTGCCCCAAGCGTAGGCTTTCGCCACTGGACCGGACACGCGGACCAACCACTGCGCGTTAGGTACTTTCCACGGGACAGGCGCCTGCGACCCGTCGCATCGCCGCCGCGAGCGCAAGCCGCGACCCGGCTTAGCGGTTTCGCACGATTGCCGGGGTCCCGAAACGGCCCAGACTCAGTCCAGTCATCAATCGCGGCGCTCGGCAATTGAGCGCCAGGACGTCCCATGTTCGAGGTGCGAGTCCACGGCAGGGGTGGCCAGGGAGTGGTCACGGCGGCGGAGATGCTGTCCGTGGCCGCGTTCCTCGAGGGGCGCCATGCGCAGGCCTTCCCGAGCTTCGGGTCGGAGCGCATGGGCGCGCCGGTGGTGGCCTACTGCCGGATCGCGGAGCGCGAGATCCGCCTGCGCGAGCCGGTGCTCAATCCCCAGGCGCTCGTCATCCAGGACCCGACGCTGCTGCACCACGTCGATGTCTTCAGCGGCCTGGCAACCGAGGGCTACATCCTGATCAACACGACGCGAAGCTTCGTCGAGCTCGGCATCGGCGAGTACGCGAGCGGATTCCGCCGGGAGCGGCTGTGCACGGTGCCCGCGACGGAACTCGCACTCAGGCACATGGGCCGGCCCGTGCCCAACGCCGCACTGCTCGGCGGCTTCGCCGCGGTCACGGCGCGTGTCTCGATCGACTCGGTGCGTGCAGCCATCCGCGAACGCTTCTCGGGCCGGATCGCCGACGGCAATGTCGCCGCGGCCACCGCGGCCTACGAACACGTCCTGGCCGAACTGCAGGGGGCCACGCATGCTGAAGCAGGTTGAGGGCTCCCAGGCCGTCGCCGAGGCCGTCGCGCGCTGCCGCCCGGAGGTGATCTGCGCCTACCCGATCTCGCCGCAGACCCACATCGTCGAGGCGCTCGGACGCATGGTCGCGACCGGCGAACTGCGCCACTGTGAGTTCATCAACGTGGAGTCGGAGTTCGCCGCCATGTCGGTCGCGATCGGCGCCTCCGCGGCCGGCGCACGCGCCTACACCGCGACCGCGAGCCAGGGACTGCTGTTCATGGCCGAGGCGGTGTTCAACGCCTCCGGCCTCGGCCTGCCGATCGTGATGACCGTCGCGAACCGCGCCATCGGCGCGCCGATCAACATCTGGAACGACCACACCGACTCGATGGCCCTGCGCGACTGCGGCTGGATACAGCTGTTTGCGGAACACAACCAGGAGGCGGTCGACCTGCACATCCAGGCGTTCCGCCTGGCGGAGGAACTGTCGCTGCCGGTGATGGTGTGCATGGACGGCTTCATCCTCACCCACGCGGTCGAGCGGGTGGACCTGCCGACGCAGGAACAGGTGGACGCCTGGCTGCCCGCCTACGAGCCGCGCCAGGTCCTGGATCCGGCGGACCCGGTGTCCATCGGGGCGATGGTCGGCCCGGAGGCCTTCATGGAGGTCCGCTACCTCGCGCACTACAAGCAGCGGCAGGCCCTCGACCTGATCCCGGAGTGGGCGGCCGAGTTCCATTCGGTCTTCGGCCGCGAGGCCGGCGGGCTCACCCGCAGTTACCGCTGCGAGGACGCGGAGACCATCGTCGTCGCGCTCGGATCCGTGATCGGCACGCTCAAGGACACCATCGACGAGATGCGCGACGCGGGCATCCGCATCGGCGTGCTCGGGATCCATTGTTTCCGGCCGTGGCCGTTTGCAGCGGTGCGCGCTGCGCTCGAGGGCGCCAAGCGCATCGTGGTCCTGGAGAAGAGCCTCGCCGTCGGCCTGGGCGGCATCGTCGCCAACAACGTGCGGGGCTCCTACCGCGGCAGCCCGGAGCGCGTGCACGCCGTCATCGCCGGGCTCGGTGGCCGGGCCATCACCCGCAAGTCGCTGCACGCCGTGCTGCGCGAGGGTGTCGCCGGCAGGCTCGAACTGCTCAACTTCCTCGACCTCGACCAGGCGCTGATCGAGCGAGCGCTGGCGCGCGAGAAGGCCACGCGCCGCTCCGGACCGATTGCCGAGGCGCTGCTCAGGGACATCGGCGTGGTCGCGGCCCGGCCAGCCTGAGGAGACACGCGATGCCCTTCCAGCCGGTCCGCTTCTACCAGACAGGCACCTTCACCGTCGGCAACCGCCTGCTGCCCGAGGGCCAGCACTCGGTACAGGCCGACATGCGCCGCACCAACTCGCTCAATTCCGGCCACCGCGCCTGCCAGGGCTGCGGCGAGGCGCTCGGCGCACGCTACGCGCTCGACGCCGCCATGCAGGCGACCGGCAACCAGCTGATCGCCGCCAATGCCACCGGCTGCCTCGAGGTGTTCTCGACCCCCTACCCGGAGACCTCGTGGCAGATCCCGTGGATCCACTCGCTGTTCGGCAATGCCGCCGCAGTCGCCACCGGCATCGCCGCGGCCATGCGGGTGAAGGGCCGCGACCAGGTCCGTGTCGTCGCCCAGGGCGGCGACGGCGGCACGACCGACATCGGGCTCGGCTGCCTGTCCGGGATGTTCGAGCGCAACGACGACGTGCTGTACATCTGCTACGACAACGAGGCGTACATGAACACCGGCGTGCAGCGCTCC
>CAZXAS010000140.1:0-7782 GCA_964638185.1 uncultured Steroidobacteraceae bacterium | reverse complement strand
GCCTGCACCGTGCGCACGAGCAGCGTCGTCTTGCCGGAGCCGGGACTCGACACCAGGTTCAGGCAGAACGTGCCATTGGCGGCGAGCCGCTGGCGGTTGACGCGCGCCCAAGCGTCGTTGGCCGCGAGCAGGTCGCGTTCCACCTGGACGATGCGCCCGGCCGAGCTGCCGTGGGCGTGCACGCCGAGCGCCCCGACGGCCGGTGTCGCCGCGGGCGCGAAGGTCTCGGTGCCGGTCAATGGCGCCGCCGCGCTCCGCGCGAGCGCGTGGCCCACGCCGTCGATGTGGACGTGATCAGTGCCGCAGCCGCAGGTCGTGCACATGCCGGTGCTCCATTCAGTGAATCTCCACTTCGCGCACCCTGAGCTCGTTGCCGCCGGTGACCTGCAGCTGGAAGCTGCCGCAACGTGGACACGGGTCCGCGAGACTGTCGACGTCGACCACCTCGCCACAGGGCATGCACCAGGCCTGCCCCGGCGGCTCGAGGATGGTGAGCGTCGCGCCCGCCGCGATGCTCGAGCGGCACACTGCATCGAAGCAGAAGCGCAGTGCCTCGAGCTCGACGCCGGCGAGCCGGCCCACCTCGAGCTTGACCGCGCTCACGCGGCTGCCGCCATTCTGCCGCGCCGTGTCCTCCGCGATCTGCACGATGCTCTCGGCAAGTGACATCTCATGCATCGTCGAGTTCCGCCACCAGTTCCACGCACGGGTCCAGCGTCGCCACGGCGAGCTCGAGCGCGCGCCGCGCTTCGCCGGCGTCGCCCGCGGGACGGCCCTCGAGTTCCCGCGGCAGCGCCCCGGCCGGGTGGAAGTTCCACTCCGTCGGCGCGACGATCGCATATTGCGCTATCCGGCCGTCCTCGACACGCACGACGTGGGTCAGCAGGCCACGCGCCATCTCGCAGCCTGCGGCGCCGGTTCCCGCGGCGAGCCCGGCGTTCATCAGCCGGCCGGCGCAGGTCTCCTCGCGCAGGATCTGGGCGAACTCGGCCAGGCGTGCGAAGGCACGCGCCGGCAGGCGGTCGCGCCGGGCGAGGTCGCGAACCGCGGGGTGCAGCTGGTTGCGTGCGAAAGGCCCGCATTCCGCCGCCGCGCCGCCGAGGTCGGGCAGGGCCGCGAAGCCTGGCTCCGCCAGCGCACGGCGCGCGATCGCATCGACGAAGGCCGTGTGGTCCGGCTCGGCCAGCACCGCGGTCTCTGGGGCCAGGAAGGGTGGCAGGCCGGTCATTCGGGCGAGCGTGGCGGCCACGCCCGTACGGCCGCCGCGCGCCCACTGCAGCCATTCCGCCGCCGAGAACTGCTCGAGCCACGTGTCGAGGCCGACGCCGAGCATGCGCGCCTCCAGCATGCCGATGACCGCATCGCGCGCCGTTCCCCATGACGCCTCGGATTCCGGCGCGCCGGCGAGCAGGGAGCGGATCCGCGACAGCAGCACCGGGTCGGTGGCGACGCCGGCCAGCGTCGGCCAGTCGAGCAGCAGGCGGAAAGCGTGCTCGGCCGCGGTCTCGGCCGCGAGCTCGCGTTCGCGCCGGCGGCGCACGGCGGCGCCGCGGTCGATGCCCTGCGCGGCGTCGAGGGCCGCGGCCGCGACCACCGCCTGCGAGCGGCCGCAGACGGCGAAGACGTTCGGCAGCAGGGTCAGCACTTCGGCGGGGGTACGGCCGGAGAAAAGGCGGTTCGCCACCAGCGGGCGGCTCGATTCCACCCGTGGCGACCGCAGGTGTCCGTCCCGGTAGCCGGCGCGGACGCTGACGCGGCCCTCGAGGTTCATGACCGCGTGGCGCTGGCCCCGCGGAGGAAGTCGCGCCTGCTCATGGCGGCCTCTCCGTCCTGGCGTGGCGCCGGCTCGCCGAGCAGCGTGGGGTCGAACAGGGACTCGAGCGCGATGCGCGCCGTCTCGCGCGCGGTCTCCTGGTCGGCGAACTCCTGCACCGGCGAGAACAGCGAGCAGGCGTGGAACTCGCCGATCCCCGGCTCGACGCCGGCGATGAACTCGAAGCGTCCGCTCGGGAAGGCGTACCAGGCCGATTCCCGCTGGGCGGTCTCGCGCCACGGGCCGCTACCGGGCAGCACCACCAGGTTGATGAACCAGGGAGACACCAGCGCGCCGAGCCACAGGCCCTGCCACTCGCGCAGGCCAACGGCCTCGACCTCGAGCGCCGGGTTCAGGATCGGCACGTCCCGCATGCGCTCGTCGCGGATGCGCCGGAAGGTGTCCTCGAGTCGCGCCTTGGCCGTGGCGACGTCGGTCGCGGGTTCAATCTCCATGGATCACCATGAACTGCTGGCGTGGCCCGTCGCACTCCGGGCATTTCCAGTGGTCGGGCAGCTGCGTGAAGGGAGTCCCGGCCGGAATCTGCCAGACGCTGTCGCCGAGTGCCGGGTCGTAGACGTACCAGCAGATCTTGCACTCGAGGCGCGTGTCGTCGGCGATGCGCGTGTCATCGCCCATGTAGGAGCCCTCGAAGCGGTCGCTGCCGGACACGGGATCAGCCCTTTTCCAGCCACTCGAGGGCTTCGCGCACGCGCGAGGCCGACTCCGCGATGTCCTCGGGCGAGGCGACGGCGACCTCGGGCACGTCGGTGATCTCGATCGAGTCCACCATCGGCTTGCCGAGGCCGTTCACGTACTGCACCCACCAGGTGTCGCGCACGACCGTGCTGGTGACGCGGCAGCTGCCGTAGCCGCGCGAGAGGATGCGCACCGGGCCGGCCGCGAGCACGCGGCCGAGGTGCTCACCGTCGGACGGCGACATCGGCAGCAGCGACAGGTTGATGATGTGCGTCGGGTCGCCCGGCGCGCGCGTTGCCGCGCGATCGGCGATCTCGGCGAGTACCGGCGGTGCGCTCAGCGCATCCGCGGGCGCGTCGACTTGCGCCACCACCGGGCTCGCTGCCCTGCGTGCTGCCGCAAGGGCGACGGACGGGATCGGGCCGACCTCGAGCACGTCGCGGGTGACCGCCTGGTTCGCGCCCAGCGTCCGGATCCGCCACACACCGGTGAAGATCGACTCCTGGATGTGCAGCTCCGGGGTGCCGCTCACGATGATCGACACCTCGCCCTCGCCGAGGACCTGGTCGACGATCTCGACGTTCTGGGCATCGAGCACGCCGAGGTCGAAGGAACTGACCGGCGCCGCAGCCGTCCAGTTGGCGGTGGCCTCGGCCAGCCAGCGCAGGGCCGCCTGCGCCTCCGGTGCGGCGCGGGCCGCCTCCGGTTCCGGCAGCCTGGGCATGCTGAAGGTGCTCATTTCCTTCGGCAGCTCGAGGTAGCTCAGCTTCTCGCCGTCGTCCTCCTGCGAGCCGGGGCCGATGGTGACGACGGGGATGGGGAATTCCTTCATGCGGGCTCCTGCGGATTGTCGGTGGTGGCGTTCGCACGGGCCTCGGCGGCGGCTGCGGCGCGCCGCGTCGGCAGAGCCAGCATCGCTCCCACCCTGGCCACGAACTCGTCCCAGTCATGGATGCCGGTGATGGTGCCCACCAGGTCGCCGTCGCGCACGAACACCAGCGCCGGCCAGCGCGCGAAGCCGAAGCGCTTCTGCAACTCGCGTTCCGATACCCGCGCGACCAGCGCCGCGCGGAAGCGCCCGCCGAAGGCGCGCATGAGTTCGGGCAGGATCACCGCCACGTCCGCCGATTCCGGGTACTGGACCAGGTTCTCGGCGAAGAACAGCACGGCGTCGCCCGGCGCGGCCAGGAATGCGTCCACCGACGCGACGTCGACCTCGGGCACGCCACACTCGGTCACCAGGCGTTCGAGCAGCGGGTGACGGGCGGTGGCTGCGGGTGTCTCAGGCACGGTCGGCCTCCTTGCGAAGGTGTGCGGGCAACTGCGGTTCACGGTCGACGAGGTCGGCGAAGTGCCGGTCGAGGTCGGTCTCGCCGCGCAGCGCCGCCTCGAGGGCGTCGAGGCCCGCGGAGATCCCGGCTGCACGTTCCGCATCGAGCGCCTCGCGCGCCACGCCGTGGAACACCAGCAGCCAGTCACCGACGGACGGCGTGCCGACGAGCCGGATGTCGACCCGCAGGCGCTGGCCGCGGCCCTCGCACCAGGCGCTCTCGCCCTCGAGGACCGTCACCTGCATCGGTGTGCCCACGCACATCAGTCGTTCCTCCCGCCGATGAAACGCGCGTCGCCGACCCGGCAGGCGTCCGCGGCCGAGGGCCGGCCGCCCTCGTAGGCGTCGATGCCGAGGGCGCTCGAGTTGACCGCGGAGGCATCGGCCGGGTCGCGTGGGTGGATGCGCACGCCCCAGCGGCGCAGCCAGTCGACGGCGATGTCGATCGCCGGCGCGATCTGCGCACGGACCGGCTCGCGCAGGCTGCCGCCGTAGTCCTTCAGTTCCACAGGCTGCACGCCGATCAGCACCAGGTGCTCGGGACAGCGCCCGGTGAGCTGGGCAGCGCCCAGCACGTCCTGGAAGCCGGTCTGGTGCAGGCTCATCTGCTTGGCGCCCATGTACGACGGCACGTCCGCGTCGAGAATCACGCGCAGTGTGCCCGGCTCGAGGCCGTAGTCGATGGCATCGAACACGATCAGCCGCGCCGCGTCCTGCACGTGTGGCAGCAGGTACAGCCCCTGCGTGCCGCCATCCATGACGCGCACGCGTTCCTCGCAGGCATAGCGCCGGTCGAACTCCTCGACCGCGCGCACGCCGAAGCCCTCGTCCGCCCAGAGGAGATTGCCTATACCGAGGACAAGAATCGTTTCGGTCTGTGACATGGAAAAAGGCGGATGGAGACGGGAGTCCAGTGAGCCGTGAGCCGTGAGCCGTGAACCGTCGAGGATTTCTCCCGCGGCTCACGGATCACTGCTCACGAATCACGAACCTCCCACCACCATCCGCCAGACCTCCCTCACTCAATCCTTGAAGTACCGGTACCCGTTGACCATCGTGCTCACGATGCTCTGCTTGGACAGGATGTCCTCGCGGAACGCCATGTACATGTGGACGATCGCGAACATGATCATGATCCACATGCCGAGACGATGATAGGTGTGCACGTCCTGGCTCTGTCCCAGGACCGGGATCACCCAGCCGAACATCTTGCCGGCCCAGCTGTCGATCCCCAGCCCCTCGCTGTACAGCGCGTAGCCGGTCAGGATCATGAACAGGCCGACCAGGCCGAACATCAGGAACATCGCGATGTTCGCCAGCGGGTTGTGCGCGACGTAGCTGCGCGGCTCGTTGGTCAGGAACAGGTACCACTTCACCTGGTGGATCAGCCCGCTCCAGAACTTGCCGGAGAGCAGCGGCGGCGCGAACAACTGTCGCGACCACTTGTTGCCGACGATGTGCCAGTAGACCCGGCCGATGAAGGCGATCGTGAACACGTGCCCCGCGATGAAGTGGACCATGCGGATCCAGCCCATCACGTAGTGGTCGCTCGCCTCCCCACCGACCGACGGCAGTGGCTTGCCGATCAGGTAGCCGGTGGCGAACAACGCGAACATTGCCACCACCGTCACCCAGTGCCACAGCCGGACCGGGGCCTCATAGACGTACACCGCCCGCATCATCGAATGGTCGACCAGACCCTCGATATGCTGTTCCGGTGCGCCGTCCAGCGCCCTTGCTTCGCGGAGCGCCTCGCTCCTTGCAGATGCCATATTGCCTCCCAGGGCGCGCTAGCGCCTTCAGCGCACCTTGACCGAGGTCAGCTCACGCCCGTCCGGCGACATGACGTGCGTCGCGCACGCCAGGCACGGGTCGAAGCTGTGGATCGTGCGCAGGATCTCGAGTGGCTGCTCGGCCACCGCCATCGGCGTGTCCAGCAGCGACGCCTCGTACGCACCGATCTCGCCGTTCTGGCCACGCGGGCTCGCGTTCCAGGTGGTCGGCACGATGCACTGGTAGTTCGCGATCCTGGTGTCCTCGATCACGATCCAGTGGCCGAGCGCGCCACGCGGCGCCTCGACGATGCCGTGGCCGCGGGCCTGCTTCGCCCAGGTCTTCGGCTCCCACTTGTCGACGTTGGCGCAGGCGGTGTCGCCGGCCTTGATGTTGGCGATGAGCTCGTTGGTGTACTGGCGCATCTTGTGCGCTGCCCAGGACGCCTCCAGCCCGCGTGCGGCCGTGCGGCCGAGCGTCGAGAAGATGGCGGCCAGCGGCAGGCCGAGGTCGGTGAGCACCTTGTCGACCGGATCCTTGAACTCCGGGTTGCCCTGGGCGTAGCCGATCACATAGCGGGCCAGCGGGCCCACTTCCATGGGCTGCCCCTTGAAGCGCGGCGCCTTGACCCAGCTGTACTTGGCGCTCTCGTCCAGGTTCTCGATGTTGGTCTTGGTGCCCTTGATGCCGGCGCCCAGCTCGAACTTCGGGTTGGTCTGGCCGTTGTACGGGTGCAGGCCCTGGCCCGGTTCGCCGTAGGTGTACCACGAGTGGTCGACGAACTCCTGGATCTGCGACTCGTCGTCGAGGTCCACCTCGTGGATCGTCGACAGGTCGCCATTCAGGATCGCGCCACGCGGGAAGGCCAGGCTCTTCGCCGTGTAGTCGTTGGCGATCTCCGGGAAATCGCCGTAGGACAGCAGGTTCTGGCTGGAGATGCCGCCGCCGTAGGTCCAGGTCTTGTAGAACGAGGCGATCGCCAGCAGGTCCGGGATGTAGACCTTGTCGATGAAGTCGATCGTCTGGTCGACGATCTTGACCACCCGGTTCAGGCTCTCCATGTTGATGGCACCGACCGCACCGGTGTCGTTCACGTTGATGGCGCACGGCATGCCGCCGACCATCCAGTTCGGGTGCGGGTTCTTGCCGCCGAACAGCGTCTGGATCTTGACGATCTCCTTCTGGAAATCGAGGGCCTCGAGGTAGTGCGCGACCGCCATCAGGTTGGCTTCCGGCGGCAGCTTGTACGCCGGGTTGCCCCAGTAGGCGTTGGCGAACGGCCCGAGCTGGCCGCTCTCGACGAACTTCTTCAGGCGCGAGTGGACGTCGCGGAAGTAGCCAGGCGAGGACTTGTGCCAGCTGGAGATGCTCTGCGCGAGTTCGGCCGTGGCCTTCGGGTCGGCCGACAGCGCGCTCACCACGTCCACCCAGTCGAGGGCGTGCAGGTGGTAGAAGTGCACCAGGTGATCGTGCGCGTACAACGTGGCGTGCATCAGGTTGCGGATGACGTTGCCGTTGTTCGGGATGTTGATCCCGAGCGCGTTCTCCACCGCGCGGACCGAGGCGAGCGCGTGCACGCCGGTGCACACGCCGCAGATACGCTCGACGAACGCCCATGCATCGCGCGGGTCGCGGCCCTTGAGGATGACCTCGAGGCCGCGCCACATGGTGCCGGTCGACACCGCGTTCCTGATGACGTTGTTGTCGTCGAGGTTGACCTCGATGCGGAGGTGGCCTTCGATGCGGCAGATCGGGTCGACGACGACCCGCTTGCCGCTGTTGTCGAGCTCAAAGCCCTGTGTGACGTAAGCGGCCATGATCAGGCGCCTCCCTTCTCTGTGGTCTTCGTGCCGCGCGTATCACGCGCGCGCTTGATGGCGGACGCCGCGGCATGTGCCACGACGGCCGCGCCGGTGACGGCGGCCAGTGTCCCGCCGACGCGGTCCGCGTTGCTCTCGATGCCCGGCTGGACGTCGGTGACGCGGTCGTAGAACGAGCCCTTGTCCCAGAAATCGTCCTCGGAGCAGCCGATGCAGCCGTGGCCCGATCCGATCGGGAACGACACCGCCTCGTTCCAGCGCGTGGTCGAGCAGGCGTTGTAGGTCGTCGGGCCCTTGCAGCCGACCTTGTAGAGGCAGTAGCCCTTGCGCGCGCCCTCGTCGTCGAA
>CAZXAS010000139.1:4379-7852 GCA_964638185.1 uncultured Steroidobacteraceae bacterium | reverse complement strand
CCACGCGTACCAGCACGTCCGCCCGATGCGGTCCATGCTGGGTCGAGCGATACCGACGGTCTCTATCCAGGTCCCGCGCCAGGGCCTCGCCCAGGGTCGAGTGCTCGGACCAGCCTGGGTGATATCGCAGGGTCACCGGCACGCCGAGCAGCGCCTGCCCGACCGCAGCGAGCGGCTCCGCCAGTCGCTCCAGATACCTCTGCCGCTGCTGCGACAGGGCCTCGCCGGCACTGGATACCTCGGGATCCCAGACCCGGATCGCCACTTCGTCCTGCTCCTCCTTGAGCGCGGCGTTTCGCTGGCGAAGCGCCTTGTGGTATCGCTGCCAGGTGCTGAGGAAGGTCGGTTCCACGTGGAACACACCCCAGTCCAGGAATCGCCGCCGGCGTGACGGACCCTCCTCCAGCAGCTTGTGAATCTCGGGATCGATGACCTGCGGCGGGAAGTGTTCGGCCAGCTCGGCCGCCGAGGTGGCCGCCCGGCCACCGACGCGAATCTCGGTCCCTCCACGCTCGCCACGAACACCGAGCGTGGTCTCGCCGTCTCGTCCGCGCGCCCGGCCCACCAGGACGAACGCTTTCTGTCCCTCCCGGACCAGCGCGTCGAGGCGGCGGGTCCGAAAGGAGCGGCCCCGCCCCAGAAAGAAAAGCGCCTCGAGCAAGCTGGTCTTGCCCGAGGCGTTGGGTCCGACGAACAGGTTCAGTCGTGGATCGAGGTCGAGCTCAGCCTGCTCGATGCAGCGGAACTGCTGTACCTGGAACCCGCTGAGCGGCACGCGCAGCCACTACAGCCGCATCGGCATCACCACGTACCGGCTGCTTGCGTCGCCGGGCGCGTGCACCAGGCAACTGGAGTTGCCGTCCGTCAGGCCGATCTCGACCTCCGAACCCTCGATCGCCCCGATGGCGTCGAGCAGGTAATTGACGTTGAAGCCGACCTCGAGATCCTCGCCAGAGTACTGGACCTCGATTTCTTCCTCGGCTTCTTCCTGCTCCGGATTATGCGCTTGGATCAACATGGCCGTGCCCTTGAGCGCCAGTCGAATGCCCCGGTACTTCTCGTTGGACAGGATCGCCGTGCGCTGCAGCGCTCCGCGCAGCACCTCGCGGTCGGCCACCACGATGCGCGGCGGGCTGGCCGGGATGACGCGGCTATATTCCGGGAACCTGCCGTCAATGAGCTTCGATGTGAAGCGAATGTCGCCGATCTCGGCACGAACGTGATTTGTGCCGACGGTCAGCGTGAGGGAACCCTCCGTCCCGAGCAGGCGCTGCAGCTCCAGGATGCCCTTGCGCGGAATGATGATCTGCTGGCCCTTCCCGCCGGTGCCGAGCTCGATCTCGCACAAAGCTAGACGATGGCCGTCAGTCGCGACAGTTCGCAGCAACTTCCCATCCGTTTCCAGCAACATGCCATTCAGGTAATAGCGCACGTCCTGCTGCGCCATCGAGAAGTGCGTCTTCTCGAGCAACCGGCGCAGGTCGGACTGCGGCAGGGTGAGCTCGATCTGGGTGTTCACTTCCTCGATGACGGGAAACTCCGCCGCAGGCAAGGAGGAGAGCGTGAAGCGGCTCTTGCCTGCGCGCACCGTGACGCGATCGCCTTCCTGGGCAAGGGTGATCTTCGCCTTCTCCGGCAGCGACCTGCAGATGTCGAGCAGCTTGCGACCCGGCACCGTGATGGCTCCGTCCGCGGCCGGCGTGATCTTCGCCTGGGCGACGAGCTCTACCTCGAGATCGGTCGCCGTCACCGCCAGCCGTCCGTCCCTGGAGGACAGCAGGACATTGGCGAGGATCGGCATCGTCTGGCGCCGCTCGACGACGCCGATCGCCGCCTGCAATGCCGCCAGGATGTCTTCACGTTCAGCACTGAACTTCATCTGCGCTCCCGTTCGCGTGTCTCTTCAGTATCTGGAAACGAGATATCTAAAGATTGTTATTGCAGATATAGAGTGGCCTGCACCCGGTGGACAAGCCAGGAAAATCCCGCTCTGCCAGTTGCTTGGCGTCGCCCAAACACTGTCGCCAAGTCACCGCCAAGCTCTGCCTTCCCTGTGCGCCGGCTGTGGACGAAATTGCATCCCCGCCGGGCGCACACATTATCCACATCAACCCGTCAGGATTCTCAACAGGTTGAGGTAGTCCTCGCCCGTCCGCCGGTCCGATTCCCGCAGTTCACGAATGCGTTCGCAGGCGTGCATCACGGTGGTGTGGTCACGGCCGCCGAAAGCATCACCGATCTCCGGCAGGCTGTGCGTCGTGAGTTCCCGCGCCAGCGCCATCGCGACCTGCCGTGGCCGCGCGATCGACCGGTTGCGCCGCTTCGACAGCATGTCGGCCATGCGGATCTTGAAGTACTCCGCCACGGTCTTCTGGATGTTGTCGATCGTGACCAGCCGTTCCTGCAGGGAAAGCAGGTCCTTCAGCGCTTCCTTGGCGAAGTCGACGGTAATCGGCCGGCCGGTGAAACGCGAATTCGCGATCACGCGCCTGAGCGCGCCCTCGAGCTCGCGCACGTTGGAACGAATGCGCTTGGCGACGAAGAACGCGACGTCTTCGGGCAGGGTCACGGCGCTCGCCTGGGCCTTCGACATCAGGATCGCGACGCAGGTCTCGAGCTCGGGCGGTTCGATCGCCACCGTCAGGCCCCAGCCGAAGCGCGACTTCAGCCGCTCCTCCAGGCCGGTCACTTCCTTCGGATAGCGGTCACAGGTGAGGATCACCTGCTGCTGCCCCTCGAGCAGGGCGTTGAAGGTGTGGAAGAACTCCTCCTGCGAGCGATCCTTGCCGGCGAAGAACTGGATGTCGTCGATCAGCAGCGCGTCGAGCGTGCGGTAGGCCTGCTTGAACTCCGCGATGGTGTTGTGCTGCAGCGCGCGGACCATGTCGCTGACGAAGCGCTCGCTGTGCACGTAGGCAATGCGCGCGGCCGGGTTCTTCTGGCGGAGCAGGTTCCCGACGGCGTGCATGAGGTGGGTCTTGCCGAGCCCGACGCCGCCGTAGATGAACAACGGGTTGTAGGCGCGGCCCGGGTTCTCGGCCACCTGCATCGCCGCGGCGCGGGCGAGCTGGTTGCTCTTGCCCTCGACGAAGGTCTCGAAGGTGAAATCGGGGTTGACCCGGCCGCCGACCACCGCCGGCTCCGGCCGGCGTGGCGCGGTCGCGGATACGAGCACGGGGCCGGCCGGCTCGGCGGTGCGCGGCCGCGAGCCGACCTCGAGCAGGACCTGGGGTCCGGTGCCGGAAGACTGGCGGGCCGCGATCTCGACGATGCGGGGATACAGGTTCTGCTGGACCCAGTCGACCACGAAGCGATTCGGGGCGTAGAGCCGCAACACGCCGTCGGTATCGACCGCCTGCAGGGGCCGCACCCAGGTATTGAAGTCCTGCTCCGCCACCTCGCCCTCGAGCTGGCTGAGACAGCGGTGCCACAGCGTTCCCTGCACGAACGATCCCCCGGACGTGCCGCCTGCG
>CAZXAS010000139.1:0-4279 GCA_964638185.1 uncultured Steroidobacteraceae bacterium | reverse complement strand
CGGTTGACTTCGCCACGTCCGCCACGTAACCTTGCCGCCCTTTTGCCCGTCCGGGCATGTCTTTGTTTTAATGAAGGTTTAGGGCGACAGCCATGAAGCGCACCTATCAGCCGAGCAAGATCAAGCGTGTTCGGACCCACGGGTTCCGCGCCCGCATGGCGACCAAGAAGGGCCAGCAGGTCATCAAGCGTCGTCGTGCCAAGGGCCGCCGGCGTCTTGCAGTCGGCACTCACCGCTGACGGGCTCGCCCGCCACGGGCAGACTGGGCTTCAAGCCGGCGCAGAAGCTGCGCACGCCCCGCGACTTCGACCATGCGCGCAAGGCGGGCAAGCGCATCGGCGACGCGCTCTTCGGAATCCACTACGCGCGCAATGCATTCGGACACGCCCGGCTCGGCACCGCAGTGGCGATCCGCGTGGCCGGCAATGCGGTCCGGCGCAACCTGGTCCGCCGGCTGATTCGAGAGTCCTTCAGGCTGCATCAACATGAGTTGCCCGACGTGGACCTGTTCGTGAGCGCGCGCGCGCCGGTGCGCACCGCCGGGAACGCCGAAATCACCGCGAGCCTGGAGGCGCTGTGGCGCAAGGTCCGGCTCTCATGAAGCACATCCTGCGCGCGCTGATCCAGTTCTACCGGTGGTTCGTCAGTCCTCTGCTCGGACCCAACTGCCGCTTCCACCCCACGTGCTCCGCCTACGCACTCGAGGCGGTCGAGCGCCACGGAGCGCTCAAGGGCTCGTGGTTGAGCGCGCGCCGCATCTGCCGCTGCCACCCATGGAACGAGGGTGGCTATGATCCGGTGCCCGGCCGCGACGGCGCGCACACGCATTGACGAGAGCTTTCGACATGGACAACCCGCGCATCTTCCTGTGGCTCGCCCTGCTGTTCATCGTCTGGCTCAACGTCGACGCGTGGATGAAGGACTACGGCACCCCGGCGACGACGACGGCCGCCCCCGCCGCGACGAGCGAGGCCGCCGCACCGGTGCAACCCTCCGGCGGACTGGCCGATGCCCTGCCGGAGGTCGGCATTCCTGCAGCAGGCAGTGCGGCACCGGCCGGCGAAGCGCCGCTCGGCGAGCCCGGGATGCCGGCCGCGGCCACTGCGGCGATCGTGCGCGTGGTGACCGACGTGCTCGATGTCGAGGTGTCGCTCACCGGCGGCGACATCGTGCGTGCCGACCTGCTCGAGTACCCGCTCGAGAAGGACAACCCCGACAAGCCGGTCCGGCTGTTCAACACCGACAGCAGCGACTCGCTGTACCTCTACCAGTCCGGACTCACGAGCGGCGTCGCGGGCCGCGCGGAACCGAACCACAAGGCGTTGTACGACGCCGAGGCCCGTGAGTACCGCCTCGCCGGCGGGGCCGAGGAGCTGCGCGTACCGCTGACCTGGCGCGATGAGGCCGGCCTGGCCGTCACCAAGACGCTGCTGTTCCGTCGCGGCGCGTACCGCGTCGACGTGCAGTACGAGGTCGAGAACGCGACGCCGGAAGCTGTGACCCTCGCGCCCTATGCGCAGCTGCTGCGTCACTGGGAGCCGGTCGAGCGCTCGATGTGGAACGTCGAGAGCTACGCCTTCAAGGGCCCGGCGATCTACGACGGCGACCGCTACGACAAGCTCGCCGTCGACGACGAGGACGACCAGCGCTACGAGAAGACGGTGACGGACGGCTGGCTGGCCTCGATGCAGCACCACTTCGTCGCGGCGATCGTCCCGCCCGCCGGCCAGCCCTACCAGTTCGCGCTCAAGGTCGAGGACAAGGACTACCTGCTGCGGGCGGTCGGGCCGGCGCAGAGCGTGGCTCCTGGCCAGCGCGCGGAGTTCACCGAGCGCCTGTTCGTCGGGCCCAAGCTGCAGTCGCAGCTCGAGACCGCAGGCCCGAGGCTCGAGCTCACCGCCGACTACGGCAAGCTCACCATCCTCTCGCAGCCGCTGTTCTGGGTGCTCGACAAGGTGCACGGCATCGTCGGCAACTGGGGCTGGTCGATCATCATCGTCACGCTCCTGATCAAGCTGGTGTTCTACAAGCTGTCGGAGACGAGCGGCCGGTCGATGGCGAAGATGCGCACCGTTGCGCCGCGCATGAAGGCCATCCAGGAGCGGCATAAGGACGACCGCGAGGGCCAGGCCCGGGCCATGATGGAGCTGTACAAGCGCGAGAAGATCAACCCGGTGGCCGGCTGCCTGCCGATGATCGTGCAGATCCCGTTCTTCCTGGCCTTCTACTGGGTGCTGCTCGAGAGCGTGGAAATGCGCCAGGCACCGTTCATGGGCTGGATCCAGGACCTGTCCGCGCGCGACCCGTACTTCATCCTGCCGCTCCTGATGGGCGCGGCGATGTTCGGCCAGTACAAGCTGAACCCCACGCCACCGGACCCGGTGCAGGCCAAGGTGTTCGCATTCATGCCGGTGATCATGACCGTCATGTTCGCGTGGTTCCCGGCCGGCCTGGTGCTGTACTGGCTCACCAACACCGTGCTTTCGATCGCGCAACAGTGGAAGATCAACAAGCTGGTCGAGGCCGAGGACAAGAAGCACCGCACCGGCTGACAGCGACAACAACACACCGCAGGGGATTCCGAATGAAGCACCATGCCCGCATTGGTTTCGCCACCTTCCTGGCCGCCGTGACGCTGGCCACGGCGCCGCTGGCGTTTTCGGCAGACAAGATTCCGCCGGCCCAGAAGGTGATCACGGTCCACGTCGGCGGCCACAGCGGCGATGGCATCGCCAAGGCCGTCAACGAGATGCACGCGAAGATGGAGGCCGAAGGCTGGCGCTTCCAGCATTTCGCCCACCACACCGAGAACGGCGACAGCGAAGGCGCGTGGGTCACCTACGTTCGTGACTGACGGGGCCCGGTGGGTGCATAGTCGCCCCCAGCATGGGCAGCCACCGACCACCTGACGATACCGGTGCACCGCGCGATGCGGTGACCGGCATGTGGCCGGCGCCCGACGGGCGCGGTGGCGACACCGTCATCGCGCCCCTCACCGTCGCGAGCGGCGCCGACACCATCGTGGCACCGGCCACCGCGCCCGGCCGCGGCGGCATCGGCATCGTGCGCATTTCCGGACCCGCCACACGGGCCATCGCCGCGGCGATGACCGAGACGGAACTCGCGCCCCGGCACGCCACGCTGACGCGCTTCATCGATGCCGACGGCGACGCCATCGACGCTGGCCTCGCGCTGTTCTTCCCCGGACCGGCGTCCTTTACCGGCGAGGACGTGCTGGAGCTGCACGGCCACGGCGGCCCGATGGTGATGGACCTGCTGGTGGGGCGTGCCGTGGAACTGGGCGCCCGGCGCGCCCGTCCGGGCGAGTTCACCGAGCGGGCATTCCTCAACGACAAGGTGGACCTGGCACAGGCCGAGGCCGTCGCGGATCTCATCAATGCCGGTTCGGCCCAGGCGGCGCGCGCAGCGATGCGCTCGCTGCAGGGCGAGTTCTCCACGTCCGTGCAGGAGCTGGTGCAGGAAATCACGGCACTGCGCGTCTACGTCGAGGCGGCGATCGACTTCCCGGACGAGGACGTCGAGTTCCTCGCCGACCCGCAGGCGGCGTTCCGCCTGAGCGCGATCCAGGACATGTTCGAGCGCATCACGCAGGCCGCGGGGCAGGGCCGGGCGCTGCGCGACGGCATCACGGTGGTGATCGCCGGCAGGCCGAACGCCGGCAAGTCGAGCCTGCTCAATCGCCTCGCCGGGTATGACGCCGCCATCGTCACCGACGTGCCGGGCACGACCCGCGACATCCTGCGCGAGCGCATCGACATCGACGGACTGCCGCTGCACATCGTCGATACCGCCGGCCTGCGGGAGACCGCCGATGCCGTCGAGGGCGAGGGCGTGCGTCGCGCGCAGGCCGAGATCGCCCGCGCCGACCTCGTGCTCTACGTGATCGATGCGGCCGCGCCGCCCACGGATGCAGCACTCGCCGCCGAGCGCCGCGCACTGCCGGCCGGCGTACCGGTGGTGGAGCTGTGGAACAAGGTGGATCTCCTGGAAGCGCTGGATGCCGCGCACGGGGCGGCGGGCGCCGGACCCCGGGCGGGCGAGACAGCAACGGCTGTTACCACGGCGCTTCGCATCTCCGCGGCCACCGGCCTCGGCCTCGACGAGCTACGCGCCTGTCTCAAGCAGCAGGCCGGTTATGAACAGGCCGGCGAGGGGGCGTGGTCGGCGCGGGCACGACACCTCGATGCGCTGGCGCGCGGGCGGGGCCACGTGGAGGCCGCGGTCGCGCGGCTCGAAGCCAAGTCCGACTTCGAGCTGG
>CAZXAS010000138.1:4391-7878 GCA_964638185.1 uncultured Steroidobacteraceae bacterium | reverse complement strand
CCAGGCAGCGCGCGGTCTCGGCGACGCCGACGATGTAGGTCTCGTCGTGGCTGCCGCGCACGACGCGCACCGCCTGCAGCGTCTGCTCGCGCGCGGCGTTCCAGTGGCCGTGCTGCCAGCGCACGGTGGCGGCCAGGTGGTAGCCGAGCCGGGCGTGCGCGAGCTCGCCGTGCTCCAGTGCGCGCTCGGCGAGCGCCGCGTAACGCTCTGCCGCCGCTTCCCAGTCCGCGAGTGGTCCGGCCGCCAGCAGGATGTCGTGCAGGTCGATCTCGACGCACACGCGCTGGGCGTCCGGCAGCGTCGCGGCCAGCGCGAGCCCCTTGCGCGCCAGCGACAACGCGTCCTCGTTGGCAAAGAACCGCAGGCACAACCTGCCGGCCGACACCATGGCGCGGGCCCCCAGTCCCGGGTCCTCGCTCAGCGCCGCATGGTGGGCGAGATCGGCCGCACGTCCGAGGTCCTGTGCCGTATCGCGCTCGAGCAGCTCCGCGACGCGCCGGTGCATGACCTGGCGGCGCAGCGGCGAGATGTCGTTGTAGATCGCGCGGGCGATCAGCTCGTGCGCGAAGCCGCAGCCCCGCTCGGTGGCCCGCAGCATGCCATGGCGCTCGGCCGCGTCGAACACCGCCGCGACCTGCCCGGCATCGAGCCCGCTCACCTGCGCCAGGCGCGGCAGTTCCAGGCGCGGGCTCAGCACCGCCGCCCAGCGCAGCACCTCGGTGGCCTCGACGCCGAGTCGCGCCAACCGGTCCTGCACCAGCTCCGCCAGGCTGCCCCCGCCGGCACCGCGGACCTCGGCCCGCGCCAGTTCGATCGCGAGCAGCGGGTTGCCACCGGACTCACTGGCGAGACGCGCAGCGTCCGCCTTCGGCACCAGTGCCGCAACCAGCGCCGCGGCGTCCCGTTCCGACAGTGGTTCGAGCCGCAGCTCGGTCAACATGCCGTCCCGGCGCAGGTCCCTGAGCGCGAGCTGCATCGGTCCGTTGTCGACGAGTTCGCCCTCGCGTGCGGCTGCCACGCCGAGGACCGGCCGGTCCCGGTTCATGCGCAATACGTGGTGCAGCGCGGCCGCGCTCGATTCATCGCACCAGTGCACGTCGTCGAAGATCAGGACCACGGGCCGCCTGGCCGACTCGCGCGCGACCAGCGAGTTAAGGTCGGCAAACAGGCGCTCGCGGTTGCCGTCGTCTCCGGTGCGGAAGATGTCCTCGGCAGGCCCGCCGCCCGCCCCATGCAGTGCATCGATCCAGAGTGCAAAGGGCCGGATCGCGTCAGACTCGTAGGCGACCGCCTGCAGCACGAAGGCGTCGCGCTCGCGGGAGAGTTCGCGCAAGTGTGCAAGCAGCCGGGTCTTGCCCATGCCGGGCGCCCCGCTCAACAGCATCAGGCCCGCGCGGCTGCACGCCACGCCGCGCTCGAAGGTCGCGCTCACCAGCCGGACTTCGGCGTCACGGCCGATGAGCGGGTGGCCTGCCGACCGGGTGCCGGCAACTGCCGGTGCCGGCGCCGCCACCACCCGTCGCGAAGGCGCGTCGTTGCGCGGTCCCCGCCGGGCCGCCAGCAGCGCGCCGGAGGACTGGACCCCCGCCTCCTTCAACATGCGCAGGCCAAGCTGGTACTGCTCCTCGGCCTCGGCCGGCTGGTGCGCCGCATTGAGCAGGCGGATCAGCGTCGCACGGCAGGACTCGTCGTAGGGAAACAGGCTGACCAGCCCGCGTGCGTGCGCGGCGGCCCGCTCTGGTTCCGCGTCGAGGCGCCGGACGAGTTCCGCGAGGAGCGCCGCGTAATCACGCAGCGCCTGCTCGCGCTCGGCCACGCACCAGGCGTGGAACTCGTGGAAGTTCGAGAACTCCAGGCCCTCGAGAAAGTTGCCGCGATAGCGTGTGGCCGCCTGCTCGAGGTGCTCGATTGGCGCGGCCGCGAGATCGCCGCCGACCAGTGACCGCAGTTCGCGCACGTCGATCCGCACGTCGACCGGCTCGATGCCGACCGAGTTCCGGTCCGCCACGACGCGCGCGCGCGCCGCGTCGTCCACCAGCCGGCGCAGCTTCGACAGGCTCCAGCGCAGCGAGCCACGCGGGTCGTCGGGGATCTCCCACAGGAGTTCGCACAGGTGCTGGCGGCGGAAACGACGCGGCTGGAGGCACAGGTACGCGAGCAGCGCCCGGGTCTTCTTGGACGGGGGCAACGGCTGCGGCCGCCCGTCGCGCAGGACGGCGAAATCACCCAGAAACCGGAGTTCCAGCGCCCCCATGCCGAAATTCCCAGTCCGTTCGAGGGCTTACTTTAGGCCCACGCTCGCCGGCTCCACAAGCGACGGGCTCTGCGGCGGCACGCCTGGCCGAAAAACCACGGTCGCTCCAACGGTGGCTTCCCCGGTGGCCTCGCAGCATGACACCACCGAATCCACCCAGCACAGCGTCCGGAGGCCAGCATGGCACGCTACGCGAACATCCTCGAGACGATCGGCAACACGCCACTCGTCCGCCTGAACCGACTCTCGCCCGAAGGCGTCAACGTCTGGGGCAAGGTCGAGTCGTTCAATCCCCTGGGCTCGGTCAAGGACCGCATGGCCCATGCGGTCATCGAGCACGCCGAGCGGACCGGTGCGCTCAGGCCCGGGCAGACGGTGGTCGAGGCCACGAGTGGCAACACCGGCATCGGCCTGGCGATGGTGTGCGCGCAGAAGGGCTATCCGCTGGTCATCGTCATGGCGGAGAGCTTCAGCCTGGAGCGCCGCAAGCTGCTGCGCTTCCTCGGCGCCAGGGTGGTGCTGACACCGGCGTCCGAGAAGGGCACCGGAATGCTCAACAAGGCGATCGAGCTCGCCGCGGCGCATGGCTGGTACCTCCCGCGCCAGTTCGAGAATGAGGCGAACGCCGAGGTGCATACCCGCACCACGGCCAGGGAGATCCTGGCCGACCTCGAGGGCGAGCGCGTACACGCCTTCGTCTCGGGCTTCGGCACCGGCGGCACGCTACTCGGCGTCGCGCGTGGACTCAAGGCCGCCGATCCGGCGATACGAATCGTCGCGGCCGAGCCGGACAACTCACCCGTGCTCGCGAGCGGCGTGGCCCAGCCGCGTGCCGCCGACGGCACGCCGAGCGCGAGCCATCCACACTTCCGGCCGCACCTGATGCAGGGCTGGAGCCCGGACTTCGTCTCCAAGCTGACCGAGGATGCCATGGCCGCCGGACTCGTCGACGAGATCGTGCCGGTCGACGGCAACGAGGCGCTGCGGCTGGCGCGCGCGCTCGCCACGCAGGAGGGCATCTTCGCCGGCACCTCGAGCGGGGCAACGCTGGCCGCGGCGATCGCGGTCGCGCGCCGGTCGCCGCCCGGCAGCCACGTCGTCTGCATGCTGCCGGATACCGGCGAGCGGTACCTGTCGACGCCATTGTTCGATCACATCGGCGAGGAGATGGACGAGGCGGAGATCGCCCTGTCCCGCTCCACCCCGGGCTATCGCTTCGACGCGCCGGCCGCC
>CAZXAS010000138.1:0-4291 GCA_964638185.1 uncultured Steroidobacteraceae bacterium | reverse complement strand
CATGTCGGCGGCTGCACCGACCTGTTCGACGCCATGGCCGACGGCTCGATGCAGCGGATGCTCGAGGCCGCCGGCGCCGGGTACGACCGCGACGCCCGTATCGATCCCTACACCCTGCTGCCCAGGTGGGTGCATCCGCGCAAGAGCGCATGAACCCCGGCCCGAGGACCGAAACATGAACGCACAGGTACCTGTCATCGACGTCGCCGAGATCGAAAGCCCCGCCGCGCGGGCAGCGATCGACCGCGCCTGCCGCGACTGGGGTTTCTTCCAGGTCACCGGCCATGGCATCGACCCACAGTTGCTCGCCGACGTGTTCACCATCTCGCGGGAGTTCTTCGCACAGCCCAGCGCCTTGAAGCGCCAGTTGCTGCGGGACGCTGACAACCCCTGGGGATTCTTCGACCGCGAGCTGACCAAGAACCGGCAGGACTGGAAGGAGATCTTCGACTTCGGACCCGCCGACGGCGACAAGCTCAAGCCACGCTGGCCCGACGGGCCGCTCCGGCTGCGCTTCGAACCGACCATCCGCGCGTACTATGCCAACTGCCGGGCGCTGTCGCTGCGACTGCTGTCGGCCATCGCTGCCAACCTCGGTGTCACGCCGGGGTACCTCGCGCGGGGCTTCGACGATGCCCACACGAGCTTCCTGCGGCTCAACTACTACCCGAAGTACCCGCTCGCGACGCTCGGCGATTCGCAGCCGCTCGGCGTGGGCGAGCATACGGATTCCGGGGCACTGACACTGCTGTTGCAGGACCGGCAGCCGGGCCTCGAGGTCCAGCGCGCGGGACGCTGGCATCTCGTAGAGCCACGCGCCGATGCGCTGGTAGTGAACATCGGCGACATGGTGCAGGTGTGGTCGAACGACCGCTATCGCGCGGCCCTGCACCGCGTGGTGACCAACCCGGACCAGGATCGCTACAGCGTGCCGTTCTTCCTGAACCCGTCCTGGGACACGACCTACGCACCGTTGCCGACGACGATCACCCTGCGCCGGCCTGCGCGCTACCGGCCCATACACTGGCGCGAGTTCCGCAGGCTGCGCGCCGCCGGCGACTACGCCGACCTGGGCGAGGAAGTCCAGATCGCGCACTACCGGCTGTAGACGAGGAGTCCTGACATGGCATTCATCGAGACGATCAGGCCCGAGGACGCAGGCGGCGCGGTGGCCGCGATGTACGGGCGCCAGCAGTCCGCCTGGGGCTACGTGCCCAATTACGCCAAGGTGTTCTGTCATCGCCCGGAGGTGATGGCGCGCTGGGGCATGCTGCTCGCTGAGATCAAGCGGCCGATGGACAAGCGCCGCTTCGAGCTGGTGACCTTCGTCGCGGCGCACGAGCTCAGGAATACCGCGTGTGCGCTGGCGCATGGCAAGGCGCTTCACCCGTACTTCAGCGAGGCGCAGGTCGTCGCCATCGCCGCGGGAAGGCTCGACGGCATCCTGGACGAGACCGAGCAGGCGATCGTGCGCTTCGCGCGCCAGGTCGCGAAGGACGCCTCGCAGGTCACGCCGGCCCAGGTCGCGGCGCTTCGCGAACGGGGCCTGGACGAGGCCGAGATCTTCGACGTCGCCGCGACCGCCGCTGGTCGCGCCTTCTTCACCAAGGTGCTGGATGCGCTCGGCGTCGAGGCGGATTCGCCATGCCGGAAACTCGACCCGGCGTTCCGTGACCCGCTGACGGTCGGGCGCTCCATCGACACCGGCGAGCCGGTGCGGATGCCGTAGCCGCCCGCGGTGCCTTGAGGCGTCCGGGAGGCCGGCATCCCCCATGGACCGGCAGGACGCCGGGCGGACCTTGAATCCCCGTTTCGCCCGATGTCAAAATGACAACTCTGTTCACTTTGACAACGAGGCGGCAGGCATGGACGAACCGATGAACGGACCGGCAGTCAGCCGGCGCGATTTCCTGCGCACCGCCACGGCTGGCGCGGTCGGCCTCGGCCTCGGCGCCACCCGCTTGGCCGATGCCGCGCTCGTACCGGCGTCGGGCGCGTCCGGGTCCGTCACCGCGCCATCTCCGGTCGACGGGCCCTACAACATCCTGTTCATCCTGACGGACCAGGAGCGATTCTTCCGGCCGGGCGAACTGCCCGCCGGATTCTCACTCCCCGCCCACGAGGCCCTGATGAAGGAAGGCACCACCTTCACCAACCACAGGATCAATTCCTGCGTCTGCACCCCGTCGCGGTCGGTGATCTACACCGGCCAGCACATCCAGCACACGCGGATGTTCGACAACACGAACTTCCCGTGGATCGACAGCCTGTCGACGGAGATACCGACCGTCGGCGACCTGCTCCGCCAGGCCGGCTACTACACCGCGTACAAGGGCAAGTGGCACCTGACCAAGGACTTCGAGACCGTCAACGAGCTCGGCAGCCCGACGAAGATCTTCACCGCGGAGATGGAGGCCTACGGGTTCTCCGACTACGTCGGCATCGGCGACATCATCGCGCACCACCAGGGTGGCTACCTGCACGATGGAATCACGTCCGCGATGGCGACGAGCTGGCTGCGTGGCAAGGGTCGTGAGCTTGCCGCCGATCGCAAGCCATGGTTCCTCGCCGTGAACCTCGTCAATCCGCACGACGTCATGTTCTACGATACCGATGCACCGGGCACCCGGGTCCAGGCGGCGCGGGGGCTCACGCACGTGGCACCGGAGCCGGCCGATCCGCTCTACGCCAGGAGGTGGGAGTTCGAGCTGCCCGCGAGCCACGACCAGCCGCTGGATGCGCCGGGGCGGCCGCCCGCGCACCGGGACTTCCTGCTGTCGCACGATGCCCTGGTCGGCAATATCCCCGACGAGACCCTGCGCTGGCGGCGACGCCACAACTACTACCTGAACTGCCTGCGCGACGTGGACCGGAACATCGCCACCGTCCTGGCGGAGCTCGATGCCGCGGGCCTCACCGAGAGGACGATCATCGTGCTCACGGCCGACCACGGCGACATGGACGGTGCGCACAAGCTCCATGCCAAGGGCGCGGTGTCGTACCGGGAACAGAATCACGTGCCACTGGTGATCCGCCATCCGGCCCATCCGGGCGGCGCGCAGTGCCGTGCCGTCACCTCGCACCTCGATCTCGCGCCGACCCTGGTCGCGATGACCGGCGCCCCGACGGAGGTTCGCCGCTCGATCACGCGACAGCTTGCGGGCAAGGACCTGTCCGGGTTGCTGTCGAACCCGTCGGCCGCGTCGCTCGACGCCGTTCATGACGGGGTGCTGTTCAACTACAACATGTTCGCGTATGTCGACGGTGGCTTCCTGCTCAAGGCGGTCGAGTTCATGCAGCAAGGCGGTGATCCGAAGCGTCTCAAGGAGGCCGGGATCGTTCCCGACCTCGGCAAGCGCGGCGCCGTCCGGTCCGTCTATGACGGCCGCTACGTCTTCTCGCGATACTTCTCACCGAAGCAGCACAACCGGCCGACGAGCCTCGAGGAGCTCTACCGCCTCAACGACGTCGAGCTGTATGACGTCGAGGCCGATCCCCTGGAGATGACCAACCTGGCGGCCGGCAAGGGCCAGAATGCCGAGCTGGTGCTGGCTCTGAACGACAAGCTCAATCGGCTCATCGACGACGAGGTCGGCGAGGATCGCGGCCAGATGCTGCCAGGCGGCGTCGAGGCCGGCTGGGAGGTCACGGCCGAGACGATGGCACCCTAGCCGGACTCGGCGCCGCCCCCCCACACGGGCAGCTCGAGCGCAGGGAGCGGCCTCGCCATCAGCCGCTCGATCCGGCGCTTGTCCGCGCCGACGCCCTGCAGGATCAGGCGTGCGACGTCGTCGGCGAAGCCCTTGCGCACGCGTGACGTCATGATCCGGTGCATGGCCTCGAGGATGGTGCCGACGACGAGGTCGCGGGCGATCTCGACGCTCGGGAATGCAAAGGCCCCGGCCTCCAGGCCGCCTTTCAGGTCGGCAGCCATCTGCGCCTCGACCAGCGGCCCGCGGAAGCGACTGCGTACCACGAACCGGCAGCCGGTTGCGTCCGATTGCGACCAGCGCAGCCACATGCGCACGCCGGTTGCGAACCGGAGGACCGGGTCGTCGATCTCCCCGATGGCAGCCAGGGTCGAGCGCATGACGTTGTCCTCGAGCGCCCTGGTCGCCGAGTCGAGAAGCTGCTGCGTGCTGGTGAAATGGTTGTAGAACGTGCCGCGCGCGACCCCGGCCGCCTGGATGAAATCGTCGATCACCGGTGCATCCGGGCCCTTGGCGGCGAAGACCGACAGGGCGGTGGTGATGATGTGGCTCCGCGTCCGGGCCCGTCGCTGCTGGCCGAC
>CAZXAS010000137.1:0-7973 GCA_964638185.1 uncultured Steroidobacteraceae bacterium | reverse complement strand
GCGGCGGCCATGTCCTGCAGCGACCCGAGTGCCAGCTTCAGCTTTGCCTCGGGGCAGACGACGCGCAGCGTGTGCCAGGCCTCGCCGATCAATCCGGCCTGCAGGCAGGCGATGGCATGCAACGCACGCGCCTCCAGCTGGTTCAGGCGCCAGCACCCGAGGCGCTGCAGCGCCGAACAGGCAAGCCGCTGCGGACAGGTCGCACACACGAACTGCTCGAGCGCCCGTTTCGCAGCCGGCAGCCCCGCACGGTCGAACGAGTCCTGCAGGCAGGCGTCCGCAAACTCCTCGTCGTCCTGGTCGGAGCAACGCCAGCGAATGGCCCAGACGACGAAACGCTCGGCCCCGTTCAGGTCGCAGACCGACACCTCCTGGCAGCGGTCGAGTTCGAATGGCGCGCGACTGGCGACGGGGCTGTCGACGTTGTCCAGCATGGCCGGATGCCTCCTGCTGTGGTCCTTCCACGATGCCTGGGAAGGAGGATGCAATAGGTGCCCGGAAATGTAAATAGGAATCATTCGCATTTGTGACGTTGCCTGACCACCCGCCCCTTCCGTGGGGCCACCCGGCCGCACCAGCGGCTTCGACGCCCGCCGCTACCCGCCCGGCGAGGGCGCCAGCGCGCGTGCCAGGAGCAGCCGCGCCTTCTCCCAGTCGCGACGCACGGTGCGTTCCGTCACGCCCAGTGACTCGGCGATCTCCCTCTCGGTGAGGCCCGCGAAGTAGCGCATCTCCACCACGCGCACGAGGCGCTCGTCGAGCCGCGCCAGTTCGTCGAGCGCCTCGTGGATGCGGAGGATCTCCGCCTCGCCGCCGCCGTCTCCGATCCTGTCCTGCAGCATGGTGTCGAGCGGCAGGTGAGGGACGTCGCCACCGCGCCGTTCGCTGAGCCGCGCACGCGCGAGGTCGACGACGACCGAGCGCATCACCCGGCTCGCGTAACGGAAGAAGTGCGCGCGGTCCCCGACCTTGAGCTCGCCGGCCTGTGCGAAGCGCAGGTAGGACTCGTGGACCAGTGCAGTGGTGTCGAGCGATGCCTGGCGCCCGGCGCCACTCAACCGGCAGTGTGCCATGCGCCGCAGGTCCTCGTAGGCGACCTCGAACAGCTCCCCCAGGGCCGCGTCATCGCCCTCGATGGCACGGCGAATCAGTCCCGTAAGCGGCGTGCCGGGGTTCATGCACGCATTCTGCCGTGCAGACGATGAGCACGGCCAGCCGATGTCCGGTTCGGCCAGTGCTTTGCGTTGTTACCGGTGAACCTCTCAATCCAGGCCGCGGGTGAGCGCGGCCCTGCGGCACGGAACCCCGGTGAGCGCCATGGCCAGCAACCTTCGCAGTACCCGCGAGCGCGTCATCCAGGCCCTTGGGTACGAGGCCGGAGGGTTGTTCCTGATCGCGCCGCTGTTCGCCCTCGCCGCGGACGCGGGCATGGCCGGGTCGTACCTCCTCATCGCCGCGCTGTCGATCGCGGCGATGACCTGGTCGGGCGTCTTCAACACTGCGTACGACCTCATCGAATTGCGCCTGACAGGACGGGTTGCGAGCGCGCGCCCGCATCGCTGGCGCGCCGTGCATGCGCTCGCCTTCGAAGCCACCCAGGTCGTCGTCAGCTGCCCGTTGATCTACTTGTTCACCGGACTGTCGTGGCTCGAGGCGCTGGTTGCGGATCTTGCGCTGACCGTTGCCTATACGGCCTACGGCTACCTGTTCTACTGGGTGTTCGACCGGCTGCGCCCCGTGCGGGTCGACGCGCCCCGGGCGGACACGGGCCCGACCCCGACCCTGCGCTTGAGTCCACCCGTTGGTGCCGAGTGAGCCCGACCGGGGCCAGCGCGACCCACTGCGGCCTATACTGGCCGGGACCAACCTGCGCCGCCGACCCCGGGCATCGAGGGAGTGTCCGACATGGGGAAGCTGGAGATCGACCGTGACCGGTGGCCCGACCTCGACCGCCTGCTCGACGAGGGTCTCGATCGGCCGTCCGACGAGCGCGACGCATGGCTCGCGGCCCTGCCGGACGAACTCGATGCGTTGAAGCCGCAACTTCGCGACCTGTTGTCGCGCGCCGCCGAGGTCGAGACCGATGACTTCCTCGGCACCCTGCCGAAGATCGGCGCCGCCGTCGAAGACATGCTGCCGGCCGGCGGACAGGCGGGTGCCATCATCGGCCCGTACCGGCTGTTGCGCGAGATCGCGCAGGGCGGAATGGGATCCGTGTGGCTCGCCGAGCGCGTCGACGGCCTGTTCAACCGGCGCGTCGCCCTGAAGCTGCCGCACGGCGCCGCCGCGGCCACCGGCCTGGCAGAGCGGATGGCTCGCGAGCGGACCATCCTCGCCACGCTGGAGCATCCGAACATCGCGCGGCTGTACGACGCCGGCATCACGGCGGACGGCCAGCCGTTCCTGGCACTCGAGTACGTCGACGGTCGGCCGCTCGACGAACATGCCGGCGCGCCCGGAACGGACGGGGCGCTCGACCTGCGTGCCCGACTCGAACTGTTCGTGCAGGTCGGACAGGCGGTGTCCTACGCCCACGAGCGCCAGGTCATACACCGCGATCTCAAGCCCGCCAACATCTTCGTCACCGAGGCCGGCGAGGTGCGCCTGCTCGACTTCGGCATCGCGCGGATACTCGATCACGGCGAGGCGCATGACACACATCTCACCCAGCTCGGTGGCCGGGCGCTCACCCCGGACTATGCCTCGCCCGAGCAGATCCTCGGCGAGTCGCTGACGGTCGCGACCGACATCTACTCGCTCGGGGTCGTCCTGTACGAACTCGTCACCGGCGCCCGCCCCTACCGGCTCGAGCGCCATTCACGGGCTGCGCTGGAGGACGCCATCCTGAAGGCCGAGCCCGCGCGGCCGAGCGACGCAGCCGCGCCGGCGCTGCGCGGGCCACTGCGTGGCGACCTCGACAACATCGTGCTCAAGGCCCTGAAGAAGCGTCCTTCCGAGCGCTACGCGTCGGTTCGTGCCATGGTCGACGACGTCACCCGCCACCTGCAGGGCCGGCCGGTGCTCGCCCGGCCCGACAGTCGCCGTTACCGGCTGCAGAAGTTCGTGGTGCGCAACCGTCTCGCACTCGCCGCGGGCGGTAGCGTCGTGCTGGCCGCGATCGCCATCGCCGCCTCGTGGCAGGCGCTGCACGCCGGCGACACCGGTGCGCCAATCGCCGGGCCGCCGCGTGTCGGTGTACTGCCCGTGCGCAATGGCACCGGCGACGCCACGCTGGACTGGACCGAGCTCGGGCTCATGAGCATGACGAACCAGCAGCTGCGCGCGGCGGGTCTCAAGGTCGTCGAAGATGCGGAGGTCGTGCGTCGCATGCGCGCCGCCGCGGGACGCGACGGACCTGCGGCACCGTGGCTGGCCGAGGCGCTGCGCCGGACGGGTGGCGCCACGCACCTGCTCGACGCGGTACTCGAGCGAGACGGCACGGAGTATCGCCTGCATGCGTCGTTGACCGATCCGCGCGGCAGCATCCGCAGCTGGACGTTCGACGACGCCGATCCGTTGAGTGTCGCCCGTCGCGCCACGGCCGCGATCATCAACACCTTCGATCTCGAGAGTGTTGGGATTTCGCAGGACGACTTCGTCAACGAGGCCTACGTCCGCGGCCGCTCGCTCCAGCTGCAGGGCCGCTGCGCGGACGCACAGCCGCTCCTGCTCGCCGCGATGAGCCAGCAGCCCGCGCCGATCGAGCCACGCATCGAGTTCGCCTCCTGCAGCCGCCAGCTCGGCAAGCCTGAGGAGGCCGAGGCCATGCTGCGGGACGTCCTGGCAACGCCGGAGTTCGGTGCCGACGACCCGCGCCGGGCGCGAGCGCTGATCGAGCTCGGGATCCTCCTGAACCGTACCGGCAGGATCGACGAGGCCGACGCGAGCTACGCCGAGGCCGAGGCCATCGCCACGCGGGTGGGCGAAGAGGACCTGGTCGCACGCGTGCTCGTCAATCGCGGCATCGTCGCGGAGGATCGAAGCGACTTCGCGCAGGCGCGTGCACATGCGAACCGTGCGCTCGAGGTGTTCGCGCAGGCCGAACGGCCGGTGGTGCCCGGCAATGTGTATGCGCTCCTCGCCAACCTGGGCATCGACGAGGGCCGGCTGGATGAGGCCGAACGCAACTACCTGCGCGCCCTGGAGAGCTTTCGCGCCGCGGGCGACCTGCACGACGAGGCGATGATGCTGAACAACCTCGGCCTGCTGCGCCGCGAGCAGGGACGGCTCGACGAGGCCGAGGCGTTCCATCGCGACTCCGCCGCGATCCGCCAGCGCATCGGCGACCGGCCGGGGCTCGGCCGGGTGGAGAACATGCTGGCCCTGGTCTACGTGGCGCGCGGGCAGTTCGACGCCGCCCTGGTGTCGGGCGAGCGTGCGCTCGCCATCGCGCGCGAGACCGGGGACAGGTTCTACGAGGCCGTGACGCTCACGAGCCGTGCCGAGGCACTCCTCGGGCAGGCGCGCTGGCAGGAGGCCATCACCGACTATGACGAAGCCTCGCGGATCTTTACCGAGCTCGGCAATCGCGCCTACGTGCTGATGATCGAGGTGAAGCGCGCCGGCATCGATCTCGAGCTCGGCGATCCGTCTGCCGCCCGGAAGCGGGCCGCGGCGGTCCTGGCCGATGCACGTACGTCCGGCCAGGACGTGGCTGAAATCAAGGCGCTCGAGATGCTGGGCGACATCGCGTTGCGCGAGGCGGATCGCGATGCGGCGGCGCAGTACTACGCCAGGGCGAACGGCCAGGCCGACGCCGCCGGTGACACCGGGGCGGCAACGCGGATCGCCATCAAGCAGGCTGCGCTCGACCTCGAGGCCGGGGACCTCGCAGCCGCAGCCGCCGGCGTGGACCGGTTGAAGGATGCGCCCGTTTCCTACCCGCTGCTGCGACTGCGTGCGGCATTCGCGTCGGCGAACGGCGACGCGAGCGCAGCGTTCGACCTCATGAGTCGGGCACAGGACGCCGCCGGGCAACACTGGACGGGTGCCGATGCGCAACTGCTGGAACGCTACCGCGCGGCGGCCGGCGGCTAGTTTTTCGTGCGTCGCGCGCCAGCAGGCATGTGACCGGGCAAGGTCGGAAAACCCGCTGCTCCCTGCCCGTCACTTGCGAACGGCGCCCCGCCTCCCGCTCCGCGCGGACGACCGGCGCGCCTTTCGTGGCAGCACCGCGCGCAGTATCCCCTCGCAGGTTCGTGGCGACATGTAGCGCGGCACCGGATAGTTGGTGTCGGCCTCCCAGCACGCGGCCTTGGCGAGCTCCGGGATGTCCTCCGGCCTGAGCGCCGCCACGGTCTGCGGAATGCCCAGGTCGCGATTGAGCGCCTTGACCGAGTCGATGAACTTGCGCGCCAGGACCGGCGCCTTTCCGCCCTCCTTGCCGACACCGGCGCGGACGGCGAGCATCGCCAGGCGCCGGGTCACCGCCGGACTCAGGAACTCGAGCACGTGCGGCAGCAGGATCGCGTTGGCGAGTCCGTGCGGCACGTGATAGCGGCCGCCGAGCTGATGCGCGATGGCATGCACATAGCCGACGTTGGCGCGGGTGAAGGCTAGGCCAGCGTAGGTCGCCGCCAGCGACATCTGCTCGCGCGCCGCCAGGTTGCGCCCATGCTGGTAGGCATTGCGGAGATTCGCGTAGATCATCGCCACGGCAGCGAGCGCCATCCGGTCCGAATAGGGTGTCGCCCACTGGCCGAGGAAGGCCTCGGTGGCGTGGGTGAGCGCGTCCATGCCGGTGGCGGCGGTCACCGGCGGCGGCAGCCTGGTCATGAGCGCCGGGTCGAGCGCCGCCATCTGCGGCACCAGCCGGGTGTCGGCGATGACGAGCTTCCGGCCCTGCTCGAGGTCCGAGATCACGGCGGCGACGGTCACCTCGGAACCGGTGCCGGCCGTGGTCGGCACGGCATAGATCGGCTCCGGGGTTTTCCGGCCGCGGAAGTAGCCGACCAGTTGCCGGGGGTGCTTCTTGTTGGCGACCGCCGAGGCGATGACCTTGGCGGCGTCCATCGGCGAGCCCCCGCCAAAGGCGACGACTGCATCGCAGCCCTCCCGGCCGTACAGCGCGATGCCACGCTCGATATCCGGGATCGGTGCGTCGGCGCCGACACCGTCAAAGACGAAGTGCTCGACGCCACCCCGGTCCAGGGCCGCGAGCAGTCCCGAGTGCAGCCTGAGGCCGGCCACGGCCTTGTCGGTCACGATCATCACCCGGCGGTGGCCGAATCCCGCGATGGCCTCGCCGAGGCGGCGGCTGGAACCGGCGCCGACGAGCAGCACCGGCTGGGGGATCGGCAGCATGCCGGTCACCACGCCCGCCGCGCGCATCGCCGTCGACAGTCCGACCGATCGGACCGTGTCGCCCACGATAGCTGGCATTTCGACCATGTCCGTTTCCTTCCAGGTTGGGTCTGCGCGCTAGAGTGCACCAACCGTCGAGGCGGCAACAGGGCGGTTAGCCCCACGTTCCTCCGTAGAATCGACGATGACAAGCAACGTCCCCGGATGGTCATCTGCCGGCGCGGAGAACCCATGAAAAGAGTAGTCGGCATCAGTCTCGGCGCGGGCGGCGAGGACTTCGAAGTCCGCGGCCGCTTCATGGGCGAGCGCTTCGAGGTACGCCGGGTCGGTGCCGGCGGCAGCAAGGCCCGGGCGCTCAAGCTCATCGCAGGGTGGCGCGAGCGGGCCGACGCCATCGGCCTCGGCTTCCCCCGGAACGGCCGGCAGTTCGAGGTCCCGGACCGGGGCGTGCCGGTCACGACGGGCGACCGCCTCAGCGCGATTCTCCAGGAATGGGCGCTGCGCGACGTACAGCAGCGGCTCGGCAGCTATTTCAGCAACGCCCGGGTGCTCTTCTTCTCCGGCCGCAGCAATTACCGGCTCGCACTGGCGATGGCCGAGTTCACGCCCAATCTCGAGTTCGCGGATCCGCTGCTGCAGTTCGGCGTACCGAAGCTCCTGAGCTCGGTCGACAGCCTCGAGCTCTACTCGACCGGTGCACACTACCTGTCGGAATGGACCCCGGATCCGCTCCTGCCCGAGGAACTGGGCCGGAACTGGACCCGTTTCGTTCTGCGCAAGGCGATGCGGGATGCCACGGTCATCGTTGCGCCGGTTCATGAGCTCGACCGGTTCGGCATCGAGGAGCTGGCCGGCAAGACACTCATCACTTCGAACGTGAGTGACCGGCGCGTCGCGCGATTGAAGGCCAGGGGCGTGAACATGGTGGTCGACGGCGCGCCGCTCGTGTTCGGGCGCGTGGTCGGACCGGCGCTGCTCGACGCGATGATCCTCGCAGGCACCGGCAAGGCGCCGGCCGATATCAGCGAGGACGACTACCTCGAGATCATCGGCAATGCCGGGCTGGAGCCGCGGGTGATCTACCCGCGCGGGTTCAAGCGCGTCAACCGCTTCGCCTTCGTCATTCACCCGCTGTCACAGGAGTACTTCAAGAAGGTCGAGTCGATCGAACTGCTGTCGCAGGTGTCCCCGCCCGTGTTCATGGACGCGGTCGAGAAGGCCATGGCCTACGCACCGCCCTTCGTGTACTCGAAGGTGAGCGGGATCAAGTCGCCGACCGGCGTGGAGGCCGAGGGCTGGCTGATCTCGGTCGGCGGCACGCCGAAGGAGATCATGAGCCACAGCCCGGAGTTCACCTACCGGCGGTTGCTCGACGCGGCCCGCATGGCCAGGCGCCTCGGTGCGCAGATCATGGGACTCGGTGCCTTCACCAAGGTGGTCGGGGACGCCGGCGCCACGGTCGCGCGGCGCGCCCCCCTGCCGATCACCACCGGGAACAGCTACAGCGCCTCCGGCGCGCTGTGGGCCGCCCACGATGCGATGCTGCGCCTGGGGCTCGTCAAGCGGCCGGGCAAGGGCCGCAAGGCGAAGTTCAAGGCGATGGTGGTCGGCGCCACCGGCTCGATCGGCTCGGTCTGTGCGCGCATGCTGGCGATGGTGGCGAGCGAGCT
>CAZXAS010000136.1:0-7976 GCA_964638185.1 uncultured Steroidobacteraceae bacterium | reverse complement strand
GCGCTTGTTCGAATACTCGCGGTACAGGGGCCAGAACTTGTCGGCCTGCTCGGTCGACAGCTGCAGGTTGGCCGCGAGCAGCGCCTCGCGGCTCGCCCGCACCTCTGCGCGCGCAGCCTCGATCGCCGCCTTGGCCTCGGGCGCGAGCGGGGCGGCGGTCGCCGGGACCGTGGTCAGCGTGGCAAGGATCACGGCTGCTACAGCGGCGAGCCGCTGCGAAATGAATGCTCTCACGGGCGATGTCTCCAGCTTGTCGAGGTGCGGCGGGTCGGGATGGTCGAGATCACCTGGCGCCCGCGGCGGGCAGGGGTGCCATCAGTTCATCGACGATCGCGTCGATGGCGGGACCCGGATTCTGGCGAGCCTCCTTCGAGACCCGGCCCTCGGCCGTCGCGTTCCAGATCAACGTCTTGGCGGCCGTGTCGACGATGTCGATGGTCAGCGTGCCTTCCTTGTAGTTGACCGTCTGGATGTCGGGTGTGCTCATGCCATAGCCATAGAAGCCCCGGTAGCCATAGAAGCCGACGGAGGTCGGGGTCGAGCGGATCTCCTGCTTGTCCTCGACGTTCGCATAGAAGTTCACCAGCAGGTCCGGGCTGGAATCCGTGTGCGTGTAGCCCTTGGCCTCCATGTTGCGGCGCGCGGCCGCCTTCAGCCGTGTGGTGAAGGTAGTCTCGTAGCCGGCGCGGTCGGTGGCCAGTTCGTCGAAGAAGCCGAAGGTCTTGTACGCCGCGAAGTTGGCGGCCGGGCTGACATCACGCCTGATCTCCGGCCCGCTCGCGCAGGCCGCGAGGATGGCAGCGCCGCCGAGGACGAGAATCGTGTTACGCAGCCGTGCAGTGAAGGCGCCCATCGTCGTCTCCTTGGTGTTTCGTGTGTCGGCCGGGCGCGAACCACTCCTGCGGGGTCTCGCTGCGCCAGCGACCCCAAGTCTACCAGCCGCTCCGCGCGACCGGTTAGCAGGACTTGGCGAAGACGTGTCATTCCGGCGCCCCAGCCGCTAAAGTTGCGCCAGGCCAGACGCAATTCGAGGACTCGATGCCCATGCCACAGGAAGCTCCGCGGGACCCGCAGATGGATGCCGAGGGACTGTATCGCGAGGACGTCTTTACGGACCAGAAGGTGGGGACCATCCGCCGGCTCACCCCGGTGCGCGCGGACGGCGGCGATGACACTGCACGCCCGGTGCTGTTCATCGGCCAGGCCACGGTCATGACCCCGATGGGTTCGCTGCCACTGTCTTTCGAACTCGCCGGGCCGACCCTGGCCGAGGCGGTGAAGCAGTTCGGTCCGGCGGCACAACATGCCGTCGAGGACGCTGCACGCGAGATCCAGGAGATGCGTCGCCAGGCGGCCTCGTCCATCGTCATCCCGGACGCGGGCGCGGCGGCACTCAAGGGCATGGGCGGGAAGGGTGGCGGCGGCATCCAGATGCCCTGACGCCGCGAACAACCTTGCGGGCGGCGGCGACGCACGGCCCCTTCCCCGTGCCAGGAGTGCCGAGCCCGTGTCGAGTGGCCCCATCGTTCTGAGCCTCACCGGACTGGTGAAGTCGTACCGGCCGGGTCGGCCGCCGGTGCTCGACGGCATCGACTTCGAACTCCGCTCTGGCGAATACGTCGCGATCATGGGCGAATCGGGCGTCGGCAAGTCGACGCTCCTCAACCTCATGGCGGGTCTCGACCGTCCCGACCGGGGCCGGGTCGAGCTTGCCGGGGTCGACCTCGCGACCCTCGACGACGACGCGGCCACGCTGGTCAGGCGGCATGAGCTCGGCTTCGTCTTCCAGGCGTTCCACGTGCTGCCGTATCTCACCGTCCACGACAACGTCGCGTTGCCGCTGGACCTCGCCGACACGCCCCGCGCGGAACGCGACCAGCGTGTCGAGGCGATGCTCGCCGCCGTGGGGCTCGGCGACGCGGGCCCACGCTATCCACGCGAGCTGTCCGGCGGCGAGCTGCAGCGGGTCGCGATCGCGCGTGCGCTGGTGCATCGTCCCAGGCTGCTGCTTGCGGACGAACCGACCGGCAACCTCGACCCGAAGAGCGCGGCCCAGGTTCTCGACCTGCTCGCCCGCGAGGTCCGTGCGCAGGGTTCGAGCGGCGTGCTGATCACGCACTCGCAGCTGGCCGCCCAGACCGCGGACCGCATCCTGGTGCTCGACGGGCGGCGTCTCAATGCCGCTTCGGCGCGCGTGTGAACGCGGCGACGTTGCGGGCGGTGAGTGCGGCCCGGTTCCGGGAGCAGCCCGGCCGGCTCCTCGTCACGCTCTTCGCCATCGCGCTCGGGGTCGCGCTCGCCACTGCGGTGTTCGTGATCAATGCGGGCGCGCTGAACGAGTTCGGGCTGGCGACACGCAAGCTGGTCGGCGAGGCGGACGTCATCGTGCGTGGGCCGCGCCAGGGCTTCGACGAGGCCCTGTTCGTCACCCTCGCGCAGGAACCGGGCGTAGACGTGGCGAGTCCTGTCCTGGAACTCGAGCTTGCGCCGGTCGGCGGGCAGGCCC
This sequence comes from uncultured Steroidobacteraceae bacterium, assembly GCA_964638185.1. Taxonomy (GTDB): domain Bacteria; phylum Pseudomonadota; class Gammaproteobacteria; order Steroidobacterales; family Steroidobacteraceae; genus SG8-30. The sequence continues at coordinate 5,470 of CAZXAS010000136.1, read as the reverse complement.
CGCTCAAGGTCGTGGCACTCGATCCGTTCCGCGCCGCCCGCATCCAGGCCGAGCTGATAGCCGGCCTCGCGGGTGGATTCCTCGACCTGCTGGCGCCGGGGACGATCGCGCTCAGTGTCGCGGCGGCGGACGACTTCGGGGTCGGCAAGGGCGGCTTCATCACCGTCCGCGACGCGGCGGGCACGACCCGGCTCGAGGTCGTCGCGATACTCCCGCAGGACAGCTATCCGCAGCGCCTCGGCATCATGGACATCGCCGGGGCGCAATGGAGCTTCGATCGCGTCGGACGCATCAACAGGCTGGACCTGAGGCTTGCCTCCGGCATCGACCTCGCGTCGTATCGCGAGCGGCTCGCCGGACTGCTCCCTGAGGGCGTCACCACGGTGAGTCCGGAGATCGAGCGCGACCGCGCGGCGGCGGTCACCCGCGCGTATCGCGTCAACCTCAACATGCTGGCCATGGTCGCGCTCCTGACCGGCGCGTTCCTGGTGTTCTCCACCCAGGCGCTGTCGATTCTGCGCCGGCGCGTGTCGCTCGCGCTCCTGCGCGCGCTCGGCGTGACCCGCCGCGAACTCGAGGCGGCGCTGCTGCTCGAAGGCGTGGTGATCGGGGCGGCGGGATCCCTCGCCGGGGTCGCGCTCGGGCAATGGGTCGCGGACCTTGCCCTGGCCCGGCTCGGCGGGGACCTTGGCGGCGGCTATTTCGAGGCATCGACCGCGTCGGCCGGCGCCCAGCCGCTGGCGTGGCTCGCCTTCTTCCTGGTCGGCACGGCCGTCGCGGGCCTCGGCGCCTGGGCGCCCGCGCGCGAGGCGGCACGCACGCAACCTGCCAGGGCGTTGAAGGCCGGCGACGCCGAATACGCGGTGGCCGGGCTCAAGCCGGCATGGCCGGGACTCGCGCTGCTCGCTGCTGGCGCAGGCGCCGCATGGCTGCCCGCGGTCGGCGGTCTGCCGCTGTTCGGCTACCTGTCGGTGGCGCTGCTGCTGGCCGGCGGGTTGATGCTGGTTCCGGTCGCGACGACGCGATTGCTCGACATGATGCCGCGCCCGCGGCGCGTCACGCTCGCGACCGCGCTGGCGCAGTTGCGCGGCAGTGCCGGGCAATCGGCGGTGAGCCTGGCGGCGATCATCGTCAGCTTCAGCCTGATGGTCGCGATGGCGGTGATGGTCTACTCCTTCCGCGAGTCGTTCGGACGCTGGCTCGACGACCTGTTGCCGGCGGACGTGCACGTGCGGGTGGCGGCGAGCAGCGACACCGCATTCTGGTCGGAGCAGGACCAGGCGCGCATCGCCGCCGTCGACGGCGTCGCCCGGGTACGGTTCCAGCGCATGACGCCGATCTACCTCGGCGCGGACGAGCGACCGGTCACGCTGATCGCCCGCCACATCGGGATCGAGGACGCCGGCGAGCGGTTGCCACTGGTGCGGGGCAGCGGATCAGGCGTGCCGGCGGACACGGTGCCGGTGTGGGTGTCCGAGGTGCTTGCGGACCGGCGCGGCATGGACCTGGGCACGCGCCTGGTCCTGCCGCTTGCCGGGCAGGGCCACCAGGCGACGGTTGCCGGGGTTTGGCGTGACTACGGCAGGGCCGACGGCGCGATCGTCGTCGACCGCGACTGGTACATCGCAGTAACCGGGGACCGGAGCGCCAGCGACGGCGGGATCTGGGTCGAGCGCGGTGCGTCGGTGGACGCCGTCGTCGAGCGCATCCGGGCCAGTTTCGAACGCGGCCAGGACCTGCAGGTGCTGAGCGGCTCGGCGATCAAGGAGCTGTCGCTCCGGATCTTCGACCGGGCATTCGCGGTGACCTATGCGCTCGAGGCGGTGGCGGTCGTCATCGGACTCGTCGGCGTGAGCTTCGCCTTCGGTTCGCAGGCGCTGGCGCGCCGGGCCGAGTTCGGCATGTTGCGTCACGTCGGCATGCAACGCCGCGAGGTGATGGCGATGCTCGCGGGCGAGGGCGCGGTGATGGGCGCGATCGGCGCGACCTACGGTCTCGCGCTCGGCATGGTGCTGAGCCTGGTGCTGGTCTATGTGGTGAACCGGCAGTCGTTCAACTGGAGCATCGACCTCGCGGTGCCGTGGCTCGAACTCGGGGGACTCGGTCTCCTGCTGGTCGCGGCAGCGGGTCTCACCGCGACCCTGAGCGGCCGCGCGGCGACGAGCGATGCCGCCGTGCGCGCCGTGCGCGAGGACTGGTGAGCATGCACGCGGCCGGTCTTGTGGTCGCGGCCGGCCTGGCGGCTGGACTCGCCCTGGCGGCGGAGCGCCCGACGTATCCCCCGGTCGTCGAGGGACGTGTCCTCGTGTTTCCTTCCGACCATGGCAGTCATCCTGACTTCCGCACCGAGTGGTGGTACGCCACCGGCTGGCTCGAGACCGGCAATGGCGAGGAACTCGGCTTCCAGGTGACTTTCTTCCGTACCCGCCCCGACCTGCCCGGCGGCAACCCGAGCGCCTTCGCACCCGGTCAACTGGTCATCGGGCATGCAGCGTTGAGCGACCCGCGACGCGGCCGGCTCTGGCACGACCAGCGCATCGCGCGCGCTTCGCACGGGCTCGCCGGTGCGGCGACCGGTGACACGCGCGTATGGCTGGATGGCTGGCGGCTCGAGCGTGGGGCGGACGGCTATCTGGCCCGCGTTGCTGGCGAGGGCTTCGCCTTCGAGCTGTCTCTCGTGCCGACCCAGGACCCGCTGCTTCAAGGCGTAGACGGCTACAGCCGCAAGGGCCCCGATCCGCTGCAGGCGAGCTATTACTACAGCCAGCCGCAGCTGGCGGTGACCGGTGAAGTGACCCGCGATGGCGACACGGTGGCGGTGACCGGCGCCGCCTGGCTCGACCACGAGTGGTCCACACAGATCCTCGATCGCGAGGCCACCGGCTGGGACTGGATCGGGATCAACCTCACGGATGGCGGCGCGCTGATGGCGTTTCGCGTCCGCGACCGCGATGGCGGGTCGCATTGGGCCGGTGGCAGCTGGCGCCGCCCCGACGGCACGCTCACGACCTTCGGTCCAGAGAAGATCGTCTTCACGCCGCAACGCAGCTGGCGTTCGCCGCGCACCGGTATCGCCTACCCGGTGGCCTTCCGCGTCCAGGCGGGCCCTGTGGACCTGGAACTCGAGCCGATGTTCGAGGACCAGGAAAGCGACTCGCGCCTCACGACAGGCACGGTGTACTGGGAGGGCGCCGTACGCGCCCGCGTCCAGGGCAGGATCGTCGGACGCGGGTACCTCGAACTCACCGGCTACGGCGAGGCGTTGCGACTGCCCGGGGACGCCGCACCCTGACTGCGCTCCGGCCCCTTCCGGGCCGCCCTGGGCGGATCAGGCGACGCTCGCGGCGGCAGGCACCTCGAGGCGCGTGCGGACCATGGCGCGCTTGCGGCCCGATACCACGAGAATGCCCGGGTACCCGCACTCGCTCTGGTCCGGATACTCGAAGGCCTGGACATCGATCGACTCCGGCGCGAAGCCGTTCTCCTTGAGGCACAGGTAGAGATCGTCGATGTCGAGGTTGGCGCCGGGGAACCAGCGGTCCTTGACCTGGTAGGCACTGCAGCGCCAGAGCGAATCGAGCAGCAGCGCGCCGCCCGGGCGCAATGCGGCGAGGACGTTGTGCATGGCCCGGCGCCAGACGCTGCGTTCGCCTGAAATACAGTCCAGGCAATAGCCGGTGACGAGCAGGTCGTAGCTGCCGTTGCGGTTGCGGCCGAGCGGATAGCGCTGGCAGGCATCGCTCGCGATCAGGCGGTCGATGACCGAGCGGGTGCGCGCCTCGCGGCGCACGATGTCGGCCCAGCCGGGCGTCTTCGCATCCTCGCATTCGAGGATGTAGCGCGTGAAGTGGTGCCAGGTGGTCGCGCCGGGTTCGCCGGCTGCCCAGTCGCGCACGCTTGCCAGGTTGTCATGCAACCAGTCCGCCATGTCGAGCCTGTCGACGTACGGGGCACAGGCGATCGCGTTGTGCAGGGTCGGCCCGCAGCCGTAGTCCAGCGCGCGGTCGAAGCTGCCGTGCGCCTTCAGGAACTCCAGGTGCCGCCGCAGCGTGATGCGCTCGTCACGCACGATCCCGTCCTTGTAGTAGAAACTGTAGTAGTTCTCGGCCCGCCACTGGTCATAAGTGGAGATGTCGGACTTGAACCCGGTCGCTTCGTGCATGGCTTCCTCCAGGCGGCGTGGTGGCGGCGGTCGCGCGGGCGCGCGAGCGGCCGTGCCTCGTGGGAGGCCGGTTCGCCTGCGACGACCCGTTCGGTACCCGGCGCACCGCTTGCCCCCACTTATTCAGTCCCCGATTCGTGTCGAGGGCAGGGCGGTGCGGCCGTGAGCTTTGAGGCTCGCCAACGGGCACGCTGCTGCGCAAGCCATCAAAAGCCGGTATCTGCCCTGATGATTTCCCTGAACCGGGCCTGGGTTGACGGACCGGAGCCGGTTGGGCATCGTCATTGGCTCAGGTGGCGGACGAGCCTGAGTTGCGGCGCCCGCGAGTCGAGGGACCGATGACCGGACAGGACGCCAAACCCCGAAAGCCACGCCTGCGATCAACCGCCCGGAAGCCTGCCGTCGGGGCAAAGCCGGGTGCCTGGCTCGCGCGCCTGCCCGACGCGGCCTTCGTCGTCGATCGCACCGGGCGCATCCTGTTCGCCAACCGCCGCTTCGCCGCGGCCCTGGGGCGCCCGCTGCAGGCTTGCCGGGGCCTGAGGCCCTCGCAGTGGCTCGCCGCCGCCGATCACGAACGGCTGAGGGCGGTGCTCGAAGCGGCGGCCCGCACGCCGGGACGACCCCGGCGGCCGGTCGAACTGCACCTCAAGGCCGGCAGGTCGTCCGCGGCATTCTCAGTCGCATTCGTGGACCACGGCCGGTCGGCCGAGACCGGAGGCATCCTGGGGACGCTCAGGATGACCACACAGGCCGCACGGCAGGCATCCGGCACGGCCGAATCGCGCCTGCGCCTCGACCTGGCGGAGTGGTCATCGCAGGTCGGTTTCTGGGAAATGGACGTGCCGGCGGACGACACCCGCTGGGTCAACAACTGGTGCGAAGCGCTCGGCATCGACCCATGCAAGGGCGCCGGCCACGAGGCGCGCTGGGATGCGAACGTGCATCCGGAGGACCTGCGCGCGGCCGCCAGCGCCTTTCGCGAGGGGCTCGCCGGGGCACGCGACTATTACGAGGCCGAGTACCGGATGCGCACCCGGCGCGGTGGCTGGCGCTGGATCCGCGAACGCGGCCGGGTGGTGAGTCGTTCACCACGGGGCGAGCCGCTCAGGATGATCGGTATCTGCGTCGACATCGACGAACTCAAACGCGCCGAGCGGGAGGTGCTTGAGTTGCGGGCGAACCTCGACCTGGCGGTCGAGGCCGCCGACCTGCCGGTCTGGGTCTGGGACGTGGAAAGGCAGGACCTGCGCGTCAACGAGCCGGGGCGGGTCCGCGCCAGGCTCGACGGCCGGCGCGCCCCGGGCCGCA
>CAZXAS010000135.1:2115-8028 GCA_964638185.1 uncultured Steroidobacteraceae bacterium | reverse complement strand
ACTGGATGGAGACCTCGTCGGGCTACCCATCCTTGCGATCGAAGAGGTCGCCCCGGGCAACGGGTACGTCTACGACTTCTCGGTCGAAGGTGACGAGAACTTCATCGCCGGGATGGGCGGCCTGTGCTGCCACAACACCGACGCGGACGTCGACGGCAGTCACATCCGCACGCTCTTGCTGACATTCTTCTACAGGCAGATGCTCGAACTGATCGAGCGCGGCCACATCTACATCGCGCAGCCGCCGCTGTACAAGGTGAAGAAAGGCAAGCAGGAGCAGTACGTCAAGGACGACGCCGAGCTCGACCGGTTGCTGCTCAACACCGCCATCGACGCGGCCGCCCTGCACGTGAACGCCGATGCGCCGCCACTGTCCGGCCCGGGCCTGGAATCGATGGCACGGCGCTACATGGAGATCCAGGCCATCGTCGCACGCTGGTCGCGCCGCTACGACCGGCGCCTGCTCGAGCAGCTGCTCAACGTCCCGACCGTGGATGCCGCCATGTTCGCCGATCCCGCCGCGCTCGAGCTGTGGGTCGCGGACCTGCAGCAGCGGCTGAACCCGCCGGGCGACGTGGCGCGTAGCTACCGGCTCCGCCTGCGACGCAACGAATCCGGCCAGCCGCTGCGAATCGATGTTTCCCGCACCGAGCACGGCGTCACCACCGAGAAGCACCTGCAGCGCGAGTTCTTCGACTCGGCCGAGTATCGGCGCATCGCCGAGTTCGGCCGCACGCTGGCCGATTTCATCGGCGCCGGCGCGCACGTCATCAAGGGCAACGATCGCTGTGACATCGGCAGCTTCCAGGAGGCCATGGCGTGGCTCCTCGACCAGGCGCGCAAGGGCCAGTCGATCCAGCGCTACAAGGGCCTGGGCGAGATGAACCCGGCACAGCTGTGGGACACCACCATCAACCCGGAGACGCGCCGCCTGCTGCAGGTGCGCATCGAGGACGCGCTGGCCGCCGACGACATCTTCACCACGCTGATGGGTGACGCGGTCGAACCGCGCCGCGAGTTCATCGAGAAGAACGCGCTGTCGGTCGCCAACCTCGACGTCTGAGCCTCCGCCGGCTCACGGCTCACGGCCCGCGATCCTCATCCCCCGCCGGCGCCAGCACTTCCGCCGCCGCCGGGTTGAGCGCCACCGACCCGTGCTGCGGCCGCACCAGCGGCGCCGGCTCGGGTGTCGCCACGTTGCCGCGCAAGAGCGCGCGGCCCGCGGTGATCCCGCCGGCGAGCTGCAAGGCCAGGCGCTCCTCATCGCGGCGGCGCACGTCGTCCATGGTCTCGCTGACCAGCGCGTCCTCGAAGCCGAGACCCTTCAGCACTTCCTCGCCGAACAGGAGCGCCGACTCGAAGGTCTCGCGTACCTGCCGGTCCACGCCGGCGGCGATGAGCCTGAGCGCGTGGCCCCGGTCGAACGCCCGCGCGAACAGCTTGGCGTGCGGGAACTCGTGCCGTGCCAGGTCCACGATCCGGTCGGCGGCCTCGGCGCGGTCGACACAGACCAGGATCGCATCGGCAGCACCGGCGCCGGAAACGCGCAGCACGTCGAGCCGCGTTCCGTCGCCGTAGTACACCTTGAAGCCGAAGTTGCCGGCGGCGCGGATCATCTCTACGTCCGAATCGATGATGGACACGTCGACATCCCGCGCCAGCAGGGGCTGGCTCACGACCTGGCCGAAGCGGCCGAAGCCGATGATGAGCACGCGCCCGGTCAGGCACGGCGGCGCCTCGACCCCCTCGAGGGAGACGACCGGCCGCGGCAGCCACCTGTCCATCAGCAGCACGATCACCGGCGTCAGCGCCATCGAGAGGATCACGATCGCCGAGAGCACGGCCGCCGCCCGGCCATCGAACACACCGGCGGTGAGCGCGGCGGCGTACAGCACGAATGCAAACTCCCCCCCCTGGGCAAAGAGCGCAGCGCGCTGGATGGACTCGCGGTGTTCGGCGCCGAACAGGCGCGCCACCCCATAGATGCCCGCGCCCTTCACGAGCATGAACGCGGCGAGGCCGGCTGCGACCAGCCGCCACTCGGTGGCGACCAGCCCAAGGTCGAGGGACATGCCTACCGACAGGAAGAACAGGCCGAGCAGGATGCCGCGGAACGGCTCCACGTCCGCCTCGAGCTGGTGGCGGAAGGTCGACTCCGACAGCAGGACGCCCGCCAGGAACGCCCCCATCGCCATCGACAGGCCGCCCCACTGCATGAACAGTGCGGCGCCGAGCACGACCAGGAGCGCCGCCGCCGTCATCACGTCCCGCCCGCCGAGCGCGGCGACCACGCGGAACATCGGGTTGAGCGCAAAGCGGCCGACCGCCACCAGCGCCGCGACCGCGGCGAGCGCGGTCAGCACGGCCAGCCAGGCGGCCGGCCCGCTGGCGTCGCCGCCGCCCTGCGCCAGCCCGAGCACGGCGACCAGCGCCAGCAGCGGGATGATGGACAGGTCCTCGAGCAACAGGATCGACACCGCGCGCTGGCCCGCGACGGTCGCGGTTTCCCCCCGCTCATCGAGCATCTTCATGATCACCGCCGTCGACGACAGCACGAAGCCCATCGCGCCGATGACGGCGACGGCCGGCGGCCAGCCGAAAGCCATGGCGACCGCCGACAGCAGCGCACCGCAGGCCAGGACCTGCGTGGCGCCGAGCCCGAAGATCTCGCTGCGCAGCGCCCACAGCTTGCCGGGACGCATCTCGAGCCCGATCAGGAACAGGAACAGCACGACGCCCAGCTCGGCGACGTGCAGGATTGCCTGTGGCTCGCGGAACAGGCCGAGACCGAACGGTCCGATCAAGAGGCCCGCACAGAGATAACCGAGCACCGCACCGAGTCCGAGCCTGCGGAACAGCGGCACCGCCACCACGGCCGCGGCCAGCAGTGCGACGGCGTGACTGAGATCGATGGAAGCAGCTTCCGTGGCCAAGCGGTCGTCCTGCGCGCGGGCGGGGCTGGCGAGGAGGCAAGCTTAGCGGACGGCACGACAGCGCGCCGCCGGGGCCCTCCGGCCGGCAGGTCAGCGATAGGCCGAGGAGATCTCCCGCATCTTCGCCTCGATCCACTCCTGGGTCAGGGCGTTCAATGCGCGCGGGTCGCGCCCCAGCGTCTCGATCGGCGGGCCGATGACGACCCGGATGGTGCCGCGCTTCTTCAGGAGCCCCCGGCGGGGCCAGTAATCACCGGCGTTGTGCGCGACGGGCACCAGCATCGCGCCGGTCTGCGAGGCGAGCAGGGCGCCGGACAGTCCGTACTTGCGCGTCTGGCCAGGCAGCACCCGCGTCCCCTCCGGGAAGATCAGGATCCACAGGCCCTCGGCGAGCCGCTGCCTGCCCTGTTCGACGACCTGCTGCACGGCGCGGTGGCCGGCGGCACGATTGATCGCGATCGGTTTCAGGCAGCTCGTCGCCCAGCCGACCAGCGGGATCCACATGATCTCCCGCTTGAGCACCCACGACTGCGGCGGGAACACCAGCATCTGCACCAGCGTTTCCCACGTCGAGGAGTGCTTCCACATGGTGATGTGGGCCCCCTGGCGCGGGATGTTCTCGATGCCCTCGACGACGTAGTCGAGGCCGCACAGCACGCGCAGCAGCCACAGGTGCGTGCGGGCCCAGTTGCGCGACATCGCGTGCAGGGCGGCAAGGCCGAAAGGCGCCGTCAGCAGCACCAGCACCGCAAAGACCAGCGTGCCGATGAACAGCAGGGTGGTGAACAGCAGGGAGCGGATCCATTGCATGCGGCGTCGCGATAGCCTGCGCGGGCGCCGTCAGCCTGGCAAGCGCGACAGGTCCGCTGTCTCGAGGAACAGGCGCTCCAGCGCCGCGAGCAACGCCAGGCGGTTCGCCCGCACCGCCGGGTTCTCGGCCATCACCATGACGCCTTCGAAGAAGGCGTCGACGTGCGGCCGCAGGGTCGCGAGCAGACGCAGTCCCGCCTCGTAGCGGCGTTCGGCGATGTGGGCCTCGACCTCCTCGCGCAGGGCCTCCAGTTCGGTGGCGAGCCGGCGCTCCGCGGAGTGCTGCAGCAGAGACGCATCGACCCTGGCCGGGACTTCCTCGGCCGCCTTGCGCAGGATGTTGGCAATGCGCTTGTTGGCGGCGGCCAGGCTCGCCGCGTCGGGCAGCCCCAGGAAGTCCTTGAGCGCCAGCAGGCGCGCATGGAAGTCCAGTGGCGAAAACGGCCGCTTGGCCAGCACCGCGTCGAACATCTCGGTGCTGATGCCCATGTCGCGCTCGAGGTAATAGACCCGCAGCCGCTCCATGATGTAGTCGTAGATCTCCTCGACCAGCGGGTCGCGGCCCTCCGGCGCATACGCGCCCTCGGCAACGGCCGGCGCCTTCCCCGGCGCGGCGGCACGCTCGACCGCGGCGATGTCCTCGCGCACGGCGTCGGCGGCCAGCTTGATGGTCGCGGCGAGGTCGACCTCGATGCGTTTCTCGACCAGGATGCGCAGCACGCCGAGCGCGGCGCGGCGCAGGCCAAACGGGTCCTTGGTCCCGGTCGGGCGCTGGTCGACGGCGAAGATGCCGACGATGGTGTCGAGCTTGTCGGCGACGGCGAGCGCCGTGCCGGTGGCGGTGGCGGGCAGTTCGTCACCGGCGAAGCGCGGCCGGTACTGCTCCTCCAGCGCCGCGGCGACTTCCGCGTGCTCGCTATCGGCAAGCGCGTAATAGCGACCCATCAGGCCCTGCAGTTCCGGGAACTCGCCCACCAGCGACGTCAGCAAGTCGCACTTCGCGAGGTCCGCCGCGCGGCGTGCCAGGGTCGGATCCGCGCCGCTGACTTCGGCGATGCGTTCAGCGAGGGCGCCGACGCGGAGCGACTTCGCCTTGAGCGAGCCGAGCCGCTTCTGGAAGGTCACCGCGGCGAGGCCCTCGCGACGAGCGTCCAGCGGCTCCTTGCGGTCGGTCGCCCAGAAGAAGGCCGCGTCGGCGAGGCGCGGGCGCACCACGCGCTCGTTGCCGGCCCGCACCTGCGCCGGATCGCTGCTCGCGATGTTGGAGACGGTGATGAACCAGGGCGTGAGGCGCCCGTCGGCGCCACGTACCGGGAAGTAGCGCTGGTGGTCCTGTACGGTGGCGATCACCACCTCCGGCGGCAGGTCCAGGAAGCGCTCCTCGAAGCGGCCGGCGACGGGCACGGGCCACTCGACCAGTGCGGTCACCTCGTCGAGGAGCGCCGCGTCGAGCAGCACTTCGCCGCCCTGCGCCCGGGCCGCCGCAGCGACGCCGGCGCGGATCCGCTCGCGCCGGTCGGCGAAGTCCGCGACCACGTGGCCGGCCGCCTCGAGCCTGCGTTCGTAGGCGGCGGGGGTGGTGAGCACGATCGGCCGGGTGCAGTGGAAGCGGTGTCCGCGCGTGGTCCGGCCAGCCGCGACGCCGAACAGGTCGCAGGTCACGACGTCGCGACCGAACAGCATCACCACCCAGTGCACGGGGCGAACGAACTCGGCCTCGCCGTCGCCCCAGCGCATGCGCCGCGCGACGGGCAGCCGGTCGAGCGACTGCTGCACGATGCCCGGCAGCAGCGAGACGGTCTCCCGCCCTTCGCGTGCGCCGGTGTACAGCAGGAACTCGCCCTTCGGTTCCTGCACGCGCTCGAGCGCGTCGACGCTGGTGCCGCAGGACTCGGCGAAAGCGGTCGCCGCGCGGGTCGGGCGGCCCTGTGCATCGAAGGCGGCGCCGACGGGCGGTCCCTTGCGGCGCACCTGCTGGTCAGGCTGGCGCTCGGCGAGGCGGCGCACGCGCACGGCGAGACGCCTCGGTGTCGCGAACGACTGCAGCGCGCCGTGCCTGAGCCCGGCGTCGTCGAGGCCCTCGGCGATGCCCGCGGTGAACGCCTCGGACAGCTGCAGCAAAGACTTCGGCGGCAGCTCCTCGGTGCCGATCTCGACCAGGAAATCGCGC
>CAZXAS010000135.1:0-2015 GCA_964638185.1 uncultured Steroidobacteraceae bacterium | reverse complement strand
GCCTCGCGGCTCGCGTAATAGGCCTCGGCCACCGAACGCGCGAGCGTACGCACGCGCAGGATGTATCGCTGCCGCTCGGTGACCGAAATGGCACGGCGCGCATCGAGCAGGTTGAAGGTGTGCGAGGCCTTGAGCATGCGCTCGTAGGCCGGCAGCGCGAGGCCGAGGTCCAGCACCCGCCGGCACTCCTTCTCGTGCGCGTCGAACTGGTGGAACAGCTCGGCGACGTCCGCGTGCTCGAAGTTGTACTTCGACTGCTCCACCTCGTTCTGGTGGTACACGTCGCCGTAGGTCACGCGCCCGAGCGGCCCGTCGGTCCAGGTCAGGTCGAACACGCTCTCCACGCCCTGCAGGTACATCGCCAGTCGCTCGAGGCCATAGGTGATCTCGCCCATCACCGGCCGGCAGTCCAGTCCGCCCACCTGCTGGAAGTAGGTGAACTGCGTGATCTCCATGCCGTTGAGCCAGATCTCCCAGCCGAGGCCCCAGGCGCCGAGTGTCGGCGATTCCCAGTTGTCCTCGACCAGGCGGATGTCGTGCGTCAGGGGATCGAAGCCCAGCGCGCGCAGCGAACCGAGGTACTTGTCGATGATGTCGTCGGGCGAGGGCTTGATGACCACCTGGAACTGGTAGTAGTGCTGCAGGCGGAACGGGTTCTCGCCGTAGCGGCCGTCGGTCGGTCGCCGGCTCGGCTGCACATACGCCGCGCTCCACGGCTCCGGCCCGATGGCGCGCAGGAACGTCGCGGTATGGAAGGTGCCGGCGCCCATCTCCATGTCGTAGGGCTCGAGGATCACGCAGCCCTGGTCGGCCCAGTACTTCTTGAGGGCGAAGACCAGTCCCTGGAACGTGGCGGGGGGCTTGCCGAGCTTGCGCGACGCGGACATACGGAGCCTCGGAAAAGGCCGCGAGTATAGCGAGTCGGCCCGAAGGCGAATGCAGTGCAACACGAGCGGCGGCGACCCGCGCCCGGCAGGCCACGGCCGAGCCGGTCACGACCCGGGGTCGTCCAAAATAGTGCAGCGTCCTGACCAGTTCGCACTATAATGGTGCGTCCGCTGCCGCCCAAGTCCCGCAGGAAAGACCCAAGCCTTTGTTTTTAAAGCCCATGAAAGCGTGGCATGAATTCTGCACCAATTTGGATCCGGCCTCGCTGAGGCTGCCGCCCGGGTCTGGCGAACCCGGCCGGCATGGCCCGGATTCCACCCGCCTACCCGGAGACTTTCAATGACGCCCGATGACGTTCTGAAGTTGATCAAGGAAAAAGAGGTCAAGTACTGCGACCTGCGCTTCACCGACACGCGTGGCAAGGAGCAGCACGTCACCATTCCGACGCGCCTCGTCGACGAGGATTTCTTCCAGGACGGCAAGATGTTCGACGGCTCGTCGATCGCCGGCTGGAAGGGCATCAACGAGTCCGACATGATCCTGATGCCGGACCCGACGACGGCGGTGCTCGACCCGTTCTACGAAGAGACCACGGTGCTGCTGCGCTGTGACGTCGTCGAGCCGACGACCATGCAGGGCTACTCACGCGACCCGCGCTCGCTCGCGCGCCGCGCCGAGGCCTACCTGAAGTCCACCGGCATCGCCGACTCGGCGCTGTTCGGACCCGAGAACGAGTTCTTCATCTTCGACAGCGTGCGCTGGACGAACGACATGAACGGCTGCAGCTACCACGTCGACTCCGTGCAGGGCGCGTGGAACTCCGGCTCCGACTTCGATGGCGGCAACATGGGCCACCGCCCCACCGTGAAGGGCGGCTATTTCCCGGTTCCGCCGGTCGACCGCTTCCAGGACCTGCGCACCGCGATGTGCATGGCCTGCGAGGAACTCGGCCTCAAGGTCGAGGTGCATCACCACGAGGTCGCGACCGGCGGCCAGGGCGAGATCAACGTCTCCGCCAATACGCTGGTGAAGAAGGCCGACGAGGTGCAGATCCTCAAGTACGCGCTGTGGAACGTGGCGCACGGCTACGGCAAGACGCTGACCTTCATGCCCAAGCCGATCGTCGG
>CAZXAS010000134.1:0-8064 GCA_964638185.1 uncultured Steroidobacteraceae bacterium | reverse complement strand
GCGGCGGCCCTGCGCGGGCTGCCGCTGCGCTGGCCGGCGGGCGCCGAGTCTCGTCGCGAGCGGCTGGAACAGGTCTGGGCCCGCGACGTTGCGACCCTCGCCGCGGCCGCCCGAGACGCGGGCGCGCCGGGCGTGCTGGTCGGCCGGGCGCGGCGGACCCCGACGGGATTCATCGTGGACTGGGACTTCGCCGGCGCCGGCAGCGCGGAGGCTGCCCGCGGCGGGCTCGACAGCGGGGTCCATCTCGCCGCCGATCGCTACGCCGCCGTTTACGCTTCCGCCGCTGGCGCCCAGCCGGTCGATTTCACGCTGCGGGTGGCCGGTATCGCCACTGCCGATGACTTCATCGCCGCTTCGTCGTACCTCCAGTCCCTGTCGGCCGTTCGTGACGTCGGCGTGACCGAAGTCGGACCGGATGCCGTGAGCTTCCTGCTCACCGTCCGCGGGGAACCGGCCGCGCTCAGGCGCGCGCTGGCCTCGGACCGGCGGCTGCTGCCCGAGAGCTCGGTGCCGGGCGACTTCACCTATCGCTGGCGGCCGTGACCCTCGCAAGCCTGCCAAACCTGATCTGCGTCCTGCGGATCCTGCTCACCGTCCCGGTGGTGTGGACCCTGGTCGAGGGCCGGTTCGGCTGGACGCTGGCCCTGTTCCTGGTTGCGGCGGTATCGGACGGTCTCGACGGCTACCTCGCCAAGCGTTTCGACTGGACGACCGAGCTCGGCAAGGTGCTCGATCCAGTGGCCGACAAGCTGCTGCTGGTGAGCGTCTTCGTGACGTTGACGCTGCTCGGCATGGTGCCCTTGTGGCTGGCGGCGACCGCGGTCGCCCGCGACCTCGTCATCGCCGGCGGGGCGGCCGTGTACCGCTGGCTGTACGGACCGATCGAGGGGCGGCCGACGCTTCCGAGCAAGCTCAATACGGTGCTGCAGCTCGCCTATGTGCTGTGCGTCATGGCGAGCGCGGCGACACCGCTCGTGCCCCCCGGCCTCGTCATCACGCTCGGCGCGGCCATGTTCGTTACCACTGTCGTGAGCGGCATCGACTACATCGTGACCTATGCCCGCAAGGCGGCGCATGTGGCGCGGTCGCGTCACCAGGCGGCCTAGGCCGGATGCAGCAGCTTCCGCTCGGCGTGCAGCTCGAGGTGTCCTCGCGCTTCGAGACCTTCCGTGCCGGCCAGAACCTCGCGGCGCTCGAGGAGCTCTGCAGCCTGCGTCGTGCACCCGGCCAGCCGGCATTGTGGATCGCCGGGCCGTCCGGGGTCGGCAAGACCCACCTGCTGCAGGCGACCTGTTTCAGGCTGGGCGACCGTGGCCATTCCGCGGCCTACCTGCCATTGGCGCGGACCGCCGGGAGCGGCCCGGCTCTGGTCGCGAACTATGAGGCGTTCGACGCGGTGCTGCTCGACGACATCGAGGCCGTCGCCGGGGACGCAGGCTGGGAACGGGCCTTGTTCGGCCTCAACAACGAGCTGCAGGAGCAGGGTGGGCGGCTGGTGGTTGCCGCGCGCACCGTGCCGGCCGGCGTGCCGTTCCTGCTGCGCGACCTGGCATCGCGCTTCGCCGCAGCCAGCGTGCACGTCCTCAAGCCCCTGCCGGAGGTGGAGCAGGCGGAGGCCCTGCTCGCGCGCGCCGCCGCGCGCGGCCTGGAACTGCCGCCCGAGACGCTCAGCTACCTGACGCGGCATGCCCCGCGGGATTTCGGGGGACTGTGCCGGCTCCTGGACCGGCTGGACAGCGCCTCGCTGGCCACACAGCGACGCCTGACCATCCCGCTCGTGCGTGACGTGCTCGGCCTGCCGTGACGGTCGCCGTTCAGGCCGGCGGGCCGCCGCCCGAGGGCAGGGTGCGCAGCATCGCGACCACCGCCGCCAGGCCCAGGAAGACGAAGAGCGCGGTCGCGATCGTATAGACCCGCGTCGCCGGGCTCGCGACGAACTCGGTCATCGAGACCAGCAGTGCCGGTGCCAGCGCGAGGGCGGCCCAGCGATACGTGTAGCGCCGCAACCGGATCAGTCCCGGCAATGGCGCGGCGAGCGCGCAGGCGACGACACCCAGCACGACCAGCGCCACCGGGCCGGACTGGTCGTCCGCCAGCCAGGGCAGCAGCGAGACCGCGACGAGCGCCCAGGCGCCGAGCACGCAGGCGCGCAGCCGTGCAATGCGCGTCGTCCTCAACACGGGCTGGCGCCCAGCGCGACCGCGACCCTGGCGATGCGCTTTCCGAGGGCCTGCGCGACGGCCTTCTCGTCCGCCGAGAGCAGCGGTGCCGTCGAGTCGCCTGCCACGTGGCTGGCGCCATAGGGCGTTCCCCCGCTGCGCGTACGGCTGACCGCCGGCTCGGTAAACGGCACCCCGACGAGCAGCATGCCGTGGTGCAGAAGTGGCAGCATCATCGACAACAGCGTCGATTCCTGTCCCCCGTGGGCCGTCTGCCCGGAGGTGAATGCGCCAGCCGGCTTGCCGGCCAGGGTGCCGGACAGCCACAGCGTGGAGGTTGTGTCGAGGAAGGCCTTGAGTGGTGCGGCCATGTTGCCGAAGCGCACCGGGCTTCCGAGCACCAGGCCGGCGCAGGCCTCGAGGTCCTCGAGCCGCGCGTACGGCGCACCGGCATCCGGCACCGGCGCTGCGGCGCGCTCGGTGACGGCCGCGACCGGGGGCACGGTCCGGATCCGTGCCTGGGCCCCGGGGACGCCGTCGATGCCACGGGCGACCTGGCGGGCGAGCTCCGCGGTCGCACCATGACGGGAGTAGTACAGGACCAGGATATCGTGCATCTTGAGAGGCTCCAGGGCGCCCGGTGCCGATCCCGCCGGGCTGCGTCGGGCGAAAGGATACCCGGCCGCCCGCCACCGCGCGCGGCGCTTGACGGTCGCCGCGGCGCACTGCTAGCGTCAGGACGTTTTTTCAGTGTGTTCAAATGCTTGAGTTGAACAGGGTCATCGTAGCCGGGCTGCTGGCGGTGCTCGTGGCCTGTACCGGGGCGCCGGTGCAGGAAATGAGCGACGCGCGCCAGGCGGTGCGCGCGGCGCAGGCGGCGGGCGCCGGTGACCTCGCGCCGGAGCCGCTGGCCGAGGCGCAGCGGCTCATCGAGCAGGCGCAGTCGATGCTGCAGCGACACGACTACCGGGGTGCGCAGGCGGCTGCACTCGACGCGCGGCGCGCGGCCGTGGAGGCCCTCGACGCGGCGCGGCGCGCCCGCGACGCCACACCCTGACGACACGGACCCGGCGCCTCCCATGATCGCGAGACGCGCGCGTGTCTATGGCCGGGTACAGGGCGTGTTCTATCGCGCAAGCGCGGCCGAACGCGCGGCCGCCCTCGGCGTCAACGGCTATGCCAGGAACCTCGACGATGGCTCGGTCGAGGTGCTCGCGGTCGGCGAGCCGGCAGCGGTCGCCGCGCTGATCGACTGGCTGGCGCACGGCCCACCGCTCGCCCGTGTCGACCGGGTGGAGACCGAGGCGTTGTCTGCCTCGGACGCCGGACCCCAGCAGGGATTCGTCACCCGCTAGCCGGGATCATCGGCTCCAGCGCGACTGCAGGCGCGACAGCACCAGGTCCGGATAGGTGCGCTTGCCGAGGCTGCCGTTGTAGCGCGCGAGCGCGCGGCGGTAGTCGCCACGCTCGCGTTCCAGGTAATGCGCCAGGATGCTCGTGCCCATGCGGATGTTGAGTTCGACGTCGATGAGGTCCTCGTTCTTGAGGCCGAGTTCGTTGGGCCAGAACGGCATGACCTGCATCAGCCCGACGGCGCCGGCGTAGGACACGGCGAACGGGTCGAAGGCGCTCTCGACGTCGATGACCGCCAGCACCAGCTGTGGACGGTCGCGCAACATGGAGTGCTTGCGCGCCTCGCAGTGCACCGCATGCAGGATGCGGCGGGATGCCTCGCCGAGGTCGTCGCCGAGCCTGAGGTCGAGCGCATGGCGCTCGAGGCGCTGCTGCACGCGCGGCTGCATCAGCGTGTACCAGACGACGTCGTCGTACTTGTCCTCGAAGCACGGCTTCGCGGCGATCGCCGCCTCGATCACCGCCTTGAGCCCGGGCTCGCGCTGGCGCTCGGCGTAGGCCGGCGTGGCCAGCAGTATCGCCACGAGCGCCAGCAGCGGGTAGGGGCTCTGCCTCATGGGCGGCCTGCGGTCAGGACCCCGGCTGCAGCCGCTCGAGGATCGCCGCCACGGCGCGCTCGAGCGGCAACTCCTCGTTCGCGTCGGCGCGGCGGTGACGGTACTCGAGCCGTCCGGCGTCCAGCCCGCGCTCGGCGACGACCACCCGGTGTGGAATGCCGATGAGTTCGGCGTCGGCGAACTTGACGCCGGGGCGCGCGTCCCGGTCATCCAGCAGGACCTCGACGCCGGCCGCCGTGAGCCCGCTGTAGAGCGCCTCGGCGGCCTCCTGCACGCGCGGCGACTTGGCCCAGTTGAGGGGCACCAGGACCACCTGGAACGGCGCGATCGGCTCCGGCCAGATGATGCCGCGCTCGTCGTTGTTCTGCTCGATCGCGGCCGCGACCACGCGCGTGACACCGATGCCGTAGCAGCCCATGTACATCGCGACCGACTTGCCCTGCTCGTCGAGGACGGTGGCCCCGAGTGACTCGCTGTACTTGCGGCCGAGCTGGAAGATGTGGCCGACCTCGATGCCGCGCGCGATCTTCAGCCGGCCGCGGCCGGTCGGGCTCGGTTCGCCCTCGACCACGTTGCGCAGGTCCGCGGCCTGTGGCTCGGGCAGGTCGCGGCCCCAGTTCACGCCGGTCAGGTGCGCATCGTGCTGGTTCGCGCCGCAGGCGAAATCCGCCAGCGCCAGCACCGCATGGTCCGCGAAAATGGCAAGTTCCAGGCCCACCGGGCCGAGGAAGCCGGGCTCGCAGCCGGTGGCCGCAGTGATGCGCGCCGCGTCGGCCATGCGCAGCGGACTCGCCACCCCGGGCAGCTTCTGCGCCTTGACCGCGTTGAGTTCGTGGTCGCCGCGGATGAGCAGCGCCACCGGAGTGCCGTCGGTGCCGTCCACCAGCAGGGTCTTCACCAGTCGCTCCGGCGGCAGTCCCAGGCAGGCGGTGACGTCGGCGATGGTGCGCGCCCCGGGAGTGGCCACCGTGGCGAGCGCCGCGGTGGCGGCGGGCCGCGGGCCCGGCGCGGCGGCCGTCGCCATCTCGAGGTTGGCGGCATAGTCGTCGCCGTCGGAGAAGGCGATGGCGTCCTCGCCGGATGCCGCCAGCACGTGGAACTCCTGCGACGCACTGCCGCCGATCGCGCCGGTGTCGGCCAGAACCGCGCGGAAGTCGAGCTGCATGCGCGAGAAGATCGCGGTATAGGCCTCGTACATCGCCTGGTAACCCTGCTCGAGCGAGGCGGGCGTGTCGTGGAAGCTGTACGCATCCTTCATCAGGAACTCGCGGGCGCGCATGACCCCGAAGCGTGGCCGGATCTCGTCGCGGAACTTGGTCTGGACCTGGTAGAAGTTGACCGGCAGCTGCTTGTAGGACTTCAACTCGCGGCGGGCGAGGTCGGTGATGACCTCCTCGTGGGTGGGGCCGAGCACCATGTTCCGGTCGTGGCGGTCCTTGAAGCGCAGCAGCTCCGGCCCGAACTGGTCCCAGCGACCGGATTCGACCCAGAGCTCGCCGGGCTGCACCACCGGCATGGACACCTCCAGCGCGCCGGCCCGGTCCATTTCCTCGCGGATGATCCGCTCCACCTTGCGCAGCACCCGGAGCCCCATCGGCAGCCAGGTGTACAGGCCACCGGCGAGGCGGCGGATCAGCCCGGCGCGCAGCATCAGCTGGTGACTGACGACTTCGGCGTCGGAGGGCACTTCCTTCAGGTTCTGGATCGGGTATCGCGACAGGCGCATGCACGTTTCCAATGGAGAGCGGGCCGGGTGTCCGCAGGCGGGGTATCTTAGGGGCATGAACGCCGCCTTGCCACGCACGCCGTCACGCGTTGTGACGTGGCGGGCGGGCCCCTATCATCGTCCACCGGCCCGGGGCCGCGGGGGACCACCTGACGCATGAATCCTGAACAGCAATCCACGAACGGGCACCGCGGCATCTACCTGCTGCCCAACCTGCTGACCACGGCATGCCTGTTTTCGGGCTTCTACGCCATCGTCGCCGCCATCGACGGCAACTTCGAGCGCGCAGCGATCGCCGTGTTCGTGGCGATGGTGTTCGACGGGCTCGACGGCCGGGTCGCGCGCCTGACCGGCACCGAGACGCAGTTCGGCAAGGAGTTCGACAGCCTGGCCGACATGGTGGCCTTCGGCCTCGCGCCCGCCATCGTCTGCTACCAGTGGGGGGTGGCCCGCATCGCCGAGTACGGCACGGCCTGGGGTCGCTTCGGCTGGGTGGCCGCATTCTTCTACGCGGCGTCGGCGGCCATGCGCCTGGCGCGCTTCAACGCCCGCTCCGCGACCGCCGACAAGCGCTACTTCGAGGGCCTGCCGAGTCCCTCCGCGGCGGCCATCGTGGCGGCATTCGTGTGGCTCGCGCACGACTACGCCATAGAAGGCCTGCCGGGGCTCACGCTCGCCTTTGCGGTGACGGCGAGCGCCGGCGCGCTGATGGTCAGCCGCTTCTCCTATCCGAGCTTCAAGGACCGCGCCGCCGGCGAGCGCGTGCGCTACTCGCGCCTGCTGCTGGTACCGCTCGTCTTCGCGCTGATCGCGCTCAACCCGCCGGCGGTACTGTTCGGGCTCTTTGCAGGCTACGGGCTTTCTGCCCCGGCGGTGTGGCTGTGGCGCCGGGCCCGGCGCCGGCCGCGCGATGCCGCGCCGTAGGGCCGGGCAGCGTGGACCCCCGGCGGGCAGCCTGTCTCGATGTCCTCGGCGTCACCCGCTACGTGCGCCGGGACCACCCCGTGCGTGCCGCGACGGCGGCCGAGGCGCCGCCGGCCGAGTGGGAGCCCCTCGCCACCGAGGTGAGTCAGTGCACGCGTTGCGCCCTGTCCGCGACGCGCACCCAGACCGTCTTCGGCGTGGGCGATCGCCAGGCGCGGCTGATGGTCGTCGGCGAGGCGCCGGGGGCCGAGGAGGACCGCCGCGGCGAGCCGTTCGTCGGTCGCGCGGGACAGTTGCTCGACGCAATGCTGCGTGCGATCGGATTCGTCCGCAGCGAGGTATTCATCGCCAACGTGATCAAGTGCCGGCCTCCGAACAACCGCGAACCGGCGCCTGACGAGGTCGCCTCATGCCTGCCCTACCTGCACCGGCAGATCGCGCTGGTCGCGCCGCGCGCCATATTGTGCGTGGGCCGGATCGCTGCGCAGAGCCTGCTGGCCACCGATGCAACGGTCGGTCGCATGCGCGGGCAGACCTTCCGGCTGGGGAGCGGCACGCCGCTCGTCGTCACCTACCATCCCGCCTACCTGCTGCGTTCACCCGGGGAAAAGCGGAAGGCGTGGGAGGACCTCAAGGCCGTCAGGAGGCTCGTGCACGATGGCAACGGCCCCTGACCGCTTCGCGCTCGCGGCCTGCCGGTTCCGGCCGATGACGGCGGACGACGTGCCGCTGGTCCTGCTCCTCGAGCACGCCGCCTACCAGTTCCCTTGGAGCGAACAGGTCTTCCGCGACTGCCTGCGGGTCGGCTACGACTGCTGGGTGGTCGACTCCCACCTGGGCGTCTCCGGCTACGGCGTCATGTCCATGGGGGCGGGCGAGTGCCACGTGCTCAACCTGTGCATCGGCCGCCAGCTGCGACGCTCGGGGATCGGCCGGGCGCTCCTGCTGAAGCTCCTGGCGCGGGCGCGCGGCGCCGGCATGGAGCGCGCCTACCTCGAGGTCCGGCCGTCGAACGGCCCGGCGATCGCGCTCTATGAGAAGACCGGTTTCGAGCGCGTGGGCCTGCGCCGCGGCTACTACCAGGCCGCCGGCGGGCGCGAGGACGCCATCGTCTACCGGCTGGAGCTGGCCGCGTTGCCGGAAGCCTGAGCCATTTCGAGTAGAATGCCGCGCTCCGCCGCCGGCGGACAGCAGCGAGCCCGGCCCCACGATGAACCCATTCGAGCAGGAAATCCTCAGGCGCCGGACCTTTGCGATCATCTCGCACCCGGACGCCGGCAAGACG
>CAZXAS010000133.1:0-8139 GCA_964638185.1 uncultured Steroidobacteraceae bacterium | reverse complement strand
CTGCCGCGAGCGCCAGGAACTCCTGGTTGCTGTCCAGGCGATAGCCGTGCTTCTGGGCGAAGGTCCGGCCGATCGCCGCCGTCTCGACCGCCGCCAGCAGGAAGCAGGCCATGGCGAGCGGCAGCAGTTCGTTGATGTCGCTCGCACGCACGGCGGGCAGGCCGAATTCCGGCAGACCTTGCGGCACCTCGCCCAGCATCTTCACGCCATGGCCGGACAGGCCGAGAACGGCCGATGCCGCGATGCCGGCGACGACCACGAAGAACGCCACCGGCCGGTTCGCGAGGTAGCGCTTGCCCAGCGCCAGGGCGGCCAGCGCCCCGACTCCCAGCGCGAGCGCCACGGTGTTGGTGGAGCCGAGGCTGGTGAAAAAGTGATGCATGCGCGACCAGAAGTCCCCGCCATGCGAGCCGCCGAAGCCGAACAGCTTCGGCAGCTGGGTGCTGGCCAGGTACAGCGCGACGCCACTCTTGAAGCCGACCAGCACGGTCTCCGACACGAAGTTGACCAGCGACCCGGCGCGCAGCAGGTAGGCGATCAGCGACATCGTGCCGACCATCAGCGCGGTGCAGGTCGCGAGCGCCCAGAACCGTGCCGGGTCGCCCCCCGCGAGGTCGCCGAGCGAGGCGCCGACGAGCAGCGAGATCGCCGAGGTGACGGTGATGGAGGTCTGGCGCGAGCTGCAGAAGGCCCAGAACACCAGCCCGGAAAACAGGCAGGCGTAAAGACCGGCCTCGACCGGCAGGTTGGCCAGCGAGGCGTCGCCGAGCCCGGCGGGCAGCAGGTAGGCCGCCAGGGTGATGCCGGCTACGAGATCGGGCCGCAGGTTCGACGGATCGTAACCGCGCAACCAGCCCCGGGCCGGCACGAGACGCGCCCACCGGCCGGTGGCGGCGCCCAGGGCGGTCGCGTTCACTTGTCCTCTGCCAGCAGCAGCTTGCGGGCGGCGGCGAGTTCCTTGAGCTTCGCCTCACCGACCTTCGGGTAGTGCAGGTCGAGCGAGGCCAGCGCGTCGATGATCGCCGCGGCGACCACCACTCGGGTGAACCACTTGTTGTCGGCCGGCACCACGTACCAGGGACATTCCGGCGTTGCCGTCTCGCGGATGGCGTCCTCGTAGGCCTCCATGTAGTCCTTCCAGTGGCCGCGCTCGCGCGCATCGGACGCGGAGAACTTCCAGTTCTTCTCCGGGTTGTCGATGCGTTCCATGAAGCGGCGCTTCTGCTCGGCATGCGACACGTGCAGGAAGAACTTGCGGACGATGATGCCGTTGCTGTCGAGGTAGCGCTCATAGGCGCGGATGTCGCGGTAGCGGTCTTTCCAGATGCCCTTGCCCATGCGCGACGGCGGCAGCTTCTGGTGCCGCAGCAGTTCCGGATGGACCTTCAGCACCAGCACCTCCTCGTAGTAGGAGCGGTTGAAGATGCCGATCCGGCCTCGTTCAGGCAGGTTCTTGTTGCAGCGCCAAAGATAATCGTGGTCGAGTTCTTCGGCCGAGGGAGCCTTGAAGGACGAGACCTGGCAGCCCTGCGGGTTGACGCCGGACATCACGTGCTTGATGGCGCCGTCCTTGCCAGCGGCGTCCATGGCCTGGAACACCAGCAGCACACTCCAGCGGTCCTGCGCATAGAGCATGTCCTGCAACTCTGCCAGCGCCTCGATGCCGGTCTGCAGCGCTTCCTTGGCGCGAGGCTTGTCCTCCTTTTCCAGCCAGGCGGTGTCGCCGGGATCGATGTCCTTGAGTTTGAAGCCTTTTCCGGCGGTGACGCGGTAGTCCCGGGAGAGCTTGCGCGCGGCCTTGACGACCTTGTCGAGTTCCATGACGACCTCCCTCTGTGATGCCTGCCGGATGGCGGCGACGGCAATCTACCGCGCTGTCACCGGCCGATTCTGTACCGGCGGCGTACCACCGGCATACGCGCAACCCCTGATGATCGTTAGCTGCCGGCCAGGAGGAGGATTATGCTGTGGGCTTGTGCAGGTAGCGAGGGGTGGCCGCTGTGAGCAAGCACGACTTCGGTAGTCGGTGGCACGAGAAACAGCTCGGATCGGTGGACGACGAGGTCGCCAGGATGGCCTACATCTGTGGCATCCCGCTCCTTGACCCCGGCATCGTCGAACGGGTCGTGGCGGGTGACGAAACGGTGTGCAGCAAGCCCAATGCCGAGGCCTTCCGCAAGCTGCGTGGCCTCGTCGGCATGCACTACACGCTGACCAACGACAGCCTGCAGTCCCTCGGGCCGGAGGAAACCGGCAGGATCCTCGACGCGATTCGCGAACGCCTGCGGGACCGCTTCAAGCTTGGTGGGAAGCCGTAGCCATGCGCGCCACGCCAGCATGATGCCTGGAATGAACGACCCTCAACCCGTGCTTCGGACCCCCTTCGGCGAACTGGTCGAGACCACCTTTCGTCTCGCGCTCGTGGCCGTACTCGTGGTCTGGTGCTACCGGATCATCGCCCCGTTCGTCGACCTGCTGATCTGGGCCATGATCCTCGCTGTCGCCTGCCGGCCGCTGCACATCCGTCTCACCGGAGCCCTCGGCGGCCGCAGTGCGCTCGCGGCCGGTCTCGTCGCCGTGCTGCTCGTGTCGGTGCTGATCGTCCCGGTCGTCGTTTTCTCTTTCTCCGTGGCGGACGGCGCCAAGTACGTGGCGCACGCACTCGAGACCGGCAACATCCGCATGCCGCGGCCGGATATCGCGCTGGCCGACTGGCCGCTCGTTGGCGAGCTGCTGCACCGTTCACTCGACGACCTGGCGTCGAACACCGAAGCGGCACTGGTCAAGCTGGCACCGCACCTGAAGTCCATCGGCGCTGCGGCTTTGGGTGCCATGGGGCGCGGCGGAGTGGCTCTCCTGCAGTTCGCGGCCGGGGCCATCGTTGCCGCGGCACTGCTCGTCAACGCCGACAGGCTGACACCGCCATTGCACGCGCTGGCGCTGCGCGCCGCCGGTGCGCGCGGCGAAGCCTTCATCACACTCTCCGGCGCCACGATCCGCAGCGTGTTCAAGGGCGTCATCGGCGTCGCGGCCATACAAGGCGTGCTCGCCGGTGTCGGCATCTTCGCGATCGGGGTACCAGGCGCCGGCTTGTGGGCACTGCTGGTGCTGATCCTGGCCATCGTCCAGCTGCCTCCGCTGCTGGTTCTCGGGCCGATGATGATCTGGGCGTTTGCAACGCTGGACACTCTGCCGGCGGCGCTGTTTGCCGTGTGGAGCGTCGTCGTGAGTATCAGCGACGGCTTCCTCAAGCCTGCGCTGCTCGGCCGGGGTGTCAGTGTGCCGATGCTCGTGATTCTCGTCGGCGCGATCGGCGGCATGCTCGCTTCCGGCATCCTCGGGTTGTTCGTCGGCCCGGTGGTACTGGCGCTTGCCTATGAGCTCACCGCGGCGTGGCTAACCGTGCAAGGGGCAGATTCGGCGCCGCCGCGCTGACGGCCCGGCGCCCCGCGCCGATAGACGAGGAGGTCCCCCATGTGTCGCTGGATGGCGTACTCGGGCGGCAGTATCCCGCTCGAGGACCTGTTGTTCCTGCCCAAGCACAACCTGATCGACCAGAGCCTGGCGGCGAAGTCGCGCGAGACCCCGACCAATGGCGACGGCTTCGGTGTCGGCTGGTACGGCAGACGCACGCAGCCAGGCGTGTATCGCAGCGTCCGGCCCGCGTGGAACGACTTCAACCTGCGCGACCTCGCCGCGAATGTCGACTCGCCGCTGTTCCTCGCGCATGTGCGCGCGACGTCAGCCGCGACGATACAGGAGACGAATTGTCATCCGTTCCGCCATGGCCGGTGGCTGTTCGTGCACAACGGCGAGATCGTCGATATCGAGAAGCTGCGGCGCGACCTGGTCGTCGCCGTTTCCCCGGAGCTGTTCCCGGGCATCCTGGGCACGACCGACTCGGAGGTGATGTTCCACCTCGCGCTCACCTTCGGGCTCATGCAGGACCCGTACGAGGCGCTCGCCCGCATGGTCGCGTTCGTGGAGAAGACGGCGCGTGCCCACGACGTGGCGCAGCCGCTGTGGGCCACCTTCGCGGCCACCGACGGCGAGAGCCTCTACTGTGTCCGTTATGCCAGTGACGGCGACGCACCGTCGCTCTACTACAGCGCGGGCGCCGAGGACCTGTATGAGATCAACCCGGCCATCGCCGGACGTCTTGGTCCGCACGCCCGGGCCGTCGTATCGGAGCCGATGGGCGACTACGCACAGGTGTGGACGGAGGCGCCGCAGGGCTCGTTCCTGACGGTGCGCGACGGCGACGTCCATGTAAAGGCGTTCCGACCGGCCTAGCACCCCGTCCCGCTGCCCGCGCCCGCCGCACGCATCGTTCCCGGCGGAAGCCCGGCTAGTTGACGGTGTAGCCCTTCGCCTGCAGGCAGGCGGAGAAGCCCTTGTTGAACAGCTGCAGCTGCTGCTGCTTCGCGGCCGCGGCCTGTTGCTCGGCCGCCTGCTGCTGCTGGGCCGCCTCGGCCTGCGCCTGCGCCTGGGACTCGGCCTTCCTGCGGCGACTCTCCGCACCGCCTTTCATCACGCCGACGGCTGCTCCGATCTCGGCCCCCTTGCCGGCATCGTTGTCCGCGATCTCTCCGATGACGGCACCTGCGGCCGCGCCGCGGGCAGCACCGCGCAGGCGCGACCCGTCGGGTCCCGTGGCCGGCGGGGCGGCCGCCGGCGCTGCGGCTTGTGCCGGTGGCGGCGCGACCGGCGCCATCGGGTCGACCCCGGTATCCGTCTTCGCCCAGGCGAAGCACTCACCCTCGTCCTGCGACTGCTGCTGGGCGTTCTGGCCCTTCGCCGGAAAGACCACCACGCCCAGCGACTTGGACAGCGACTGGACAGGTGCGGGCTGCTGCGCGGCGGCGGCGGCGCAAACCAGCAGCGTCAAACCCGCTACGAAAGCTTTCATCTCTGCCTCCCATATTGCGGCGAGTTGGAACGAAGGCCGATCTTGCCCGAAAGCAGGGCGATCACGCATCGTGTGGTTCCCACCCGGCCGCGGCATCCGGACCGCCCGATCCCACGACCCGGCCGGGCGGCCGGATCCCTATGGCTCCGTGGCAAGACGCGATCGCACCAGATCGATGTGCAGCCGCAGCGTGTACACCATCTGGGCGTACGACAAAGGAACATGCATCCGCCCCACCCGGTGATCGAGCTGCTCCAGCTCGTCGCGCAAGGCCTGCCTGCGCTCGGCGCCCGGGCCGGACTCCAGCTCGTGCTCCAGGAACTTGAGCTCGCCATACAGGCGAAAGATGCGATGGCGCATGGCCCAGCCGAACAGCGCAGGGGCGAGTCGCAGGACCGGATACAGGACCCCGATCAACGGAATCAGGATGAACAGCAACCGTCCGGCGAGGACCGCCAGCCAGAACGGCAGGTATCGCTGCAGGAACGGCAAGCCTGACTTGTAGTACTGCAGTGCGGCATCGCTCAATGGCAGGTCGATGGTCTCTGCGGCCGGGAAGCGTCGTGCCACGTTGAGCATGCCGGGCCCCGAATGCATCTGGCTGGCGGTGTCCAGCAACAGTGCCTGCATCGCCGGATGCATGTCCTGGCGCACGGCGAGGCTCACCGGAACGCCGAAGGTCGTGACATCGTGGGGTGGGCGATTCAACGCCAACTCGCCGACGCCCTCCGGTACGGTCAGCTGAATCAGGAACGGGTAGCGGGCAACGTAGGCTGCGGCGCGCCGGAAGCTGACGAGGTCGATGGCCGGATGCTGCAGCAACTCACGGATGATCGGCGAGTCTGCGGACGTCATGATCAACGCGGCATCGATGTCGCCGCGCCGCAGTTGGTCCGCGGCCTCCCGCGGCGCCAGCCCGAGCAGTTCGACTGAAGCCGGATCGACCCGGTTCAGACGCATCAGCACCTGCGCGACCGACCGCGTGGCACTGCCCTCCGGCCCGATGGACAGGCGCTTGCCTGGCAGGGCGGTGAGGTCGCCGCCCGCAAGCCCCGGGTCTCCAGTGAAGAACCAGAGCTCCTCCAGGAACATCGTGCCCAGGGAGCGCAGGTCCGGAGATCCGCCGGGATTGGTTGTTCCTGCCGACAGGAAGGCCACGTCGATGGCGGCGACCGGGTCGTTCAGCAGCCGGAGG
The DNA here is from genome assembly GCA_964638185.1 of uncultured Steroidobacteraceae bacterium. GTDB lineage: Bacteria > Pseudomonadota > Gammaproteobacteria > Steroidobacterales > Steroidobacteraceae > SG8-30. The sequence goes on along the minus strand of CAZXAS010000133.1, from coordinate 2,035 downwards.
TTCTCGACGGTGCCACCGGACGGCCGCAGCTGCAGTTCGACGCCATGGCGCGCGAGCCGCAGGCGGTATTCCTCGCCATGCTGCTCGTAGATGCTCCCCGCCGGACCGGTCGCCATCACCAGGGGGCGATCCAGCCCCGTACGCGCCAGTCCGATGGCGAGGGCGACGCCTGCGACCAGCCCGACCGCTACCGCAGCCTGGATCACGCGCGTGCCTGGGAGCTTCAAGCTGTGCCTCCCGCCACCATCGGCTTCATCCTGCGCCATACGCGCGAGATAGCCATGCGCATCATCACGGACGGACGAGAGGTGCCTCTACGGGTTCAAAGGGTCCGCCGCCGCGGCGGTACGGCATGACGTCAGAAGGAGACGGTCAGTCCGATCAGTGGGCCATGCTCGGTCAGGTCATAGCGCTGGTAGTCCTGGCCGGAGCCTTCCTCGTAATCGAAACCGATGAGGCGGTATCCGAAGACCACGCCGACCGTCTCGCTGGCCTGCCAGCGCACGTTCGCCAGCGCCTGGTACATGAAGTCGGACCCGACACCGAACCCGCCGATGTCGCCCCGCAGATTCAGCCGCCAGTCGTCGCCGATCGGCCGGTTGTACTGCAGGCCGATGGTGGGGTCGATCCAGTCCGCGTCGCGCTCGGCCCGGACATCCAGCTGGCCGCCGACCGTACCCGCCACCTTCAGTTCCGTTGAGAGGTCCACGTACGCGAGGCCGAACAGGAACTCGAGGTGTTCGGAAACCCGGCGTCCCGCGGTTGCCATCAAGGTGGCCTGGTCGATGTCCACGGCGCCCTGGACGCGCCCTCCCTGCGTGGTGTCCTGGCCGCCAAGGCCCATGAATGTGGCGTCTGCAGTGAAGGACCAGGCGTCGTTCTCGACACGGTAGGCCGCCATGGCGCCAAACTCGAGTGCATCGAACAGGTCGGAGATGCTCACATCGACGGACACACTCACGCTGCCGATCTGTGCCGTGCCATCGATCGCAGCGCCCATGCCGTATATGAATACGGTCTGGCGCCAGGTATCAGGGGCCTCCTGTGCGACGCTTTCGGACGTGGCCAGAAGACCCGGGAGGGCGATGGCCGTCGCGGCCATCCGACCGAGGAACGACATGATTCACTGACTCCGTGTGCAGCCGGCTGGCCGTCGCTCGGCCGTGGTCACTCTGCCTGCGCCTCTTCGACCTTGATCGCCAGCGCCTCGGTATAGGTGATCTCGACCGTGTCACCCACACTCACGCCTTCCAGCTTCTCCGGGTGCAGCACCTTGATGGTCCGGGTGTTGCCAGCCGGCCCCGTAAACGTGACGGCGGGTATCTCGCGATCAATCGCGGTGATCGACACCGTCACCGTGGTCTGCTGGCCAATGGCGCCGGCGGGCTTCATGCCGGGTTCCGCCCTGCCACCGGCCACAGTCGTCGACGGGGCGACCGCGCTGCCACCCTTCTTCACTTCGTAGGCGAGGGCCTCGGCGTAGGTCACGGTCAGGAGGTCACCCGGCTCCACCTGTGCGAGGTTCCGCACGTCCTCGCCGGCGATGAAGCTGTGTTCCTCGCCATCGTCGGTCCTGACCGTGACTTCACGCGTGGCCTGGTCCACCGCGATCACGGTAGCGGTCAGCTCCACCGACGCCATCATTGCCTCGCCCTTTGGCGCCTCCGCGGGCGACTGGGCCAGGACGGCTGCGCCCAGGACCAGCGATCCGGCGACGAAGGCAGCCGCTACCGAGTGTTTGCCATGCATCATCGTCACTCCCCTTGGTATGGACATCGTGGAGTCCCCGGCGCGACCGCGATCCAGGACGCCGGCGCGGACTATACCGCTCGGATCGGCAACTGGACAGGCCGGCGCAGCCACTGCCGGCACCTGGCGCGCGACCGACGCATGCGTGATTGGCAAGCGCCGGGCGCGGCGCATGCCGCCGACCGCGCTGCGCCCGGGACGGATGCCGGCCCCGACCCGGGCCGACGATGGGACCACGGTTGCGCGACCGGCCCCGGCGTCGCTATCGTTGGCCATCCGCCGCCGA
>CAZXAS010000132.1:1675-8254 GCA_964638185.1 uncultured Steroidobacteraceae bacterium | reverse complement strand
CGGGGCGAGCGCCAGCGGCGTTTGCAGGTGCATGGCATTTCTCCCCATTGCCGCGGCTTTTTTCTGCGGCCCGGGTCTTGGCCCGGTCGATGAATGCTGGTAAAAAAATACCAGCCTTGTACCACGCTGTCAACGGACGCCGGCCATGCGAATCACAGACGACCGCTACACACGCGACCGGTTGCGCCTCGACCTCGCGCTCCGGCTGATCGGGCACGAGGCGCGGACCTGCACCATCCGCGGCTGGACCGGCCTCACCGAGGACCGTATCCGCAAGCTCTACAAGAGCTACGTCGAGCACATGGGTGCGCAGCGCGTGCGTCGGCACCGTGGCAAGTCGCCGCGCCAGGCGGCGTTCTTCCTTCGCAACAGCACGGTGCGACTCGAGGCGGCGAGTCTCGCTTCCTGCCTGTGTCAGCTCGGCCTGCTCGATCCGGCGAGCACGCCGGAGCCCGGCGCCTTCGAGCTGCTGCGCTGGGGGGAGCGCTTCTGCGAGGCCTATGAGACCTTCCTGTTCCATCATCCGGGGCCGCAGATCGGCTTCGAGCACGCCTGCTTCCTGCGCCAGGCGCTCGAAAGACAACGGGAGCTCTGCATCGACGATTGCGAATCCTGTGGTTCACTCGTGGTCGTCGCCAGCTTCGCGGCCCGCCCCGAGGCCTGCTCCCTGTGCGTCGCGCCCGGGTCACGTCAGGCCCGGCACTGAAGCTGTCCGCGCCCGGTACAATCTGCCGTCCAGTCTCGCTGCCGAGGATCCGGCCATGCCGCGCGAAGAGCGGCGCAACATCTTTTCCGGCCCGTACGTCGACCGGCTGCATCCGGCCCGCGTCGACGGCCAGGCCTACGCAACCGCGATCGCGCAGGGCACCGCACGCATCGTCCCGGTATGGCGCTCGCGCAGCCTGCTCCGGTGCGCGCCGGACGTCGGCGCCTGCCTGCTCGAGGTCACCGAGTCACTTGCGGCCCGGGTCGACCCCGAGCAGCTGATATTGCTGGGCGACTACGGCGGCACCGTCGCATTCGCCGCCGAACTCGACGACCCCGAGCCACCTGCGCTGGCCGAATCCGCCGAGTTCACCGACCTGCGCCTGGCCGGCGGGCAGCTCGACTGGCGCGAGGCGGGACTGCTCGCCTATGCGCGCGCGATGGTCAGCTGGCGGCGCCGGCACCGCTTCTGCGGCAGCTGCGGCCGGCCGATGCGCGCGACACAGTCCGGTCATGTCCTGCAGTGCACCGCGGCCGATTGCGACAATCAGTCGTTCCCGCGCCTCGACCCAGCCGTGATCGTGCTCGTCACGGATGGCGAGCGGGCCCTGCTCGGCCGCCAGCCAGGCTGGCCGGCCGGCCGGTATTCGACGCTCGCCGGCTTCGTCGAACCCGGCGAGAGCCTGGAGGATGCGATCCACCGCGAGGTGCTGGAAGAAACCGGCGTGCGTGTCGGCGATGCCCGCTACCACTCCTCCCAGCCGTGGCCCTTCCCGGCGTCGCTGATGTTGGGCTTCATCGCCAGCGCGGACAGCATCGAGATCCAACTCGGCGACGACGAACTCGAGGATGCGCGGTGGTTTACCAGGCAGGAGATCGCGACCGGCACGCCGGCCCTGCCCACGCCGCACTCCGTGTCCTACCGGCTGATCGAGGACTGGTACGACGCCGGCGCGGCACGACCCCTGGCCCTGGAGCCCGGCGTGGCGCTGTGGCAGCTGCGGCGCTGACCGTCTGGGTTACCCTCGGCGCATGGAATCGCTCGACATCACGCTATCGATCATCACCGGCATTGCCCTCGCCGCCGCCGCCGGCTTCCGCGCCTTCGTGCCGTTGCTGGCCGCCGGGCTCGCCATGCACTTCGGCTACGTGGAAGCGGCGCCGGGCTTCGCCTGGCTGGGCGAACCGCTGACGCTCGCCGCGCTTGGCGCGGCCACCCTGCTCGAGATCACCGCGTACTACATCCCGGGTGTCGATCACTTCCTGGACGTGGTCGCGGCGCCGCTGGCCTTCACAGCGGGGGTCGTCGTCGCGGCCAGCGTCATGGCGGATGTGCCGGCATGGCTGCGCTGGCTGGCCGCGGTGGTGGCCGGCGGCAGTGCAACCGCGGCGTCCTACTCGCTCTCGTCCCTCACCCGCGCCGCCTCGGCCGTCACCACCGGCGGGCTCGGCAACCCTGCCGTGTCGACGGGCGAACTCGCTGGCTCGGCGCTGCTCGCGGTCCTGGCGCTGCTGGCCCCGGTGCTGGCGCTCGCCGCGCTGGTGGTGCTGGTGCTCTTCATGCTGCGCAGGCGCCGCCGGCGTACGGCGCAAGCCTGATGTGCCTGCTGATCGCCGCCTTCGGTGTTCACCCGCGCTACCCGCTGGTGCTGGCCGGCAATCGCGACGAATTCCATGCGCGGCCGACCGCGCCACTCGGCTGGTGGACCGAACCCGAGGGGATGCTGGCCGGGCGCGACCTCGCCGCCGGTGGCACCTGGCTCGGCGTCGGCCGGGACGGGCGCCTCGCCGTAGTGACCAACTTCCGCGACCGGGCCACTGCGCCCGGCACGGCACCGTCCCGCGGCACGCTCATTCCCGGCTTCCTCGGTGGCGATCTTTGCGCCATGGACTACGCGCGCCAGCTGACCGGCCATGCGGCCGAGTACGCAGGCTTCAACCTGTTGCTGGCAGACGCGAGCGGCGTGGCGTACGTCGTGAATCGCCCGGTACCGCGCGCCACAGCACTGGCGCCCGGGCTCTACGGCCTCAGCAATCATCATCTCGACACGCCTTGGCCGAAACTGGTGCGATCACGGGACCGGGTGGCGGCGCTCATCGAGCAGGATGCAGTGACTGCGGATGCGCTGCTCGCGGCCCTGCGTGATCGTGTGCCTGCCGACGACCACGAACTGCCTGACACCGGCATCGGCCTCGAGCGCGAGCGCCTGGTGTCGGCCCCGTTCATCGTCGACCCGGCGTACGGAACGCGTTCCGCAACGGCGGTCCTGGTGGAGCACGATGGTATGGTTACGGTGCACGAACGTCGCTACGACCCGGCCGGAGAAGCGACCGGGCAGACGACCTATGCGTTTCAGGCGACCCGCACCGGCGCAACCCAAGGCTAGTATCGAAGGGCGCTCTGCCCCTGGCACCGATGGCCCGACTCCCTCCTCTCCTGTTGATGCTCGCCGCCGTGATCACGGTTACACCCGCGTCCGGCGCCGCCATCACCGTCGAGGTCACCGGGGTGGAGGGCGCGGTGAAGGACAATGTGATCGCATTCCTGTCGCTCACGCGTTATGCGAACGTGGCGGACCTCGACCAGGATCGCGTCGACCGGCTGGCACTGCGCGCTCCACAGGAGGCGCGCTCGGCGCTGAAGCCCTACGGCTACTACGCGCCGGAAGTGAGCGCCAGCGTGACGCCGGCCAGCGACGGCAAGGGCTGGAAGGCCGTCGTGTCGGTCACGCCGGGCGAACCGGTGCTGCTCGTGGAAGCCGACGTGGCGCTTGCCGGTCCGGGCCGCGACGAGCCCTTCCTGCAGGATCTGATCGCGAACTCGCCACTCGGCATCGGCAAGCGCCTCAGTCATGCCGACTACGACAGCCTGAAGGGCAGCCTGCAGCGCGTGGCCGCGAGCAACGGCTACCTCGACGCCACCTGGACGCGGGCGGCGCTCGAGGTGAACCCTGCGCGGCGAGAGGCGCGGGCGTTGCTCACGCTCGACACCGGCGAGCGCTACCGCTTCGGAACGACGGTGATCGAGCAGGATTTTCTCGACCCCGACCTGGTACGGCGTTACCTGCGCTACAGGGAGGGTGACTGGTACGATGCCGTCAAGCTCCTGCGCACGCAGTTCGCACTGGACGACTCGGACTACTTCTCGGTGGTCGAGGTGCTGCCGGAGGCGCGCGACCGCGAGGCGAAGATCGTCCCGATCCGCATCGGCTCGGAGCAGAACAAGCGCCATCGCTACAAGATCGGTGCGGGCTACGCGACCGACACGGAGTGGCGCGTGCTGCTCGGCTGGACCAACCGCCAGCTGAACCGGAAGGGACATCGGCTCAGCACCGAGGCCCGCCTGTCGGCGCTCGAACAGCGCATCGACATCAACTACGTGATCCCGTGGACGGACCCGGCGCTGGAGAAGCTGTCCTTCCGGCTGCTCGGTGGCACCGTCGAGAGCGGCGACGTGACCACCACCGGTGTATCGCTGCGCCCCGGGTTGACCCAGGTGCTCGGCCGCTGGCAACGCGTCCTGTTCACCAATATCGACTACACCTCCGACGACGTGCCGGGCACGGGCATGGCCGGCGACCCGTCGGTCGCGACCCAGCGCGACCTGCTGCTCGTGCCTGGCATCAGCTACGCCTTGCTGCCGAAGGGCTTCATCGACACGACGGCAGCGGGGCGCGGTCTGTACGCCGAACTGCTGGGCTCGACCAGTGCCCTGGGGTCGGACTCGGACTTCACGCGCCTGCTGGTCCGCGACGAGCGGCGCTTCGGCCTGGGCGGCCCCTGGTACCTGATCCTGCGTGGCGAGCTCGGTGCCAGCGCGGTGGGCGACTTCCAGGAACTGCCGGTCCTGTACCGCTTCTTCGCCGGGGGCGACCGCAGCGTGCGTGGCTACGGTTACGAGGAGCTTTCGCCGGTGGATGCCGCCGGCAACAAGGTCGGCGGGCGTCACAAGGTGGTCGGCACGCTGGAGATCGAGCGCGAGCTGCCGCGCAACTTCAGCGTCGCCGCCTTCGTCGACGCAGGCAACGCCTTCGACAAGTTCGGCGACCCGCTGGAGTACTCGGCGGGCATCGGTGTGCGTTACCGCCTGCCGTTCGTGAGCGTCGGCATAGACGTCGCGCAGTCGCTGTCGGAGCCCGACCGTTCGCCGCGGCTGCACTTCAACTTCACGCCAATCCTGTGACCACCTGGCGCCGCATCGTCGCGATCTTGATCCTGGTGGCGACGTCCGTGCTGGTCGTCGTCATCGGCCTTGCCGCATGGCTCGGCTTCACCCAGGCCGGGCTCGACCGGGTCGTGGCCGCGCTCGAGTCGCTCGACGCCGTCGAGGTGCGGATCGAGGGAGCCCGCGGCCGGCTCGCCGGACCGCTGGAACTCGATGCGTTCCGGCTCGCCGCGGGTCGCATCCGGGTCGTGGCCGATGGCCTGTCGCTCGAGTACCTGCCCGCTGCGCTGCTGGCAGGCCGCGTCGCCGTTACCCGTCTCGACGTCGCCCGTATCAAGCTCGAAGTGGGCCCGGCGACCGAACCGCCCTCCGGCCAGCCACCGAGGTTCCTGCCACGCTGGCTGTCACTCAGCCTGGAGGACACCCGGGTCGGGTTGGTCGAGTTGTCGCTGCCGCAGGGCACGCTGCTCACGGCGCGCGATGTCGAGCTGGGTGGCCGCCTCACGCACTCCCGCATCGAGCTCGACCGCCTGCGCCTGGCCGCCGACGATGGCACCGTGGAGGGCAGCCTGCAGCTCGTGGCCCGCGATCCGCTGCGCATCGTGGCCGACCTCGACTGGACACTGGCAATGCAGCCGGCCGCTTCCGGCAGGCTGCACGCGCGCGGCGACCTCGACCGGCTGGAACTCACCGGCCACCTCGCAGCACCCGCGGTCGCAGAGGCGGCCGTCACGCTTTTCGACGTCGGTTCACAGCTGCGCTTCGAGGCCAGCGTCTCCAGCGACGGCGTCGACCTGTCGCCCTGGATGGCCGAGCCGCCGCTCGGACCGCTGGCCGGGAGCATCGACGCCAGCGGGTCGCTGCGCGCCATCGAGGCCCGTGGCCGCCTGTCCGGACGGGGCCTGCCGGTTGCTGGCGTGGACCTGGCCATCGGCCTGCGCCTGCCGGGCGAGCGGATCGACCTCGCCGCGCTCGAGGTCGAGTCGGCGGATGGTCGCATGCGCGTCACAGGCGCGGGCTCGTTGACCCTGGGCGCAGAGCCGGCATTCGACCTCGGTCTCGACTGGGAGGGGCTGGCCTGGCCGCTGGACGGCAAGCCTTCCGCCGGCAGCCCGCGCGGACGCCTGACCCTCAAGGGCTGGCGGGTGATCGACTTCGCGCTCGAGGGTGCGGCCGTGGTGACGGGCCATCCAGGCTTGGACGTCGTCGCGACCGGCGTCGCCGATCCCGAGGGAATCGCCGTGCGCGAAGCCAGGCTGTCCGGCAGGCCCGGCACGGCGCGACTGAGCGGGTACTTCGGATTCGACGAGTTGCGGCCGTGGCAGGTGGTGGCCGAGGTCCAGGACCTCGATCTCGGCGTGCTGAGGAACGGTCTCGACAGCCGCCTCGCGTTCGACTTGTCCGCGTCGGGATGGGGGCTCGACGCGGACGCCGCCTGGGCCGCGGCCATCGGCCCGGTCTCGGGCACGTTGCGCGAGTACCCGGTCAGCGGTCGCGGCTTCGTCCGGCATCACCCCGGCCTGACCGAGTTCGAACGCTTCGACTTGAACCTCGGCCCGGCGCGCGCCGTCATCAACGGCCAGGTGGGCGAAGGCACGTCGCTCGATGCGCGCATCGACGTCGACGACCTGTCCCTGCTCGACGATGAGCTCGGTGGCAGTATCGGTGGCAGCCTGCGCCTGCGTGACGGCGCCGACGCCCGGCATCTC
>CAZXAS010000132.1:0-1575 GCA_964638185.1 uncultured Steroidobacteraceae bacterium | reverse complement strand
CGGCAACGCGCCTCACCGGCGAGGGACCGCAACTGCAGGGCTGGTCGCTGCAGGCGCCGATGCAGGCGCAGATCACGCGCGATTCGGCGCGCCTCGCGCAGACCTGCTTCGTACGCGATCCGCGCCGCTGGTGTATCGAGGGCTCGTGGGATGCACGCGGGCACTGGTCGGCCTCGCTCGACACACTGGCCTTCCCGATCGAGGCGCTCGACGTCGAGCTGCCGGGGCGGCCGGAGTACTTCGGCCTGCTCGACTTCGACGCCACCGCGGAAGGCCACCCCGGCGTGCCGTGGACGGCTTCGGCCGACCTCACCCTGCGCCAGGCGCGATTTGCCTACCTGGCGCCGAGTGGCCGGCGCGAAGAGCGCTCGCTGGGTGAGACTACGCTGCAGATGCGCAGCTACCCTGAACGCCACGAGGCGCGGATACAGTCCCGCGACACCGAGATCTTCCTGCTCGATGGCTCGGTGACCATCGACCGTCTGGCCGGTCGCCCGTTCGCGCAATCGACCATCGACGGCCGGTTCTCGCTGGAGACACGGGAGCTCGGGCTGCTGCCGCTCGTGATCACGGACCTGGATCGCGCGGCTGGGTCGCTGGACGCAGACATCGCGCTCTCCGGCACCGTCGGCGCCGTGGAAGTGCGGGGCACGGTCGACCTGGCCGACGGCGCGCTCGAGTTGTACCAGACCAACCTGCGACTGTCGGACGTCGCAGCGCGCCTCGCTTTCGAGGACAGTTCACTCAGCCTGAAGGCCACGGGCCGGGCCGGTGAGGGCAGCTTCGAAACCACCGGCGAGCTCGCCTGGCGGGACGGCGGGATGCACGGCGGCCTCGAACTGGATGGCACACGCCTGCTGGTGGCCGACTTGCCCGAGGCGCGCGTCGAGGCGTCGCCGGACCTGGACTTCCGCATCGATGGCCACGACGTGCGCGTGACCGGCACCGTCACGGTGCCGCGCGCACGTATCGAGCCGAAGCAGACCATCGGTGCCGTCACCGCCAGTGCCGACGAGCGGATCGTGGGTCGCAGTGCATCGGAAGACGTGGCCGACGAATACCGGTTGACCAGCGACGTCCGCCTGGTCCTGGGCGATGCCGTCAGGATCAACGCCTTCGGGCTGTCGGGCCGCCTCGAGGGGAGCGTGCGGGCCCAGTCGCGCCCCGACGAGGTCGCGGTCGCATCCGGCGAACTGGAGGTCGTCGACGGCGAGTACCGCGCGTATTCGAAGGAACTGACCGTCGACCGCGGGCGGCTGATCTTCGCCGGCGGGCCGGTCGCTGACCCGGGCGTGGACCTGCGCGCCATGAAGGAACTGCCGGGTTACGAAGTAGGAGTCATCGTCCGGGGACGGCTGCGCAAGCCCGAGCTCAGCCTGTATTCCGTACCCGCCCTGCCACAGTCGCAGATTGCCTCGCTGCTGATCGTCGGTCGAAGCATCGACACCCTGCAGTCCGGTGACCGCGAGGCGATCGGCAGCTCCACGCCGGGGCTCATCGCCGAGGGCGGCGCGCTGCTGGCCGGCCAGCTCGGCCGCTACGTCGGCATCGACGAGATCAGCATCGAGACCGACG
>CAZXAS010000131.1:0-8443 GCA_964638185.1 uncultured Steroidobacteraceae bacterium | reverse complement strand
TCATCGATGCGTTCACTGACACCGGTGCGCCTCGAGCTGCTCCGACAGGCCATCGAGACGAGGACTGCGACACTTACCGAAGTAGCGCGATTCCTGAATCGGGACCCATCGACGCTGTGCAAGCTGGCCGCCAGTCATGCGCCGAAACTCCAATAGTCCAGGTCTGGCACCGCTAAAGGTACCTCTACAGGCGACCAAACTCCAATAATCCAAGTCCGGTACGTGTAGAAGGCGGTACCTGTGGAAGGCGGGCTAGGGGCGGGGGGCGTCGGGGTAGAGGCTCGACAGGATTGTCCGGGTGGTTTCGGCCAGGGACGCGCGCAGTGCTGGTTCCAGCGCCGTGGGTTCGCCGTTCTCGGCCCGGCGCCAGATGGTCGCGAGTCGTTCGCGTCGGTCCGCCACGGCCGCGGTCACGAGGTCGCGCCAGAACGCGGGGTACTCGCTCGCCACGAAGTCGCCGCGGCCGCGGCCGAAGTGCGCGACGGCCAGGTACCTGAGCAGTGCCGCGGCGACGCGGCCCTCGAGGAAGTCGTCGGACCAGCGTGCGACGTCGCCGCTGGTGCCGGTCACGACGTTGTACGCGCGGGCGAGCCCGCTGGCGCCGGCAGCGCCTGCGATCGCCCCGAGCAGGGCGCCGGCACCGAAGGTGAGTCCACCGGCGGCGAGGTCGGCGGCAAGCCCGCCCAGCGCGCCCGACACGGCGCCGCCGACCAGGCCTGCCTTGCGCACGTCGGCAGCCTGGCGCAGCGCGAGGTCGCCGCCGACGCGGGCGAGGATCTCATCGGGTGAGTGCCCGGCGAGTCCATGCAGGTCGAGCAGCCGTACCGTCGTCTCCCGCACGCTCGCGCCGAGCCGCATGCCCATGGCTTCCATCGCGCGGGCCACGGCAGGATCGGCCTGCCGCTCGCCGGCCAGGCGTCCGAGCCAGCCCTTCGCCGTATCCGCCATGCTGCGTGGAGCAACCGCTTCCCGGTCGCAGGCGGCCGATGCGACCTGCGTCGCCAGCACCGCCATCGACCGCTCGAATACCTCGACATGAGCCGCCCATGCACTGGCGCGCAGCCGCCGGAAGCCGGGCACGAGGCCCGCATCGAGCGCTCGCTCGACATGGCCGAACAGGACATCCTCCTGCACCCAGCAGCGTGCGAAGGCATCGAAGGGCAGGATCGCGCGCACCAGGCGGTGGTGCGCAAGCTGCGTGTGCCATTGCTCCACGTCGCATGCGTCCTGCGCCTGCTCGCGCGGCGGGCCGAGCTGATTGAGCAGCACGATGATGGGCTTGCCGATCCACTCCAGCACCCGCATCTCCGCCTCGACGTAGGTGGCGGACGCGGGATCCTCTGCCGCGTTGACGAGGTACAGGACGACGTCGGCCTGCTCGCGAACGTTCAACACCGCCTGCTGGCTGCTGTAGAGCGGACGGTCGGCGAACCGGTCCCACACCTGTGCGAGCAGCCAGCCGATCGGGTTGCCGCGCTGTGTCAGCCGCTTGAGCAGGCGCGCACTGTCGCCGAAGCCGGGAGTGTCCCAGAGTCTCAGCACGTCGCCCGCAGGGCTCGACAGCAGCTCGAACGACTCATTCTCGCCCGTGACGTGGGCGGCATCGCGGACCTCGCCGACGTCACGCCGCAGCAGCGTGCGCGCCAGCGTGGTCTTGCCCACGTTGGTGTGCGAGATCAGGCTCAGGTGCACGGTGACGGGCGCATCGGTCATGCCGGCGCCTCGGCGGTCCATACCGCGGATCGTGCCTGGGCGACGTCATCGTCGGCGGGCCTGGCGCCGATCCCGGCCAGTGCGGGGAACACCGCCTCGAGCCCCTGTGCGGCAACGAAGCGCCGCCACAGGTCGCGACGCTCGTCGAGCCTCCGGCGCGCATCCTCGCCGGTGCCGAGGCGCGCGGCATAACCGCCCTGGTCGACGATCACCAGCAGGCGCCCGCGGCGGTGCTCACGGACGAGCCAGTCGCGGATGCCCGACAACATCGCGCCGTGGTTCTCGGTCTCGGGTGTCGATGCCAGGTCGAACAGCAGGACGTGGCAGTCCGCGATCCGGCCCGATCCCTGGGCCAGAGATTCGAGCCAGGCGTCCTCGTCGCCGTAACGCACGGCAGGCCGCAGGTCGACCGTGGCGTCGTCACCGAACACCGTGACCAGCAACGCCTCGATCCCGCGACGCGACCCGGCCGCGGGCTCGCCGCCGTACGGGGTCACGGCGACGATGCCGTGACCGGGCACGCCGACACCGCGGCCGAACACCCGACGCGCGTAGTCGCGCACCGTCGACGGCACCGGGACCGACGCGGCAATGCGCCTCAAGGCCAGCTGCGCGCCCAGCGCCGCCAGCATGCGCGGCAGGACGATGAACAAGAGCGCAGTGACCGCGAGCAGGTGTATCCACGGCGCCGCGCCGACGCCACTGCCGGGACCGGTCCAGCGCAGCGCCTCGACCTCGGCGACCGTGGACGGCACGGGTATGCCGGTCACCGCCGAGGCGGGACCATATGCCGCGGCGAGCAGCGGCTGCACCTGCGCCGCACCCAGGAAGGTGCTCTCCCAGCCTGCCTCGTACTGGAACAGCACGCCGCGCGCATAGAGGCCCGCTACCAGTCCGATGGCGACGAGCGCGGCCGCCAGGTGCAGCAGGCGGCGGGCCCGCGCGAGCACGAGCCGGCCACCGGTCGCGCCCCACTGTTCGGCGAACGTGCCCAGGGCCTGCGCCAGGATTGCGTGGAAGCCGGCGGTGCGCGCCGTCAGCGTGCGCGCGCGCCCGGCGACGAACCTCGAGTACCACGCGGCAGCGCCGCTCGACCGGTGGCCCGGGTGCAGCCGGCGGCGCAACCAGGCGCTCGCCAGCAGCACGTACACCACCAGGTTCCACGCCACGAGGCCGAGCAGCGGGAAGGCCAGGATGTTGATGCGACGGCTCGTATCGATCGTCGCCATCGACGCGCCGAGCAGCAGTGCCGCGACCAGCAGCACGAGGTCGAGCCAGCGACTGGCCTCCAGGCCCTGCACCAGCCGGCTGACGACCGGGAAACGCGATTCGACGCGCGCACCGAGCGCCGCCGACCGATGCGCGAGCGCGGCCAGTGAACGCGGCGACATCGACTCCGGATCGAGGTCCGCGGCCACCAGCGGAAACTCGCGCAGGGCCTGTCGCGTAGCCTGCTCCCGGTCGGCGCGCGGCAGCATCGTGCCGTCGCGATCGTGTTCCTCGATCGCGTCGATGAGCAGGATGTTGCGGAGTTCGGCTTCGCGCATGTGGCCCGGGTTCCCGCTGACGATGCGCGGGCTGCACTCCCGCATGACATTGGACGTCGGCAGGGCCGGAAATCTATCACGCCCGACGCCGTGCCGGGCGCGGCAGGCTGTAACTGCGTACTGTGCCGCAGGCTGCTTTCGGCGAGAATACGCGAGTATCGCGAGCACCCTTGGAGCAGTCGTGAACAGCGTGATCACCGATGCCTTTGGCATCGTCATAACCCCGTGGAAGCTGGTCGGCTATGCCGGCGTATTGCTCTTCTCAGGACGCTGGGTGGTGCAGGTCATCTACTCGAAGCTGCATCGCCGTCCGGTACTGCCGCGCCTGTTCTGGTACATGAGCATCAGCGGCAGCCTGCTGCTGCTGGCGTACTTCACCTTCGGCAAGAACGACTCGGTCGGCATCCTGGCCAACCTCTTCCCGGCATTTGTCGCCGCCTACAACCTGTGGCTCGACATCCGTCGCCGTCGTGCAGGCGGGGCGCCGCCGCCGGCCGCGTCCGGCGGGGATCCATCGGCGTCGAGTACGACGAGCAGTGCCGTGCCGACGGCGGCGCACATCGCCGACCATGCCCTGCCGCCAGCCAGGGGGTAGCGCTGGTTGACCTCGAGCTCGATGCCGGCGTAGACGTCCGGGCCGAACCGGCGCCGCAATGCCGTGGTCAAGCCGTCCGCCGTTCCGGTGTAGGGGTAATTCCGGCGCACGCGAAGCCCGGCGTCCGCGGCGACGAGCGTCCTTTGCCAGGTCTCGCACAATGACCGCTCGCTCGGCCGCGCCGGGTCGTAGAGGAGCCCGAGGTCCGCGCGGCGGACCTGCCCGGCCAGCACCGGGGTGAAGCTGTGGCTCGACACGTGCACCACCCGCTGGCCTTGCGCGACCTGTTCGGCGATCCAGCGTTCGACACGCTCGCGATACGGGAAATAGTGACGTTGCAACAGATCCCGCCTGTCGGCGAGGGGAAGCCTGCGGCTCAGCTCCGAGAACAGGCGCGGATGGCCGATTGAGCGATTGAGGTCGACCAGCAGCCGGGTCACCGACGCAGTGATCAGCATGGCGCCCGTGCGGCTCGCCAGCCTGCGGGCCATCGCCATCGATCCCGCGTCATGGCCGCGGTGGCTCTCGAGCAGGCGCGACCGGCCGGCGAAGAGGTCGCGGTAGCGGGCGGGGACGCGGTTGCCGCCGTGCTCGCAGGTGACGAGCAACGACAGCGGTCGCGCCGGGCTCCCTCGCCGCATGATCAATCGACGCCGGTGAAGGCTTCGTCGCGCTCCAGGCACTCGCACAGCCTTCGGCAGACAGCCTGGAGCCGTGCGTGCCGCGTATCCCCCCGCAGGGCGTCCAGGATCCGGCGCGCCAGCGTGCCGCGCTCGAGGATCAACCCCAGCGGCCCACCCCAGAGCGAGCGCCCGCCGGGTTCGGCGAACAGGGTGATCTCGAGCAGCTGGCCCCACAGTTCACGGGCTGTGCAGCGACCCCGCACGCCGAGCCGCGCGAGGTAGTGCTGGTCGTCGATGACCGCGGCCTCGCCGTCGTGCGAGCAGGCGTCGAGGATCGCCGACAGCCGCCCGGTCGGCAGCGGGTCGTCGGGTTCGCCGGCGCCGAGTCGCTGTTCGAAGCAGGCGCGTGCCACGGCGAAGGTCGCGGCCGCGATCGCGATGTCGGCACGCGGGCGCTCCTGCGTGTCGATCACCCGGATCTCGATGGCATTGCGGTCGAAGCGCGCGATGGCGCCGCGCGCGTTCAGCCACTCGCCGTCCATGACGCCGTCCGGGTCGAGCGGCGCGATGTCCCGGTGCAGCGGCGCCAGGATCAGGCGCCGGTATTCCGCCTCGCTTCCGACCGGCTCGGGGATGACGTCGCCGGTCATCGACGGCATGCGCTCGGCATTGCGGCGATAGCAGTCCATGCGATAGTCGAGGAACGGCGTGATCCTGCCGTCCGCCACCGGCGAACTGGCAGCCAGCGCAGGGAGGATCGGCAGCAGCAGGCGCAGCGCGGCATGCAGGCGCACGAACTCGTCCTCGCCGGCGAACGGCAGGTTGACGTGCATGCTCTGCAGGTTGGCCCAGCCATGGCGGCGGCAATCGAAGATCCGGTCATAGGCCTGGTAGATCTCCGCGTACTCGTGCGGCCAGAGGTGCGTCTCGCGGCGCGGGTCCATCCACGGATGGATCGCGCCCGGCATCAGCCGGGCGCCGAGGTCCCGCAGGCGCCGGTTGACCTCGGCGGTCTCGACGGCGAACCCTTCCACCAGTAACGGCAGCGGGAGTCCCGGATCCTCGTTCTTGATCTCGAGCACGTGTGCGGCGAGTTCGTTCGACCAGCCGAAGCTGCCGCGGGCGACGTCGTTGACCGGGCGGCCGTCCGCGTCGAGCAGCACACGGTCCACCAGGGCGCGCACGTCGAACGATTCCCGATCGACGATCATGTACTCGAGCTCGATGCCGCAGGCGCTGAAGGCCGGGCGGGGGAGGACGGCATTCACGCTCATCGCTGGTTGCCCCGCTTGCGATCCTCGACCCGGCGCAGGAACGTGCCCATGATCTCGCGATACAAGGCGTCCTTCAGCACCCCGTCCTCCACGCCGCAATCGATGCTCGGGTTGTCGTTGACCTCGATGACGTAGCAGCGGCCGCCGACCTGCTTGAGGTCGACGCCATAGAGCCCGTCCCCGATGAGGTTCGCGGCCTTGAGGGCGGTGCGCACCACTTCATCCGGCGCTTCGCCCACGGAAAGCGCCTCCCAGGGTCCCTCCACCGGTTCCGTGCCGTCCCGGCGGCTGATGATCTGCCAGTGACCCGGCGCCATGTAGTACTTGCACACGTAGAGCGCGCGGCGGTCGAGCACGCCCACGCGCCAGTCGAACTCCGTTGGCAGCCATTCCTGCGCCACGATCAGCTCGGAGCGCGCGAGCAGCTCGGGCACCCGCGCCTTGAGCTCCTGCTCGGTCTCGACCTTGGCCACGCCCAGGGAGAACGCGCTGTCCGGCTGCTTGAGCACGCAGGGCAGCGACAGCGTCGGCATGATCTGGCCGATGTTGTCGCGATGGACCATCAGCGTGCGCGGCTGGGGAACGCCGTGCCGGGCCAGCAGCTCCGCGAGGTACACCTTGTTGCTGCACTTGAGGATCGATTCCGGGTCGTCGATGACGACGAGTCCCTCCGCCGAGGCGCGCCGCGCGAAGCGGTAGGTGTAGTGATTGACCGAGGTGGTGTCGCGAATGAACAGTGCATCGAACTCCGCGAGCCGGCCTCGGTCGTCCTGGGTGATGAACTCGACCTCGAAGCCGAGTGCCTCGGCGGCATTCTCGAACTTGGCCAGTGCCTTCTCGTCCGAGGGCGGCTCGGGGCTCTCCGGGTCGGTGAGGATCGCCATGGAGAACCGTGGCTCGAAGCGCTTGCGCGCGCGCCGGTAGCGTCCCTGGAAGTAGCCGGTTGCCGCCTCGACGACGAATTCCCGGTGGGCGTCGGGGATGTCGCTCGCGGCGATCGGACGCACGCCGCGGATGCGCCAGCGACTTGGCAGCTGCTCGAAGGTCACTTTCAGCATCGGCGCCGGGATCAGGCGGAACAGCTGCTGGCACAGCGATTCATAGCGCTGTGCGAGGTTGCGGCCGAAGTAGATGCTGAGGTCGAAGGTCTCGGACTTGATGGGCGTCAGCGCGCGCTGGATGGTGTCGTCGAGTTCCTCGGTGAGGAACCTCGCGAGGTGACGCGACTTGAGGTCCTCGATGGTCGTGGTCCGCGGCAACGGCTTGTGCGAGCGGGCCTCGGCCAGCAGCGACACGTAGTAGCCGAGGCTCTGGTAGCGGTAGGAGCGGCACAGGTTGAACACGCGGACCGAGCGTCCCTCGGCATAGGCCTGTTCGGTGAGGTATGCCCGGGCCGCGACCACGGTCACCCCGGGAATGTGCAGCGGCCACTCCTGGGGGTCGTCGACGACGATCAGTATCTGCATGGCTGGGGCTTCAGGTGTCGGTGCGCCGGCGGTGGCGCGGGCTGATGACGAGCAGGTTGGCGTCCGAGGTGACGACGCCGAGCAGGATCGCGCCGATCACGCGGTCGATGTTGATCCAGTAGCGACGGTTCGGGCCGTGCGGGTGCGGGTCGTAGGGATCCGAGACCTGGATCGCCCGTGCCTTGCGGTCGTAGCCGGAGAGGATGACGAAGTGGCCGGCGGGGTCGCCACGCAGGTCGTCCGGCTTGTCGGTCGGCCCGTACTCGCGTGCGGCCCGGTACAGGTAGGTCGACGACAGGCCGGTGAGGATGGGCAGTCGCCGGCGCAGGAGCCCGCGGATGAGGGTGCGCGACAGGTCGGTGAAGCGTACCCGGCCGCCCAGTTCGATGAACTCCAGGTACCCGTCGGTGGCCTGCCGCAGGCGCCTGCCCTCCTTGACGCGGCGCTGCTGTCGCAGGCGCTCCGCAAGATCGACACCGGGCCGGAACCAGGTCGGATCGAACGTCGTGAGGTCGTAGGTGTAGAGGGTGGCCCCATAACCCTGGCGCAGGGCGTCGATGCCGAGGTACACGGCGAGCGTGCCGCCATGCTCCAGGCGCTTCGCGCGCCCGATCACGGCCGGGAGCGACTCGCCGGCGCCCCAGTACTCGTAGATCGCCTGCAGGCAGGTCGGGCCGCAGGTCACCTCGTCCGGCTGGGCGAGGATCTTGATGGGCAGGCGGATCCTGGTGGGCAGCATCGACAAAAGGCGGTGGGTGCGAGAGGTGCGGCGATCATGTTCCGCCGCCGTATCCAAGTCCATAGCGATGTCGACCATCGCCGCGGACGGTCTGTCGTTTCATTCCGTCCCCGGCCGGTCGATGCGGCCGACGTCGAGCACCGGCGCCGCCTCGATGCCCTCGGCACCCATGAGCTCGGCGAGGCGCTGCAGCGAGGCGAGGATCGAGGTTCGCTCCCAGTCGCGCAGCGGCGCGAAGTTCTCGAGGAATCGCGTCTGCAGCGGCGTCGGCGCAGTAGCGAGCAGCGCCACGCCGGCCTCGGTCAGTGTGACGTTGACCTGACGCCGGTCCGCCGGGTTGCGGTGCCGGTGCACCAGTCCGCGTTCCTCCAGCCGGTCGAGCAGGGTCGTGATGGTCCCCTGGGTCAGGCCCACGTCGCGCGCAATGGCGCCGACCATCATGCCGCCGGCGCCACGCAGCAACTCCATCACCAGGAGCTGCGAGGT
>CAZXAS010000130.1:0-8478 GCA_964638185.1 uncultured Steroidobacteraceae bacterium | reverse complement strand
TGACCCTGACCCGCCTACCGCGCGCCCAGCCTCTGCCGTCCTCACCCCCGAATCGCCCTCAACCGTGAAACGACCGGCCCGGCGCCAACCCTGACGAACGGCCGTCGATCCTGGCTCGGCGCAGCTACGGCAGGACGAGGGCGAGCACGACCTTGCGGCCTTCGCCGAGCAGGACGTTGTAGGTGCGACACGCCGCGCCGTTGTCCATGACCTCGAAGCCGACGCCGCGACCCGCGAGGTACGCGAAGAGTTGCGGATCCGGGAATACCTGCTGCTCGCCGGTGCCGAGGACGACGAGGTCGGGCGCGAAGGCGAGCAGGGTGTCGAGGTGCGACGTGGCGAGCGCGGTGGCGTTCGCCACCGGCCAGTCGGCGACGATCTCGGTGCCCGTGACCACCACGCTCCGGGTGAAGACACGCTCGCCGATGCGCACTTCCCCGGGGGCGCGCCCGGTGACGACGTTGAGATCGCCCGCTTTCTCCAGCGTGAACTTCATGCCTCCCGGATGATAGCCGCTCGCACCGAGCGCGTGCCGTATCATGTCCGCCCGATGCGCAGGCTCGATCTCGTCATCACCGATTTCCAGTGGCCAGGCGGCAGCGACCTGCCGCTGCCGCGCCTGCCGGCGCTCGAGGCACTGCTCGCGAGGGGACGGCGCGTGGTGGCCGACGAGCCGGGCTGGCGCCACTGGCTGCTGGCCGCAGCGGGCTTCGAGTTCGACCGGCGCCTGCCGCTCGCGCGGACGATCGCGGGACGCGACGGCCACTGGGCGCTGGCCACGCCCGTCTGCCTGGTCGCCGGGATCGAGCGGGTGCACCTGCACCCGGCAGGCATCGTCCGGCTCGACCCGGAGGAACGCGCGGCGCTCGCCGCCGGATTCAGCTCGGTGTTCGGCGACGAGGGCCTGGCCATCGAGTTCGTCGAGGGCACCGCGCTCCTCAGCCTGCCGCGCGCGCTCGATGCCCATACCCATGACCCGGAGGCCGCGCTCGGCCGCCATGCCGCCGACGTCATGCCCGGCGGGCCGGACGGCCCGTGGCTCCGGCGCCTGACGACCGAGATGCAGATGTGGCTGCACGAGCATCCGGTGAACCTCTCGCGTGAGGCCCGGGGCGAACTCGTGGCCAACGCCCTGTGGATCTGGGGCGTCGGCGAGGGTCGCCTGGAGCCGGGTCCCGCGGCCCCCGCGCCGCTCGCCGCCGAGGATGCGTTCCTGCGTGCCGCCTGGGGCCGGGCGGGGGTTGCGGCGCTGTCGCCGCCACCCAGTCTCGAGGGCCTGCTCGAGCTTGCGCCGACGGGCGGCGCCGTCGCCCTCAGCCTCGCGACGCTCGCGGCGGAGCCTGCCGAGGCGCTGACCCGGCTCGAGGAGCGCTGGTTCGCGCCGCTGGTCCGCGCCCTCGGGGGCGGCGGGCTCGACTGCGCGCGCCTGTGGCTTGCCGGCACGACGGTCACCTGCCGTCCGGCGGATCGCCTGCGTTTCTGGCGTGCGCGCCGGCCCTGGAACCAGGTGGTCGCATGACACGGCGCGAGATCGTGCGCCGCGCCCTGCCCGGCGACATCCGGTTGCCTGCCTCGCTGCACCCGGTGCTGCGCCGCGTGTACGCCGCACGCGGTGTCGCCGACGATTCGGTCCTCGATCTCGGTCTCGCCCGGCTGCTGCCGGTGTCGACACTCGACGGCGTCGAGGACGCTGCCGCCTATCTCGTCGAGCGGCTGGAGGCCGGCGCCCGGGTGCTGGTGGTCGGCGACTACGACGCCGATGGTGCGACCAGCACCGCGGTCGTGGTGCGCCAGCTGCGCCGGCTCGGGTACCACCGGGTCGAGTTCCGCGTGCCGGATCGCATGCGCCACGGCTATGGGCTGACCGCGGGCCTGGTCGAGGAGATCGCTACCGACAAGCCCGACCTGATCATCACGGTCGACAACGGTGTCGCCGCGCACGGCGGGATCGAGGCGGCGAGCCGCCACGGGATCGCGGTGCTCGTCACCGATCACCACCTGCCGCCGCCGCAGTTGCCCGAGCCGGCCATCCACGTCAATCCCAATCTCGCCGGTGCGCGCTTCCCGAGCAAGGCGCTCGCCGGGGTCGGCGTCGCGTTCTATCTCATGGCCGCGGTGACCCGCAGGCTCGAGGCAGCGCGCGGCGCGCGCCTGCCGGCCGTGGCGGACCTGCTCGACCTCGTCGCCCTGGGCACGGTCGCCGATGTCGTGCCGCTCGACCACAACAACCGCATCCTGGTCGAGGCGGGCCTCAGGCGATTGCGCGCCGGTCGAGGCGCCGCCGGCATCCGCGCACTGGCGCTCGCCGGCAAGCGCGCGCCCGGCCAGCTCGTGGCGCGCGACCTCGGCTTCACCGTCGGGCCGCGGTTGAACGCGGCCGGACGCATCGACGACATGACCATCGGCATCCGCTGCCTGCTCACCGACGACGAGGCCGAGGCGATGCGCCTGGCCCAGGAGCTCGATCGCCTGAATGTCGAGCGGCGCGAACTCGAGGGTCGCATGCGCGAGGAGGCAGTCGGCCTGCTGCGTACGCTCCGCATCGAGGAGGGCAGCCTGCCGCCCGGCGTGACGCTCTGTGACGATGCCTGGCACCCGGGGGTCGTCGGCCTCGTCGCGTCGCGCATCAAGGACCGGGTGCACCGGCCGGTGATCGCCTTTGCGCCGGCCGGCGACGACGAACTGCGCGGGTCCGGGCGCTCGGTCGAGGGCGTCCACCTGCGCGACGTGCTCGAGGCCATCGATGCCCGCGAGCCGGGACTGATCGACCGCTTCGGCGGCCATGCCATGGCGGCCGGCCTCACCCTGCGCCGTGCGCGCCTGTCGCGGTTCTCCAGGGCCTTTGGCGAGGAGGTGGCCCGCTGGCTGGCCCCGGCCCAGATGCGCGGCGTGCTCGAGAGCGACGGCGAGCTGTCGGCCGCGGAACTGACGCTCGACACCGCCCGGGCGCTCGCCGGCGGCGGTCCCTGGGGGCAGGGCTTTCCGGAGCCGGTGTTCGACGGCGAGTTCGAGGTGGTCGAGTCGCGCGTCGTCGCCGAGCGTCACCTCAAGCTGTGGGTCCGGCCCGGGGTCGCGACCCGGCCCATCGAGTCCATCGCCTTCGGCCACTTCGGCGATGCCGCCGCACCGACGGTCGCCGCCGGCAGTCGTGTGCGCCTGGCCTATCGCCTGGATACGACTGATTTCGGCGGCACGCCACGGCCGGAGCTCAAGGTCGAACTGGTGGAACCGCTCGAAAAACGCTGATCTGCTACGATACCGGTTTGCCCGAAACGACCGGTCTCATCCATGGAAATCGCGCCCCTCCGCCGCAGCCTCAAGGACCTCGAGCAGCGCGTCACCGCGCTCAGGGGGTATCTTTGAATACGACCGCAAGCGCGAGCGGCTCGAGGAAATAAACCGCGAGCTCGAGAACCCGAGGATCTGGGACACGCCGGAGCGGGCACAGGAATTCGGGCGCGAGCGCGCCCGGCTCGAGGCGAGTGTCCTCGAACTCGACGCCATCGCCCGGCCGCTCGCCGACTCCGGCGCCCTGCTCGACCTGGTCGAGGAGGAGGGCGACGAGGCTGGCTTCGCCGAACTCGAGCGCGATGTCGCCGCGATCGAGAAGCGCGTGGCCGAACTCGAGTTCCGGCGCATGTTCTCCGGCGAGATGGACTCGCACTCCGCATACGTCGACATCCAGGCCGGCGCCGGCGGCACCGAGGCGCAGGACTGGGCGCAGATGCTCATGCGCATGTACCTGCGCTGGGCGGACAAGCACGGCTTCAAGGTCGAGGTCGTCGACCAGAGCGACGGCGAGGTGGCCGGCATCAAGGGCGCGACGCTCCACTTCGACGGCCCCTACGCCTATGGCTGGCTCCGGACCGAGACCGGCGTGCACCGGCTGGTGCGGAAGTCGCCGTTCGACTCCGGCAACCGCCGGCACACGTCTTTTGCCTCGGTGTTCGTCTCCCCGGAAGTGGATGACGACATCAACATCGAGGTGAACCCGGCGGACATCGAGACCGACACCTACCGCGCGAGCGGCGCCGGCGGCCAGCACGTCAACAAGACCGACTCGGCCGTGCGCATGCGCCACGTGCCGACCGGCATCGTGGTCGCCTGCCAGAGCGAGCGCAGCCAGCACAAGAACCGCTCGACCGCGCTCAAGATGCTCAAGGCCAAGCTCTACGAGCTCGAGGTCAACAAGCGCAACGCCGCGGCACGGGTCCTCGAGGACCAGAAGACCGACGTCGGCTGGGGCCACCAGATCCGTTCCTACGTGCTCGACCAGTCGCGGATCAAGGACCTCAGGACCAACATCGAGGTGGGCAATACCCAGTCGGTGCTGGACGGGGATCTCGACCAGTTCATGGAAGCGAGCCTGAAGCACGGTCTCTGAAGCAACAGGAACCCGAGTGGCAAGCGGCCCGATGACCGGCGACGCGAGGCACGACGGAACCAGGTAGTGAGTGATCTATGAGCGACGACACCCTGCCCGCGGGCGGCGACGAGAACCAGCTGATCGCGGAGCGTCGCGCCAAGCTCGCCAGGCTCAGGGAGGCCGGCGGGGCATTCCCGAACGACTTCCGGCGCAGCGCGCTCGCCGGCGACCTGCACGCGACCTTCGACAGCCACAGCAACGAGTCGCTCGAGGCGGAACCGGTGCGCGTCGCGGTCGCCGGGCGGATGATGTTCAAGCGCGTCATGGGGAAGGCCTCTTTCGCCAAGCTGCAGGACGCCTCCGGCCAGATACAGGTCTACCTGCAGTCGAACGTGCTCGGCGAGGCCTACGAGGACTTCAAGGGCTACGACGTCGGCGACATCCTCGCCGCCGAGGGCACGCTGATGCGCACCCGCGCCGGCGAGCTGTCGGTCAAGGCGGAGTCGGTGCGGATGCTGACCAAGGCGCTGCGACCGCTGCCCGACAAGTGGCACGGCCTGGCCGACACCGAGACGCGCTACCGCCAGAGGTATGTCGACCTCATCGTCAGCGAGGAGAGCCGCCGCACCTTCGTGGCGCGCACACAGGTCGTGCGCTACCTGCGCGGCTTCCTCGACGCGCAGGGCTTCATGGAAGTCGAGACGCCGATGATGCAGCCGATCCCCGGCGGCGCCGCGGCGCGCCCGTTCGTCACGCACCACAATGCGCTCGACCTCGACATGTACCTGAGGATCGCGCCGGAGCTCTACCTCAAGCGGCTGGTGGTCGGCGGCTTCGAGCGTGTGTACGAGATCAACCGCAACTTCAGGAACGAGGGGCTGTCGACCCAGCACAACCCCGAATTCACCATGCTGGAGCTGTACCAGGCCTACGCCGACTACCGCGACCTGATGGCGCTGGTCGAGCGGATGATGCAGGGGCTGGCGGACACCATCGTCGGTGCGCGCAAGATCAGCTACCAGGGCCGCGAGTACGACTTCTCAGGGCAGTTCGCCCGCATCTCCATCGAGGAGGCGATCCTGTCGCGCAATCCCGGCCTCGAGCGCGCCAGCCTGAGGAACCTGGAGTACCTGCGCCGCGCCGCCGGCGAGCTCGGCGTGAACGTCGCCATGCACGACGGCCCCGGCAAGCTGCAGATCGAGATCTTCGAGAAGACCTGCGAGCACACGCTCGAGCAGCCGACCTTCGTGCATGCCTACCCGGCCGAGGTGTCACCACTCGCGCGGCGCAACGACGCCGACCCGTTCGTAACCGACCGCTTCGAGTTCTTCATCGGCGGGCGCGAGATCGCCAATGGCTTCTCCGAGCTCAACGACCCGGAGGACCAGGCCGAGCGCTTCCGCGAGCAGGCCGCGCGCAAGACCGCCGGCGACGAGGAGGCGATGTTCTTCGACGCCGACTACATCCGCGCGCTCGAGTACGGGCTGCCGCCGACGGCCGGCCTCGGGGTCGGCGTCGACCGCGTGGTGATGCTCCTGACCGACGCGCCGAGCATCCGGGATGTGTTGTTGTTTCCGCATTTGAGGCCGGAGGCGTGAGCTGTGAACCGTGAGCCGTGAGCCGCAGGAAGTGAGCCGTGAGCCGTGAGCCGCAGGAAGTGAGCCGTGAACCGTGAGCCGTGAGCCGTAAGACAGCGGTCCCGCCCTCTTACGGCTCACGGCTCACGGCTCACGGTTCACCAGGCATTGCCACCGCGCCCCCTCGAGGCACCCACGTGTCACCTAACGCCTCCCTCCCCATAGGCGTCTTCGACTCCGGCGTCGGCGGGCTCACCGTACTGCGGGCGCTCAGGGCCGAGTTGCCCGCCGAGGACTTCCTCTACCTCGGCGACACGGCGCGGCTGCCCTACGGCACCAAGAGCGCCGTGACCGTCATGCGCTACGCCACGCAGGCCTCGGCGGTGCTGGTGGAGCGGGGTATCAAGCTGCTGGTGGTCGCCTGCAACACCGCGTCGTCGGTCGCCCTGGACGAACTCGCGGAGCGGTTTCCGGGACTCGGGGTGATCGGGGTCATCGAGCCGGGCGCCGAGGCCGCGGTGGCCGCGACCCGGAGCCGGCGGGTCGCGGTGATCGCGACCGAGGGCACCGTGCGTGGCGGTGCCTATCTGCGCTCGATCCATGCCCGTGCGCCGGACGTGGTGGCGACCCAGCGCGCCTGCCCGCTGTTCGTGGCGCTGGCGGAGGAGGGCTGGACCGACGGGCCGATCGCCGAGGCGGTGGCGCGCCGCTACCTGGAGCCGCTGCTCACGGAGTCCGGCGCCGATACGCTGCTGCTCGGGTGCACGCATTTCCCGGCGCTGGCCGCGCCGATCCGCCGTGCGGCGGGTCCGACGGTGACCATCGTGGACTCGGCGGCCACCACGGCCATCGCCACGCGCACTCGCCTGGTGGCGGCAGGCCTGGCGCGGCCCGCGGGCATCGGCACGGTGCGACTGCTCGCCACCGACGGCCCGGAGCGCTTCGCGCGGGTCGGCAGCGTGTTCGCCGGCGAGCCCATGGCCGCCGGCGAGGTCGAGCTCGTCGACCTCTAGCGGCGTGCCGCGTTCTCAGAAGCGGTAGCCGAAAGCCTCGAGGTCGCGCGCGAAGCGTTCCGCGATCACCGCGCGCGTCTCGTCGTCGTAGTACCCGCGATAGTGGCCGTGCGCGCCCGGCTTGGCATGCGGCAGTCGCGCCTCGACGCCGAGCCGGGCGGCCACTTGCGCGAAGTCCTCCGCCAGCCGCTCGAAACGGCCGACGTAGTCCACCATGCAGCGACCCTCCTCGTCGCACAGCCACTGCCACTGGGCCATGAACGGCCTGGCGTCGTTGAAGTACGCCGGGTCGCGTTCGCCATACGCGCGCAGGACCCAGTCGCGGAACGCGATGTCCGGGTCGCCACCACTGCCGCCATAGGTGGCTCGATGGATCCGGCCCGTGCGGACCCGATAGTGGTAATGCGACACCACCTTGTCCCAGGGGTTGCGCACGAAGGCGAACTTGAAGGCCGCGGCGAAGCGCTCGGCACCCAGTTCGCGGCGCTTCTCCAGCGCAGTCTTGCGCTCCGAGCGCAGGTGCAGGGCGTACTCGATGCTGGTGCCGCCGGTCTTGTTGATGTGGATGAACACCGCGCGGCCGCGCCAGGCGTTGACGTGCTTCAGCACGCCGCGCTTGAGCGCGAACCACGGCCCGTTCATGCGACGGCGGCGGTCTCTGGGACGGCGTAGGGCAGGGGTTCCGGCTGGAAGAGAGCCAGGCCGGATTCGTCGCTCAACGCGAGGCCGGCGGCATCGAGGTTGACCACGGCGAGCAGCGTCGCCGGGTCGGTGGCGGCACGTACCACCTCGCCGACCTTGGCGCCGTCCCGGTACAGGCCCGCACCGGGCGCGGCCGCGAAGCCGTCGCCGACGGCGTAGCGGAACATGCGTCGCTTGATGCGGCCGAGGTGCTGGGTGCGCGCGACGATTTCCTGGCCCGTGTAGCAGCCCTTGCTGAAACTGATGGCGCCCAGCAGGTCGAGATTGAGCATCTGCGGAACCCAGGCCTCGCTGGTCGGGGCATAGACCTCGGGTTCGCCGGCGGCCACCGCGAGGGTCTCCCAGGCGCCCGTGCCGATCGTGGCGCCGGCGGCGAGCGCCGCTGCCGGCCCAATCAGCAGGTGGCGGCCGCCGCCCAGGGCGGTCACGGTCGCGGACCCCGCGCCGGCCGCTGCCGCCGGGTCGAGCGTGAATGCCACGGCCAATGTCTGGCTCGCATCCTCGATCCTCAGCTTGGCGCGCAGGATGAAGCGGGCGAGGCGCGCGGCGACCGCTGCCGTCAGGTCGGCGGGCAGCACCGCCAGCAGCCCGTCGGCGGTGCCGATGAGCCTCGGCAGCGCGACGACCCGCCCCTGCGGCGAGCACAGCGCGGCGAGCGTACTGGCGCCGGGCGCGAGGCTGCGCAAATCGGCCGTCACCTGCCCCTGCAAAAAGTGGGTGGCATCGGGCCCCTGGATGCGCAGGACACCGAGGCCGGGCAGCGGC
This sequence comes from uncultured Steroidobacteraceae bacterium, assembly GCA_964638185.1. Taxonomy (GTDB): domain Bacteria; phylum Pseudomonadota; class Gammaproteobacteria; order Steroidobacterales; family Steroidobacteraceae; genus SG8-30. The sequence continues at coordinate 55 of CAZXAS010000130.1, read as the reverse complement.
AACATCCGTTCATCTGGCATGGCGCGAATATACCTCTTGACAGGCCGGCCCGCCG
>CAZXAS010000129.1:0-8510 GCA_964638185.1 uncultured Steroidobacteraceae bacterium | reverse complement strand
GTCGACCTCGCCTACTACCTCGTGCACTCGATGGGGTCCGGCAGGGATTTCGGGCAACGCGACCTGGCGGCGGCCCGCAACTTCGCCACTGCGGCGGCTGCCGCCGGCGTGCGCTCGATCGTCTATCTCGGCGGGCTGGTCCCCGATGACGCCGACAGCGAGCACATCGTCTCGCGGCGTGATACCGGCCGGGTGCTGCGCGAGGGTCCGGTGCCGGTGATCGAAGTCCGCGCCGGCATCATCGTCGGACCCGGATCGGCCGCGTTCGAGGTCATGCGCGACCTGGTATTGAACCTGCCGGTGATGGTCACGCCGCGCTGGGTGCAGGCGAAATCACCACCGATCGCGCTCGACAACCTGCTCGAATACCTGGTGCGACTGCCGCAGGTGCCGGCGGCCGCAGGCCGTACCTTCGATGCGGCAGGACCCGAAACCCTCACCTACGCGGAGATGATGCGCCGGCTCGCCACGATTGCCGGCCAGCGACCGCCGCGCATCGTGGCGGTGCCGGTGCTGACACCACGCCTGTCGTCCTACTGGCTGGCGCTCGTGACCGCGGTGCCGACGCCGATCGCCCGGGCGCTGATCGGCGGCCTCAAGCACGACTTCACTGCCGACGACGCCGAGCTGCGCCGGCTGGTGCCGCAGCGACTGCTCGGATTCGACGACGCCGTGCGGGCCGTGTTCGACGCCGAGGCGCGCCACGCGGTCAAGGCACGCTGGACGGAGGGCGCCTTCCCGATGCGCGGCTATCGCCGCGAGCACGCCTTCTACGCCAAGCGGGCGGGTGGCACGGCGGTCACGACGGCGACCCCGGCGCAGGTCTGGGCCGTGGTGAGCCGCATCGGGGGCGACCACCGGTATTACTGCGCGGACTGGCTGTGGTGGCTGCGCGAGACCCTCGACTGGCTCGTCGGCGGGCCGGGCCGCAATCGCGGCCGGCGCGATCCGGACGCATTGCGCGTCGGCGACCACGTCGATTCCTGGCACGTGATCGGCGTCGAGCCCGAGCGACGCCTGACCATGATCTTCGGGATGAAGGCCCCGGGGGGCGGCGCACTCGAGATCGACCTCGAGCCGCACGGCGGCGGCACGCGCCTGACCGCTACCGCCTACTGGCATCCCGCCGGTGTGTGGGGCCTGGTGTACTGGTACGCGCTGATACCGGCGCACCTGTTCATCTTCAAGTGCATGACGCGGCACATGTGCCGTCTCGCCGAGGCTGGCACCTAGCCGGCGGCCCGGCCCGGCCACGGCCGGCACGCGTCAGAGAAACTCCTCGGCCTCGCGCCGGGCAACCTGCGGGTGGATGCCGTGATGCATCACCATCTCGTCGACATACATGTTCACGGCCCGCTGGCGTGCGCCGGCCGGCGTCAACGGATAGCCAGTCCGCGGAAAAGCTGCATGGTCGGCTGCGAGCTCGGCTGCCCAGCGGCCTTCATAGGGCGCCGGGGCGCCTGGATCCCTGTCGGTCATCGTCGGGTCGTCACACATTAATAGGCACTATTATATACGATATGTATATTTTGATGTCTAGTGTACATATATAGCGGATTGCCTAATATCGGTGGCCATGGCCGCAGCATTACCGCCCCGCAGTCTCCACGGCGCGAAGACCGCGCGCGGACAACGCACGCGGGAGGCGATACTGCAGGCAGCGCGGAAGATCTGCGCCGAGCAGTGGCTCGACCACCTGTCGCTGTCGGAGCTGGCCCGCGGCTCCGGCACCAGCCGGGCGAGCGTCCTGTTCCAGTTTCCGGAGGGCTGGGCCGGGGTCGCGGCACAACTGATGATCGAGGAACTCGGGCTGTGGACGGCCCGGTTCGAGCCGCACGGTCGTGCCCGGCGCAAGCCCGCCGACCGCATCCGGATGGGCCTGTACTACGTGCTGCGCCGCTCGGAGGAGCTCGGCGCGCTACTGCCCAATCTGCGCGCCTTCAACTTCGTCTGGGGCGAAACCATCGAGGCGGAAGTGCGGCCGGCTACCGAGGCGCTGCTCGATCGGCTGGCCGGCCTGCTGGCCGAGGCCGCGCGCGGCGATGCCACACATGAGGCCACGCGCATGGCAGCGCAGGGGCTGTGTTTCCTCGCGCTCGACGTCGCGTGCGCCCCGCGGTTCCGGCGCCTGCGGCCAGAGGAGCGCGACGCGGCGATCGACTCGCTGGTCGACACCACGCTGAAGGGCCTGGCCGGTGATTGAGCTTTCGACACGGCGCTTGCGGCCACGTATGCCGGCTGGTCGCGAGCGACATGGTGCCGGGTGCAGGAATCGAACCCGCGACCTTCTGATTACAAATCAGCTGCTCTACCGTCTGAGCTAACCCGGCGTCGGCGCTAGTTTACTGCGAGTGGCGCCGCAGGCGACGGCTCAGCCGGGCAGGCCCGCCACGCCCGACTCAGGCACGGCGCGGCTCGCCCGCCCGGCCGCATCGCAGGGCTGCACCGACAGGCGGAGGATGCGCCCGCTCTCGCTCTCGAAGCTGGCAGGATCGGGAACCTGCGTCGCGGAGCGCACGTCGGTGTCGATCCAGTAGACCGTGCCCATGCGCTGGCGCTCGTTCACGACCGGCCGGTAGCCGAGCGCCTCGACCTCGTCGGCGCGGCGCAGGGCGCGCTGCCTCTCGCTGAACAGCCCGAGCGAGACGGTGACGCCGGGGCCCTCGGCCGGCATGACGTAGGCGTCGCCCATGCCGGCCAGCTTCAGCCGCGCGACGATCTCCTCCGCGTCCTCGCGCCCCGCGATGCCCTGCAGTGCGACCCAGTAGCCGGCCCATACCAGGCCCTCCGCACCGCGCTGGCGCGGCAGCAGTCCGCCGCCGCGCAGTGCCGTCGATGCCCTCGCCGCCTCGGTCAGGTCGAGGAATGGCCCGATGCTGACGCAGCGCACGTCCGGTTCGATCGTCGGGGGCGGCTCCGCCGCCGCCACCGGCGCCTCGCTGCCGAGGACCAGGCGCGGTGCACGCTCCGGCGCGGCCGGCGGAGGCGTCCTGCGCGGCGCCACCCACTGCGACCAGGCGAGGAAGCCGATGTTCGCCAGCACCAGCACCATGAGTACCGCGCGCATCGTCAGGCTCCCGCGCCGGCCAGGATGGCGAGACCCTCGAGCACGAGATCGGGTGCTCGCTCGTGGGGCAGGTCGATCAGCCCGGCGATGCGCCCGGCATCGCCGCCGCCCAGGAACACATGGGGCAGCGCACCGCCGCCGGCCACGCTGCGCACCGCCCGCTCCGCGACCGCGGCCAGCGCATGACACGCGCCGCGATCGACCGCCGCGGCCGTATTGCGCCCGAAGATGCCGGCGGAGGATGGCGCCGCCACCGCCACCCCCGGCGCTATCTCGCTGGTCCTGTGCAACAACGCCTCCACCATCAGGTCGTACCCCGGCACGATCAGGCCGCCGAGGTGGTGGCCGCCGGCATCGACGGCATCGATGGTCAGTGCCGTACCCGCCGTGATGCAGACGAGCGGCGCCTGGACCCGTCCCCAGGCGCCGATCATCCCGAGCCAGCGATCGACGCCGAGGGTCTCGGGATGATCGTACGAGTTCTCGATGCCTGCGGCCGCCCGCCCCGAACGCTGGAACTGCGGCCTGGCGCCATGCCGTCGCAGGGACCATTCCCCCAGCGCGTGTACGGCCGTGGGCCCGGCGACGTTGGCGACCAGTATGGCCTCGAACGGGCCCTCGATGGCATCGAGTGCCGCAGTCCACTCGGCCGCCGGCCGGCCGCGGTGCACGACGGCACCCGGCGCATCGAGGCGGCCGTCCGCCAGGACGGCCCACTTGGCGCGCGTGTTGCCGATGTCGACCAGGAGTTTCATGCCGTCGGCCTCAAACTGACCTCGCCCGAGGCAAAGCGGCGCAGCCGGCCGTCGACCTCGAGCAGCAGGGCGCCGTCGTCGTCGATGCCGCGCGCCGTTCCCGCGATGAGTTCGGCGCCGTGCGTCACCCTCGCGGCGTGGCCGGCCAGAGCATCCGCCGCGCGCCACTCGTCGCGAAACGGTCCGAAGCCGCGCTGCTCGAACTCCTCGACCGCCTCGACGATGCGCGCGATGACCGCCGCGGCCAGCTCGGTCCGGGCGGGTGGCATCGATCCGTACGCGTCCTCGAGCGCGGCGGGCACGAGGCCCGTCGCGCCGATCGCGCTGCGCGCCGCCGGTGCCAGGCGCACGTTGAGGCCGATGCCGATCACGAGGTAGGCCGGGCCGCCGGCCTCGGCGCGCATCTCGATCAGCACGCCGCCGAGCTTGCCGCCGGCCAGCAGGACGTCGTTCGGCCACTTGAGGCCGACCCCGGCTACGCCCAGGCGCTCGAGCGCACGGCGCAGGGCCACGCCGACGACCAGCGACAGTGCCGGCAGGTCGGGCGGCACTTCAGGCAGCGACCAGTTGAGCGACAGGCACAGGCCGGAGCCGAACGGGGCGATCCAGCGACGGCCCCGCCGCCCTCGACCCTGGCGCTGGAACTCGGCCAGCTGCACGTCGAAGCGGCCCGGCGGCAGGTCGTCCACCGCCAGCAGGGTCTCATTGGTGGATTCGAGTTCCGCCGAGACCTCGAGCCGGCGCAGCCGGTCGCGGACACGTCCAGACAACGCGGTCTCGATCCGCGGCGCGTCGAGCAGGTCGAGAGGCTCCGGCAGGCGATAGCCGCGACCGGGCACGGCGCTCACCTCGAGACCCCAGGCCTCGAGCTGGCGGACCTGCTTCCACACCGCGGCACGGCTGACCGCCAGCGTCGCCGCCAGGGCCTCGCCGGAGTGCTCGCCGCCGTCCGCAAGCAGTCGCACGATGTCGAGCCGCCGGTTCACTGGCGATGCGTCCGCGGGCGCAGCAGCCACAGGCGCTTCACGCGGTTCTCGCTGCCGGCGCGCATGCGCACGATGTTGCTGCGGTGGGTAAAGACGATGAAGCCTGCCATGACCAGGGCGAAGGCGATCATGGCGGGCGCGGCGGGTGGGTCGATGACGGCCACCGCCACCGGCAGTGCCAGGCCCGCCACGATGGTGGCCAGGCCCACGTAGCCGCTGGTCACGACCACCGCAAGCCATGCCAGCACGATCGGCAGCAGGGTGAGCGGTGCGAGCACCGCCACGGCGCCGATCAGCGTGGCCGCGCCCTTGCCACCGCGGAACTCGTGATAGAGCGGCCAGACGTGTCCGGCGACCGCGGCCGTGGCGCAGGCCACGGCAAGCCAGTCGCGCCCGACGGCCGGGTCGATGCCGACCCCGGGGATGTTCCAGTCCGGAAGCAGGCCGACTGCGACCAGGGCCTTGCCGACGTCGATCACGACGACGCCGAGCGCGAAACCGAAGCCCTGCGTGCGCAGCGCATTGGTGCCCCCGGCGTTGCCGCTGCCGAGCTCGCGGATGTCGACGTCACGAAGCGCGCCCATCAGCATGGCGCCCATCAGGGAGCCGAGCAGGTAGGCCAGCAGCGTCTTGAGCCCGAGTTCGAGCACGGGACATCCGATCGTGGCACGACGACGCCCGGATTCTAGGGCAAGCCTGCCCCGGTCGCATGGACGGGTGTCGCGCCGGATCGGCGCGCGCCGCTCGCGGGCAGGAAGACCTCGGCCAGCATGCAGCGCACGCTCCCACCGCCGAAGCGCTCGATCGTCGGCACCGGCACGGCGACGACCCGGCCGTGGCGCTCGAGCAGGCGGCGCTGCCCGGCGTCGAGCGCATCCCGGGCGGTGGCCGACAGCGCGATCACGCGGCCACCGTCGCCGGTCGCGAGCTGCAGCAGGTTGCCGGCGAAGGCGCCCATCTGGGGCCGGCTCAGGAGCACCAGCTCATGTCCGGTCTCCATGAGCGAGCGCCCGATGCGATCCCGCTCGACCGCATCGTCGATCGCCTCGGCGCACAGCACGGCGAAGCCTTCGCCGACCGACATCACGACGTTGGTGTGATAGACGGCCTCGCCGGCTGGTCCTGAGGCATGGAACGGCTGTGCACGGTAGCCGAGGTGCGCGGCCAGCGTGGCCAGCTCATCGGCGTGCGTGCGGGGAGAGAGGCAGGCATAGGCGATGCGGGCCCGATGATCGAACACGATGCTGCCCGTGCCCTCGAGATAGCGTCCCCGCGCTTCCGCGGCGGTGCAGTCGAGCGTCGTGCGGATCACATACCCATGCGCGACCAGCGCGTCGATCACCTCGCCGCGCCGCTCGAGGCGCCTGAGCGGCGACAGCATCGGGTACAGGACGACGGTGCCGTCGTGGTGCAGCGACAGCCAGTTGTTCGGGAAGCAGGCATCGGGCCTGGCCGGCTCCGGCGAATCTGCCGAGACGATGACCTCGACCCCGGCATCGCGCAGCGCCCGCGCCAGGCCGTCGAATTCCGCGAGCGCCCGGTCGCGGTCGGCGTCGGTCGCGGGTACGGTGGCCTGGAACGCGTTGCTGGCGGCCGTTTCGGCGTTCATGCCGAACGCCGCCGGGCGGACCATGAGCACGGCCGCGGCGCAGTGCGTCAGCGGTTCGGACCCGGTCACGCCCTGGACCCGCGCGGCACGCGAGCGGCCTGCCTGGTCAGCTGGCCGCGACTTGGGCCAGTGCCACGATGCGCTCGCGTGAGGACACGACCACGCCGCCGGGCTGCTCCACGGTGACGGCGAACAGGGCTGCGCTGCGCACCGGCAGCTTGGCGCGGATCGGCACCACGACCTCGGTTGCACCAGCCGGGACGTCGAATACGCCTCCATCGACCGGGAAGCGGTCGTCACGGGTGCCGTCGAAGATCCACAGCTGGTACTGCTGCTCGGTCGGGTCGTTGGCCGGGAGCCCGGTGAAGCGCATGTAGCCGGTCTGGGTGGCCGGATCCCACACCACGTCGCCTGCCACGGTCGCGGAGGCCGGGTCCTCGGTTCCCGACCAGGGCAGCTCCAACGCCGCATCGGCTGCGGCCAGCAGGGCCGCGCGCTGCTCCGCCAGTGTCGGCACCGGTGGCGGCTGCACCGGTCCCTCGGTCGCGAGTTTCGGCCACCAGGCCGCGACCGCGAGCAGCAGCGATGCCGCGGCCGCGTACCAGCCCATGCGGGTGCCTGCGGTCGGCACGACCGGCGGACGGCGCTCGGCCATCGGCACCACACGCCGCTTTGCGGTCTCGCGGACCGTCGCGCGCCCCTGGGCGACCAGGGTATCGCGGAGCCTGGCCGGGAGAGGCTCGGCCGGCAGGCGGCCCGCCAGCGTGATGGAGGCCGCAGCGCCTGCCAGGGCATCGCGCGTCGCTGACGGTGCGGCGGCCAGCAGCCGGTCGAGTTCGCGGCTCGCTGCCTCGTCGAGACCCTCGGTCTCGAGCTGGACCAGCAGGTCCGCGAGGCGCTCGTCGTCGAGGAAGTGCGTGCTCATGCCTCGCCCTCCCCTGCCAGGCCGACGCCGGTTACGCCGAGCATCTCGCGCACCTGGATCAGACCGCGGCGCATGAAAGTCTTCACGGTTCCGAGCGGCATCCCGGTGATGCCGGCGATTTCAGAATGCGACAGTCCCTGGAGCAGGCCGAGTTCGATCACCTGGCGCTGCTCGGGGCGCAGTTTCTGCATCACGCGGGCCGCGAGCTCGGCCTCGACGCTGACGTCGGCTGCGGTATCCGGAGTATGGAAGCCGAGCTCGTCGAGCACGTCGGAGGACTCGGTCTGGACCCGGTTGGCTACCCGCCGCATGCGGTCGATGAGCCGGCGGCGGGCGATGGTCGTGATGAATACCTTCTCGGTGCCGGCCGCCGCGTTGTAGCGGTGGGCACTGCGCCACACGTCTGTGAAGATCTCCTGCACGGCATCCTCGGCATCCGACGGGTTGCGTGTGAGGCGCCGGGCGATCGCCCAGACCAGCGACCCGTACTGGTCGATGATCTCGGCCACCGCCGCCTCGTCGCCGCGCGCCACCCGCGCCATCAAAGACTCGGTCATCTCGAGTTCCACTGTCCGTTTCGCCAGGGGGCGGGTGGCGGATTCAACCCGCCGGTCGCCAAGGAAATGCCGCGGGAGTATACCAACGTGTCCCGCCCCACCGGCGCAGTCCTCCGGGGCGTTCGGCAGCGGAACAGGGGGCATTGTACAGGACTTGTAAAGAACCGATGCCGTACCGGGGCGCGCCCGGCGCCATGCGCCGGCACAGAAAAAGGGCGCGGCGGGAGATACCCGCCGCGCCCTGGTCTCGAACCCGGGCCCGCGTCAGAACTCGATGCGGAAGCCGAGCTGCACGCGCCATACCGACGGCAGCGCTGACAACGACTTGAACGAACCCTGCGGCTCGGTCGCGCCCGCCACCGGCCGGTACACGTACTGGCCCTGGGCATTGATGCTCGCGTCGAGCACCGGCGCCACGTACGGGAAGCTCACCTGCGCGAGCCTGCCCCAGTCCTCGTTGATCAGGTTGGTGAGGTTCTCGATGTCGAAGGTCACCACCGCGCGCAGGTCCTTCACGCCCAGCGGAATCTCCTGCGCCAGGCGCAGGTCCATGGTGGTCACCCAGGGGCTGAAGAACGCGTTCCTCGGCGCGATCTGGCCGCGGTACTGGC
>CAZXAS010000128.1:7686-8603 GCA_964638185.1 uncultured Steroidobacteraceae bacterium | reverse complement strand
CCAGCGCTGCGGCGAACACCTCGACCATCAGGGCCAGCGCCGCGCCCTTGGCGCCGCCGATCGGCAGCAGGGCGCCCTGCAGCGCGCGCGACGCATCCGTCGTCGGCCGGCCTTCCGCGTCGACGGCCCAGTCGCCAGGGATCGGCTTGCCGGCGCGCTCAGCGGCGACGATCTTCCCGCGCGCCGCGACCGACAGCGCCAGGTCGATGACCAGCGGCAGCCGGCCGCCCGGCAAGGGGGCGGCGAAGGCGATCGGGTTCGTGCCCACGGCGGGACGCCGACCGCCCCAGAAGGCCATCGCCTTGGGCGTATTGCCGAGTACGATGGCCACCAGGCCCTGGGTCGCGAGCCGTTCCGCATGCGCGCCGGCCTGCCCGAAGTGGTGCGAGTGGCGCACCAGGGCAAGCGCCACCCCTGCCTCGCGTGCCAGCGGCGCCAGCGCGTCGATGGTCATGTCGATGGCCGGATAGGCGAAGCCATGCCTGGCATCGACGGCGAGCGCCGCAGCCTTGACCCGCTCGAGCAGTGGCACGGCGAACCCGTCCACCTTGCCGACCCTCGCATGCAGCGCATACGAAGGCACGCGCGACAGGCCGTGGCCCGCCTGCCCGTCGACTTCGGCGGCGACCAGTGCGCGCGCGGTAGCCGCCGCGTTGGCCGGGCTGACGCGACTCGCCACCAGCGCCGCGGCAGCGAGTGCCTCGGCGTCGGCAAGGGACAGTCGTATCGCGTCGGCCATGGACGTCCGGGTAGTCGCAGCGACGGGCGGGATCAGGCGCTGCGGTAGAGCTTGGTCATCACGAACTCGCGGTGACCCAGGGCCTCGGCCGCCGTCATGCGACCGTTGGCGGTCTGCACGATCATGTCGATCAGCGCGTCGCCCGCCTGGTCGATGGTCTTCTCGCGCCGCACGATCC
>CAZXAS010000128.1:0-7676 GCA_964638185.1 uncultured Steroidobacteraceae bacterium | reverse complement strand
GGCATGATCGGGTTGCCGATCACGTTGCCCTGCCCGGTCGGGAAGATGTGCACCACGTAGCCGGCCGCAGCCTGGAGCGTGCAGCACTCCGCTGCCGCCGACGAGGTATCCATGAAGTACAGCCCGGCACCGCGCGCCGGCGCCTCGGCGGGCTCCAGCACGTCGATGTAGCTGACCTTCTTGCCGATCTTCTCCAGGTTGCCGAGCGCCTTTTCCTCGATCGTGGTCAGGCCGCCGGCAATGTTGCCCTTGGTCGGCTGGCTGTCCGAGAGATCCGAGGTCTTGTGGGCCTCGATGACGTCGTCCTGGTAGGCCTGCCAGGTGCGCATGAACTTGTCGCGCACCTCGGGAGTCGCGGCGCGCGCGGCCGCCAGGTGCTCGGCCCCGGTCAGCTCCGAGGTCTCGCCGAAGCAGCCGTAGATGCCCTTTGGAATGAGCTTGTCGTACATGTTGCCGACGGTCGGGCAGGACGCGAGTCCGGTCGTCGTGTCCGACTCACCGCACTTCGCCGCGATCCACAGTTCCGCCAGGTCGCACTCCGTGCGCACGATGCCAGTGGCCCAGTGGACGAACTCCTTGGCCTTGCGCGAGGCGGCGGCGACAGTCGCGATGTCGCCGTTGTTCTCGATCCAGAAGCCGGCAACGGGCTTTCCGGTCGCCGCGATGCCGTCGACGATCTTCTGCGTCCAGCCGGGCTCGATCCCGATCACCACGCAGGCAGCCACATTCGGATTCGCTCCCGTGCCGATCATGGTGCGGAAGTGCAGGTCCAGGTCCTCGCCGAATTGCAGTCGCCCGTAGGCGTGCGGCAGGGCGATGGTGCCCTGGATGTGGGCCGCGACCGCCTCGCAGGCGGCGTTGGAGATGTCGTCGACCGGCAGTATCGCAACGTAGTTGCGCACGCCGACCCGGCCGTTCTCACGGCGGTACGCCCAGATCTTCCTGCCGGTGCTCATGTCGGGATCCGCTCCTACCAGCGCTTGGTCTTGAGGTTGTGGGTGTGGACGTGCTCGCCGCGCGCGGCGGGGCCGACCATGCGGCCGATGTCCTGGCCGTACTTGATGACGGTGTCGCCGGCGGCGAGGTCCTTGAGCGCCACCTTGTGACCGATGGGAACGGCCTGGCGTGACGTCATCCGGAACTCCGAGTTGTCCTCGGTGACGACGCACAGCATCTCGGTGCCGGCCTCCAGGCCCTCCACCACGACCACGCCGACGTTGTCCTGGTGGTCGTGGACCAGCAAATGCGGAGCACTCACGAATCGCTTCCTCCTGTGGCCCGCCGGTCGCCGCCGGGCGACCGGCCGATGACAGCGTAAGTCTTATATAAGATACTATACAGGAGATGCTAGACGGTCGCGCAAGCCTGCGCGTAGGATTCCGCCACACCGCCGGCCGCAGACGACACCGCGATGGACGAATCTCCCCACTATCGACCGTTGTATCGCCAGGTCTACGACTTCCTGGTGCGCCAGATCGCCGACGGGGCCTGGCGGCCGGCCGAGGCCCTTCCCAGCGAGCAGGCGCTGGCCGACAAGCTGCGCGTCAGCCAGGGCACGGTGCGCAAGGCGCTCGACGCCCTGGCGGTCGAGAAGCTGATCGAGCGCCGGCAGGGCAAGGGCACGTATGTGGCCGAGCACACGCAGGAGCGCGCGTTGTTTCGCTTCTTCCGCCTGGCCGAACCGGGGGGCGAGCGTGCAATACCGACCAGCGAGGACGAGACCGTGCGGCGCCGGCCGGCCAAGGCGACCGAGATGCGCAAGCTGCATCTTGGGCGCGGCGCCCAGGTGGTCGAGATCGGCCGCACGCGCTTGGTGGGCGGCCAGCCCGTGGTGCTGGAGCGGATCGTGCTGCCGCTCGACCTGTTTCCCGATATCGATCGCCGCCGGCCGCTGCCGAATGCGCTGTATTCCCTGTTCCAGCAGGAGTTCGGCATCAACATCGTGAGCACCGAGGAAGAACTGCGGGCGGACGCCGCGCGCCGCGAAGACACCCGCCGGCTCAAGCTGCAGGTGGGTGCGCCACTGCTGCGCATCGAGCGGGTAGCTATTGCACTCGACGGCAGCCGGGTCGAGTGGCGCACCAGCCGTTGCGACACCACGCACCTGGTCTATGCCGTGACCCTGTCCTGACCTGCGCGAGCACGAGCCGCTAGCCATGGCGAAGGTTCTCTGTGTCGGGCACGCGGTGCAGGACCTCGTGTTCAGCGTGGCATCGCTGCCGGTACGCGCCGGAAAGCATTTCGCGACCGGTTTTGCCACGGTCGGGGGCGGACCGGCCGCCACTGCCGCCGTGGCGATTTCGCGTCTCGGCGGCCGGGCAGCGCTGGCGGCGCGGGTCGGTGACGACAGCGTGGCCGATGCCATCGTCCATGAGCTCGAGGGCCACGCCGTGGACTGCGCCCACGTGCGGCGCTTCCCCGGGCATGGCTCGTCCGTGTCGGCGGTGATGGTGGACCCCGTGGGCGAGCGCATGATCGTCAATCACCTCGATGCCACGATCCCTGCACTCGCCGACTGGCTCCCTGCGCCCATCGGCCTCGGCGCCGACGCCGTGCTGGCCGATACACGCTGGCCGGAAGGCGCCGTGCATGCGCTCGCCGCGGCCCGCGCGGCCGGCCTGCCGGCAATACTGGACGCCGACTGTCCCGTGCCGCGCAACCGCGCGGTCCTCGAAGCGGCCACGCACGTGGCGTTCTCGGCCGATGCGCTGGCGGAGTTCACCGGGGAGACCGACCCGGTGCGTGGCCTCGAGCGCGCCGCCGAGGGGCTCGATGCCTGGTGCTGTGTCACGGACGGCGCGCGCGGCGTGTTCGTGCTGCGGGCTGGTGGCGCCGACCACGTGCCGGCCTTCGTCGTCCCGGTGACCGACACCCTCGGCGCCGGCGATGTCTGGCATGGCGCCCTGGCGCTCGGCCTCGCCGAGGGGATGGACGCCAGCGGCGCGGTCCGCTTCGCTTCCGCCGCCGCCGCACTCAAGGTGCAGCGCGCCGGCGGCCGCGCCGGTGCGCCGTGGCGCGGCGAGGTCGAGGATTTCCTGGCAATGCAGGCGGCGGAAGCCGCGAGGACCCGTACATGATTCTGTCCGCCGGCAAGTACCGCGGCATGAAGCGCCTGGCCGATGCACAGGGCCGCTTCAAGATGACCGCCGTCGACCAGCGTCCGCCAATCAAGAACCTGATCCGCGCGCGCCGCGGCACGGCAGAGGCGCCGTGGGAGGACGTGGCGGCATTCAAGGAGATGCTGATCCGCGAGCTGCAGGCCGAGTCCTCCGCCATGCTGCTCGATCCCCACTACGCCTATCCACGCGGCGTGACGCTGCTCGGCGCGTCGCCCGGCATGATCCTGACGCTCGAGGATTCCGTGTTCACCGATTCTCCGGGCGGCCGGCTGTCCGCGGAAATCGACGACTGGTCGGTCGAGAAGATCAAGCGTGCCGGCGGTGACGCGGTCAAGGTGCTGACCTGGTACCGCCCGGATGCCGATCCCGCGGTATGCCGGGCACAGCAGGACTTCACCGCGCGCATCGGCGAGGCCTGCGCGCGCTTCGACATCCCGTTCGTCTTCGAACTCCTGGTCTATCCGCTGGCACGGGACACCGAGCAGACGAGCGAGTACGTCGAGATGAAGAGCAAGCGCCCCGAGCTCGTGATCGAGAGCGTCGAGACCTTTGCGGATGCGCGATTCGGCGTCGACCTTTTCAAGCTCGAGAGTCCGGTTGCCGCGGCCGATATCCCGGCCCCGGGCAACCCTGGCTCGGCCGAAGTCCAGCAGTGGTTCGACCGGCTCGGACGCGCCGCCGGCCGTCCCTGGGTCATGCTGTCGGCAGGTGCCGGCATGCGCGAGTTCGAACATGTCCTCCGCTACGCCTACCGTGCGGGCGCGAGCGGTTACCTCGCCGGTCGCGCGATCTGGCTCAAGGCCTTCGATCGCTTTCCGGACTGGCAGGCCGTCCGGGCCGGGCTCGCTGGCGAGGGGCGCGACTACATGCGTGGACTGAACGCGCTGACCGATGCCGAGGCCCGGCCGTGGCACCGTCATTCCTGCTATGGCGAGGCCGGTCCACGCGTACTGCCGGCCGACGCGGGCTTCAGGCACGCCTACCCCGGATTTGGAGATTGACATGGGACTGAGATACGGCGTCGCCGCACTGGCGCGACCGACCTTCGACGTACCGTTCGCGGAGTCCATGAAGGACCGGGCGTTCGCAGCGCTCGCCGACGCCGGCATCGAAGCCGTGGGGCCGCGCGAGCTGTTGTTCGACCGCGCCGCGGCAGAGGCGGCGGTCACGGCCATCCGTGCAGCCGGCCCGATCGACCTGCTGCTGATCCTGCAGGTGACCTTCACCGACGCCACCATGACCGTGGAGCTCGCGCGTGGCTCGCAGGTCCCGCTCGCCGTCTGGGGCGTGCCTGAGCCGCGCGCGGGCGGACGCCTGCGTCTCAACGCCTACTGCGGCCTGAATCTTGCGGCGCACGCGCTCGGTCGCGCCGGCGTGCGCCATGGGTGGTTGTACGCCGCACCCGGGGAGCATGGACTCGCGGCGCGACTGCAGGCGCTGGCCGCGCCGGTCGTCGCCGCCCCGACCGGGGCGTCAGCCGTCGCAGCCGCAGCGAACGGCGCCGCGGTCCGCGCCGCCGATCGCGCGCTCGCCGCACTGGCCGGCGGCACGATCACTGTCGTAGGAAGGCATCCGGACGGCTTCGACACTTGCGAGTACGACGAGTCGCTGCTCGACCGGCTCGCCGGCATGCAGGTCGACACGGTCCCGCTCGGTGACTTGTTCGAGCGCGCCCGCGCCGCGGACGTGGCCCGGGTCGCCGATGTCCGCGCGGGCGCGACACGCAATCTGCGCGGTCTCGACGAGGTCGACCCGGAGCAGCTCGACCGGTCGTTCCGCGTATTCTGCGCACTCCAGGACCTGCAGCGGGAGCGTGGCGCACAAGGGCTCGCCGTGCGCTGCTGGCCCGAGATGTTCACCGAGTACGGTTGCGCCGCCTGTGGACCGATGGCGATGATGAACGAGCAGCGCGTGCCGTCCGCCTGCGAGGCCGACGTGAACGGCTCCATCACCCAACTGATCCTGCAGGAGCTCGCCGACGAGCCGGCATGGATGGCGGACCTCGTCGATATCACACCCGCCGACGACACCGCCGTCATATGGCACTGCGGGCTGGCGCCGCTGTCGATGCGCGACCCGCAAGTCGAGGCCGAGGCGACCATCCATACCAACCGGCGCATGCCCCTGTTGCACCAGTTCCCGATCAAGCCCGGGCGCATCACGCTCGCCCGCCTCTCGAGGGCGCGCAACCAGGTCAAGCTGATGATGGCCGGCGCGACGGTCGTCCGCGCCCCGATGGCCTTCACCGGCTGCTCGGGGACCATCCGCTTCGACAGGCCGGCCGCGGACGTCCACGAGACCATCATGAACGAGGCGCTCGAGCATCACTTCGCGCTGGCCTACGGGGATCACAAGCCGGCACTGCGCGCGATCGCCGCGCGCTGGAACCTGCCGGTGCTGGACCTCGCCTGAGCATGGGCACGCTCGATCCCGCATCGCCGCAGTGGGGCCGCATGTCGCCGCTCTCCGTCACCGGCGCGGCCGTGGTCGACGGTTCCGGCTGCGTGTCCATCCCGACGACTGCCGGCCCGCTCCGGGTCACGCTGCACGAGGACGGCGCGCGACTGTGCCTCGGCCCCGCGGTGCGCGACTACGGCATCCTGGTCCGGGAACCGGCGCAGCTGCCGCTCGCGGTAACCGCGTCGGCCGACGCAACCTGTCTGGCGGCCGGCAACCTGCGCCTCACATTCGGCCACGAGCCTTTGTCGTTCGTACTCGAACGCGATGGGCGCATCGTGCAGTCCTCGCCGGGCGACGGCCACTTCGTGCGGCGCTTCCGGCTGCCGCCTTTCGCGCAGGTCGATGGCGGATGGTTCGTGAGCCTCGATCTCGGCGAGGACACGGCGGTATACGGCCTCGGCGAGAAATGGGGCCGGCTGGACCGACGTGGCCAGCTGCTGCGCTCGTTCAACCAGGACGCGCTCGGTGTCAATGCCGAGGCAAGCTACAAGAATGCGCCGTTCGCCTGGAGCCCCGACGGGTGGGGTGCGTTCGTCCACACCGCCGCGGCGGTGACCCATGGCGTCGGCTACGCGCCGTGGTCCCAGCGCGCGTACGGGATCCACGTCGACTCGAGTGCGCTGGACCTGTTCCTGTTCGACGGCGTGGATGGCGCCGCGCAGTTGCGCCAGTACACGGCGCTGACCGGACGTGCGCCGGTCCCACCGCGCTGGAGCCTGGGCGTGATCCTGTCGAAGGCCTACTACAAGGATGCCGCCGAGATCCTGTCCGTGGCACGCGAGGTACGGGCGCGCGGCATGCCCTGCGACACCATCACATTCGACGGTCGGGCCTGGCAGGACACCCGGACGCGATTCGCGTTCGAGTGGTGCCCGAGCCGCTACCCTGATCCGGGCCCGGTGCTGGCCGAGCTCAAGTCGCTGGGCTTTCGCATCTGCGTCTGGGAGTACCCGCTGGTCTCGGTCGCGAACCCCTTGTTCGACGAACTGGCGGCGAAGGGCTGGTTGCTGCGGGACCGCCGCAGTGGCGAGGCCTATCGCTATCGCTGGGACCCCGAGCCGTTCGGCGCCGTGCTGACGCCGCTGCCGGAGTCCGGACTGGTCGACTTCACCCACCCCGGGGCCTATGCCTACTGGCGCGACCGGCATCGCGAGCTGTTCGAGGCCGGCGTCGACATGATCAAGGCCGACTTCGGCGAGCAGGTGGATGAGCACATGCTCGCCAGCGACGGCTCGAGCGGCACGGAACTGCACAACGTGTATGCGCTCCTGTACAACCGCTGCGTCTACGAGGCGGCCGAGCGCTACGCCCCGGGCGGCGCCTTCCTGTTCAGCAGGGCGGCGTGGTCGGGCTCGCAGCGCTACCCGTCGCAGTGGGGCGGAGATCCGCAGGCGGACTGGGGTGGTTTCGCGGCGAACCTGCGCGGCGGCCTGTCGTGGGGCCTGACCGGTGCGCCTTGCTACGCCACGGACGTCGGCGGCTTCTACGGCGATCGCCGCGATCCCGAGTTGTACGTGCGCTGGGCGCAGGCCGCAGTCTACTCCGCGCACATGCGCCTGCATGGAATCGGGTCGCGCGAGCCCTGGACCTACGGCGCGGAGGCCGAGGCCGCAGTGACGGCCGCGCTGGAGCTGCGCTACCGGCTCATCCCCTACCTGGAACGGTGCCTGCAGCAGGCGCATCTCACCGGGCTGCCGGTTCAGCGCTCCATGGCGCTGGCCTGTCCCGAAGAGCGCGCCGCGTGGGCCTTCGACAACCAGTTCTGCTGTGGCGACGACCTGCTGGTCGCTCCCTGCATCCGCCCGCGAGGCCAGGTCGAGCTATATCTCCCGAAAGGCTGCTGGCGCCGTTTCCCCGAAGGCGGCAAGTTCGAGGGCGGCCGGGTCCTGCGCCTGCAACTCGCACTGCATGAAACCGCGGTCTTCGCTCGTGACGGCGCCGTGATTCACCTCGGACCGGCCGTCCGCACCACCTCGCAGCTGCCGTAATACAACTGCCGCGACCGCGGTCCCTCCATGTCGGGAGCACTTGCCCGGCGCAGGCTCATGTTGCGCTGCAACTACACCTGACCGATCTCATGTCTTATATAAGGGTTGT
>CAZXAS010000127.1:0-8604 GCA_964638185.1 uncultured Steroidobacteraceae bacterium | reverse complement strand
GGAAGCGGTCGCGCCAGTGCATGAACGGCTGCGAGTTGATGTTCTCGTCGTCCTTGGTGAAGTCGAGGCCGCCGAGAAGCGCCTCGTACACGACCCGGCCGTAGTTCTTGCCGGACAGGCCGAGCTTGGGCTTGATGGTGGCGCCGAGCAGCGGCCGGCCGTACTTGTCGAGGCGCTCGCGCTCGACCACGATCCCGGTCGGCGGGCCCTGGAACGTCTTCACGTAGGCGACCGGCAGGCGCATGTCCTCGAGCCGCAACGCCTTGAGCGGCTTGAAGCCGAAGACATTGCCGATGATCGATGCGGTGAGGTTGGCGATCGAGCCCTCCTCGAACAACGCCAGGTCGTAGGCGATCCAGGCGAAATACTGGTCGCTCGCGCCCGGCACGGGATCGA
The DNA here is from genome assembly GCA_964638185.1 of uncultured Steroidobacteraceae bacterium. Taxonomy (GTDB): domain Bacteria; phylum Pseudomonadota; class Gammaproteobacteria; order Steroidobacterales; family Steroidobacteraceae; genus SG8-30. The sequence continues at coordinate 8,208 of CAZXAS010000127.1, read as the reverse complement.
CGCGATAGGCCTTGGCGCGGTAGCGGTCGCTCGCGGTGAGGCGGTCGGTCCACACGACCGTCCAGGTCGCCGTCGACGATTCCCCGGCCACGGCCGCCGCCGCCTCCTCCGGGTCGACCCCCTCCTGCGGGGTGATCCGGAACACCGCGATCACGTCGGTGTCCAGCGGCTCGTAGTCCGGCGCCCAGTAGCCCATCTCCTTGTACTTCATCACCCCCGCCTGGTAGCGCTTGGCGGTGTTGCCGGTGGTGCGCTGCCCGGTGCCGGCAGTGGCTTCGGTCTTGGGCTCGGCCATCGTGTTCTCCAGGGCGGTTGGGACGGGATGGACCGAATGTACTGGACGGCGTAGAGTTAGCGAAACTTAGCGTTTCTTAGCTCTATACAAAGTATTACTTAATGAATCCTGCCCACCTGACGGTACGCCAGCTGCAGGTCCTGCGCAGCGTCGCGGAATCAGGGTCGATGGCCGAGGCCGGCCGTCGCCTGTACATGACAGGCCCGGGAGTCACGCAGCAGATCCAGCAGCTGGAACGCATCCTCGGGGCCCCGGTCTTCGACCGGCTCGGCCGTCGTCTCAGGCTCACTGCCGTGGGCGAACGGGCGCTCGCGACGGCGCACGAGGTCCAGGCGAGCATCGCCGGACTGGGCAACGACCTCGACGCCCTGACCAATCGCGACGACGGCACGCTGCACCTCGGCATCCTCGCGACCGGCACCCACATCCTGCCGCCGCTGCTGGCCGAGTTCCGCCGCCGCGCGCCCGGCATCGCGGTACACATGGTGGTATCGACCCGCGAGGAGCTGGCCGCCCACCTGCTGGAGGGCGACGTCGACCTCGGGTTGATGGGACGCGTGCCGGGCCGCGATGATTCCGCCGCCGCCGCGGCCCACGCGCCACTGGTGCGCGAGCCGCTCGCCGACAATCCGCATGTGATCGTGGGCTGGATCGGGCACCCACTCGCCGGCGAACGCGACATCCCGCCCATCGAGCTGCGTCACGAGGCGTTCATCCAGCGCGAGGCCGGCTCCGGCACCCGCGCGATGCTCGACGAGTTCCTGTCCCTGCACCGCATCGTGCCCAGGGAGCGGCTGACCGTATTCGGCAACGAGATGGCCAAGCACGCGGTGATGTCGCAACTCGGCATCAGCCTGACGTCCATGCACACGCTGTCGCTGGAGCTGACCAGCGGCGCGCTGGTGCGCCTGGACGTGGCGTACACGCCGATCGTGCGCAAGTGGTACGTGGTGCACCACGGCGACCGCTGGCTGCCGCCCGCTGCCGCGACGTTCCGCGAATTCCTGCTGTCCGACGGGGCGGCGCGGGTCAAGGCGTCGACCGAGGCCCTGCTTCGCCACCCCGGCTGAGCGCGCCGGACCCGCCCGGGCGAGCCTCAGCCGAAGTACCAGCGCAGGGCAAGCTCGGTCGGCAGGAACACCAGCAACACGAATCCCGCGAACAGCGCGGCCAGGTACGGCACCGCACCGAGACGCGACTGCACGCGCCCCAGGCCCCAGCTCCAGTTGATGTTGGCCTCGGCGGAGCCGAGCAAGCGGCTGGCCGGCAGCACGACCGCCGCCAGCAGGATCGCGCCCGGCAGCGCGATCTCGCGCGCGTGGCCGAAGTCCACCAGCATCCACCACAGCACCAGTGGCAGGGGCACGTGGAACAGCGACAACAGCCGCAGCACCAGTGGTCGCTCGGCCTCGAACATGTACTCGGTCAGCCCGAAGATGCGCCGGCCAAGCGCCAGGCGCAGCACGAAGTCGAGGTTCCAGAGCAACTCCGGCCCGAGCACCGCGACGGCGATGACGCTGGCCAGCGGCGCGCTCTCGAGCCAGAGCGCGGGCACCGCCCCGAGGAGCGCGATGTCCGAGAACCAGAGCAGGTTGCGCCAGCCGTAATGACGCAGCCAGAGCACCAGCACGACCAGCGTGAAGGCGGTGTACGCCAGCTTGAACCAGGTCGGGATCATCGCGCTCCATCGTTATGTCAGCCGCAGGCCCTGCCGCCGCCGGCCAGCCGCGTCCGACAATTTACACCGTGAACGCGGTCACGGCGGCTGGCCGCCGCCCGGCGCATCGTGGGCCCCGTGAACGACTCGACACCGATTCGCGACTCCCTGGGCGGCGCGCTGCGCGCCGCAGAATACGGCCTGTCGCGCGGCCTCACGATCGCACGCGAGGCCGCCGGGTCGGTGGCGCGGCCTATGGCAGACGGGCCGGCGGACTATGCCGGGGCTGCGGTGCACATGCTCGAGGCGAAGGCCCAGGTGGGCGCTTCCGCGGCGGCGTTGCGCACCGCCGACCGCGTGCTCGGCTCGCTGCTCGACGTGTTCGCCTGACGGCCAGCCTCTGCCGTCCGGCCCTCCCGGGCGGCGATGGCGTGTCGCACGCGGACCGCCGGTCCGCCTAGAATAGGGGGTTTGCAGCCACACGCCGGACCCATGCGCGGCACAGCCGGCGCGGCGCCCCCGCGCACCCTGTTCGACAAGATCTGGGAGCAGCACGTCGTCCTCGAGACGGCGGGCCGGGCATCGCTCATCGCCATCGACCGGGTCTTCCTGCACGAACGCACTGGCTCGATCGCGCTCAAGAGCCTCGGCCAGGCGGGCCGCAGCGTGCTCGACCCGGCGCGCGTGTTCTGCACCATGGACCACATCGTCGACACCTTTCCGGGTCGCGGCGACGACACGCGCATGCCCGGCGGCCGAGCCTTCATCACCGAGACACGCGAGACGGCCAGGGCTGCCGGCATCCACCTGTTCGACGTGCGAGATCCCGACCAGGGCATCGTGCACGTGATCTCGCCGGAACTCGGCATCGTGCTGCCGGGCGCGACACTGGTCGCGCCGGACAGCCATACCTGCACGCAGGGCGCGCTGGGGGCGTTCGCCTGGGGAATCGGCTCGACCGAGGCGGAGCACGCGCTCGCCACAGGCACGCTCAGGGTCGCGCGCCCGCAGACCATGCGCATCCGCTTCGAAGGCGTACTCGGCCCCGGCGTCACCGCCAAGGACCTTGCGCTCGCGGTGATCGCGCGCCACGGCTCGGCCGGCGGCAACGGCTACGTCGTCGAGTACGCCGGCGCCGCCGTTCGCGCGCTCGAGATCGAAGCGCGGCTCACGCTGTGCAACATGGCCACCGAGTTCTCGGCGGTCGCCGGCATCATCGCGCCTGACGAAAAGACCTTCGACTTCCTGTCAGGCCGGCGCTTCGCGCCGAAGGGCGCGCTGTGGGAACAGGCGGTCTCGAGCTGGCGGGCGCTGGCCACCGACGAAGAGGCCCGTTTCGACCGCGAGATCGAGGTCGACGTCGGCGACCTGGCGCCCATGGTCACCTGGGGCACGAGCCCGCAGCACGCCGTCGAGGTGACCGGTATTGTGCCCGCACTCGAGGACAGCGGAACCAGTCGCGAAGCCTACGACCGCGCGCTCGCCTACATGGGGCTCGAGCCCGGCGCGCCGCTCGAGGGGCTGCCGATCGGCGCCGCCTTCATCGGCTCGTGCACCAACAGCCGCATTTCGGACCTGCGGCGCGCAGCCGCCCTGCTCGAGGGGCGCCATGTCGCCCGCGGGGTGCGGGCCATCTGCGTCCCGGGCTCCATGAGTGTCAAGCGCCAGGCGGAGGCCGAGGGACTCGACGCGGTCTTCCGCGCCGCCGGCTTCGAGTGGCGGGAATCCGGGTGCTCGATGTGCTTCTACGCCGGCGGCGAGAGCTTCGAGGCGGGCCAGCGCGTGGTGTCGTCGACCAACCGGAACTTCGAGAGTCGCCAGGGACCCGGCACGCGCACCCACATCGCCAGCCCCGAGACCGTGGCCGCCAGCGCCATCGCCGGCCACATCGCCGATGCACGACGCTTCGGCGCAGGGTCCTGAGCCATGCAGCCGTTCACGACGCTGACCGCCGTCGCCGCGCCGCTTGTCCGCGCAAACGTGGACACGGATGCGATCATCCCCTCGCGGGAGATGAAGAGTGTCTCCAAGACCGGCCTCGCCGACGGCCTGTTCGCCGGCTGGCGCTACACCACGATCGGCGGGCGCGAGCCCGACCCTGGCTTCGTCCTGAACCAGCCGCAATACCGGGGCGCGCAGATCCTGCTCGGCGGCGAGAACTTCGGCTGCGGCTCTAGCCGCGAGCACGCGGTGTGGGCGCTGGTCGAATTCGGCATCCGCGCGATCGTCGCACCGGGCTTCGCCCCGATATTCGAGCTCAACTGCGTACGCAACGGCCTGGCGCCGGTGCGCCTCGATGCCCCGGCCATCGATCGGCTGGCGGCCGCCATCGCGATCGACCCGCAGTCCAGGCGGGTCACGGTCGACCTCGTGGCGCAGCAGGTCAGGAGCCCGGATGGCATGCTGCACCGCTTCGAGATCGACGCCGAGGCACGCGAGATGCTGCTCGAGGGCCTGGATGCAATCGACCTGACCTTCAAGGATCGCAGCGCCATCGATGCCTACCTTGACCGGGATCGCGTGGCGCGCCCGTGGATCTACCTCGACCAGCAGGGAGACGACTGAATGACCATCGACGTGCTCATCAGCGAGGTGGGGCCGCGGGACGGGTTGCAGAGCATCCGTTCCGTCATGCCGCTCGAGGCGAAGCTGGCGTGGGTGACCGCCGAGGCCGCCGCCGGCGTACGCGAGATCGAGGTCGGAAGCTTCGTGCCCGCGAAGCTGCTGCCGCAGCTCGCCGACACCGCGGCGGTCGTCGCCCATGCCCGCGGCATACCAGGCCTGTCGGTCGCGGCGCTGGTGCCGAACCTCAAGGGCGCGGAAGCCGCAGTCGCGGCCGGCGTCCACAAGATCACCATCCCGTTGTCGGTCTCGGAGACCCACAGCCTCAAGAACGTCCGTCGCAACCATGCGCAGATGCTCGAGGAAATCCGCGCCATCGCGGCCCTGGTCCGCGGCCTGCCCGCGGCCGCGCGCCCGACCTTCGAGGGCGGACTGTCGACGGCCTTCGGCTGCACGCTGGAGGGCCCGGTGCCGCCTGCGACCGTGCTGCGGCTCGCCGAGGCGCTGATGGCCGCCGGCTGCGACGAAGTCGGCCTGTCGGACACCACCGGCTACGCCAACCCGGCGCAGGTGAAGGACCTGGTGACACGGGTTCGCGACGTCGTCGGCGACGCGGCCTTCGCCGGCCTTCACCTGCACAACACCCGCGGCCTGGGGCTCGCCAACGTGCTGGCCGGCCTCGAGGTGGGCGTGACCACTTTCGACAGCTCGCTCGGCGGGCTGGGCGGCTGTCCGTTCGCGCCTGGCGCCTCGGGCAACATCGTCACCGAGGACCTCGTGTTCATGCTGGAATCGATGGGCCTCAAGACCGGCATCGACCTGCCGGCGCTGCTCGCCGTGCGGCGCATCGTCCGCGACGCCCTGCCCGGCGAGGAACTCTACGGCTTCACGCCGGATGCCGGATTGCCGCTCGGCTTCCGGCCGGCGACGCCCGCGGTGCACGCGGCATGAGCGGCCGGGAAGCGGCGGACCTGCCCCTTGCGGGGCTGAAGGTGGTCGAGTTCACCCACATGGTCATGGGTCCGGCGGTCGGCGCCATCCTGGTGGAGCTGGGCGCAGAGGTCGTCCGGGTCGAGCCGGTCGGCGGCGATGCGACCCGCAAGCTGCTCGGCTCCGGTGCCGGCTACTTCGCCATGTACAACCGCAACAAGCGAAGCATCTGCCTGGACCTGAAGGAGCCGCGGGGACTCGAGGTCGCGCGCCGTCTCGCCTGCCAGGCCGACGTCGTGGTCGAGAACTTCCGCGCCGGCGCCATGGAGCGGCTCGGACTCGGCTACGAGGACCTGTCCCGGGACAACCCGCGTCTCATCTTCTGTTCCGAGAAGGGCTTCCTCGCCGGCCCCTACGAGCACCGCACCGCGCTCGACGAGGTCGCGCAGATGATGGGCGGGCTCGCCTACATGACCGGGCCACCGGGGCGGCCGCTCAGGGCCGGGACCTCGGTCATCGACGTCGCCGGCGGCATGTTCGGCGTGATCGGCATCCTGGCCGCACTCGAGCAACGCCACCGGACCGGGCGTGGCCAGAAGGTGGCCAGCTCGCTGTTCGAGACCACGGTGTACCTCGTCGGCCAGCACATGGCGCAGAAGGCCGTCACCGGCGAGGCCGCCCGGCCGATGCCGGTGCGCATCTCCGCCTGGGCCATCTACGATGTGTTCGAAACGGCCGACGACGAGCAGGTGTTCGTCGGGGTCGTGTCCGACTCGCTGTGGCAGAAGTTCTGCAAGGCCTTCGACCTCGTCGAGCTGGGCGCCGATCCCCGCTACCGGACCAATGCCCAGCGCGTCCAGGCACGCGACACGCTGCTGCCCCAGGTCCGCGCGCTGTTCAGGCTGTATACAAAGCAGGCGCTGGTGGAGAAGCTGGAACAGACCGGGCTGCCGTTCGCGCCCATCGGCAAGCCGGAGGACATGTTCGACGATCCGCACCTGTGCGCCAGCGGCGGCCTCGGTGAGGTGACCCTCCCGGACGGCGGCACGACCCGCCTGCCACTGCTGCCGGTCGAGCTCGACGGGCAGCGCCCGACGCGCGGTGGCAAGCTCGCACGGCCCGGCGAACACACCATCGAGATCCTCCGTGGCCTGGGGCTTGCACCAGAGGAGGTGGCGGCGCTGGTATCCGCCGGGATCGCCGGCGAGCCCGGCTGAATCCCCCTTGCGGGCCTGACTGTACACATTCAGTACAAGTCCCTACTGCCCCCACCGCGGTGAGTTGGTAGAAACCTGAGAACGCTTCTCAGGGACGAGCGGCGACCGCAGTGCCGCCATGAACCAGTACGCCCCCTTCCTGTTGTATCTGCTGGCCATCCTGGGCTTCGTCGGCATCACGCTGGCGCTCAACCGGCTGCTCGGGCCAAAGCCGAAGGCGACGGCGCTCAAGCTCGAGCCCTTCGAGTGCGGGGCGACGCCGGTCGAGGCCGTCAACGTCAAGGCGATCCCGGTCAAGTACTACGGCATCGCCGTCGTCTTCATCCTGTTCGACCTCGAGACGGTGTTCCTGATCCTCTGGGCGCTCGGCGCCCAGCCGCTGACCGGCCTGATGCTCGGCATCTTCACGGCCTTCATGGCGCTGCTGGTGCTGATCATGCTGTACGTGTGGAAATCGGGCCTTCTCGAGGACATCACGGGGAGTGCGCGATGACCACCCCGGCGGCGCGCAAGCACTCGACCTTCGAGTACATCACCACCCGCAAGGACGAGCTGGTCGGGTGGGCGCGCAAGTTCTCGCTCTTTCCCTACCCCTTCGTCACCGCCTGCTGCGCGATGGAGTTCATGTCGGTCAGCTCGACACTCTATGACACCGACCGTTTCGGCGCCGCGCTGCCACGCTTCTCGCCGCGCCAGTCCGACCTGCTGATGGTGGTGGGCACCGTCACGCACAAGCAGGCACCGGTCCTGAAGCGCGTCTACGAGCAGATGTGCGAGCCCAAGTGGGTGATGGCCTTCGGTGTCTGCGCCACGAGCGGCGGCTTCTACCAGAACTACGCCGCGGTCGCGGGCATCGACCGGATCATCCCGGTCGACATCTTCATCCCGGGCTGCCCGCCGCGCCCGGAGATGGTCATCGACGGCATCATGCGGCTGCAAGACAAGATCGCCGCAAGTCCACACCCCATCGTCAGCGAGCGCTTCTGATCTTGGATACGACGGTCTTCCAGCGCCTGCAGCAGGAACTCGGCACGCGTGCGACCGAGGCGGCCATCGTCCATGGCGTGCTGGTCGTGCCGATCGGGCGCGATGCCCTGCTGCCGACCGTCGAACTGCTCAGGTGTCACGAGTTCGACCTGTTCCTCGACGTGACCGCCGTCGACTGGCCCGCGCGCAGCCCGCGCTTCGAGGTGGTCTGGCACTTCTACTCGACCCGCCACCATGTGCGCGTGCGGCTCAAGACCGCGGTGACGGCGGAGGACCCCGCGGTCGACACGCTCACCGGGCTCTACGGCTCCGCGCACTACATGGAGCGTGAGTGCCACGAGATGTACGGCATCGACTTCCGCGGCAACCCGGACCTGCGGGCACTGCTGCTGTACGAGGGCTTCGAGGGTCATCCACTGCGCAAGGACTACCCGAAGCATCGCGAACAACCACTGGTGCAGTACCGCAAGTGACCCCGGACACGATGAACACGACGCTGCCCAATCCCATCCGGCCCGCCTTCGACGCGTCGGACGGCAGCGTGGTGGTCAGCATCGGGC